>NZ_CP031697.1:0-307333 GCF_004136375.1 Xanthomonas oryzae pv. oryzae
GCCTTTCTGCGCGCCGCAGCCAGCAACAGATGATCATACTTTGATGGATGCTTGGCCCCGCTGTCTGGAACGTCTCGAAGCTGAATTCCCGCCCGAAGATGTCCACACCTGGTTGAAACCCCTGCAAGCCGAAGACCGCGGCGACAGCATCGTGCTGTACGCCCCGAATGCCTTCATTGTCGACCAGGTCCGCGAACGCTACCTGCCGCGCATCCGCGAGTTGCTGGCGTATTTTGCCGGCAATGGCGAAGTGGCGCTGGCCGTGGGGTCGCGTCCACGTGCGCCCGAGCCGGCTCCGGCACCCGTCGCGGCGACCATTGCGCCGCAGGCTGCGCCGATCGCGCCGTTCGCCGGCAACCTGGATTCGCATTACACCTTCGCCAACTTCGTGGAAGGCCGCAGCAACCAGCTGGGTCTAGCCGCCGCGATCCAGGCCGCGCAGAAGCCCGGCGACCGGGCGCACAACCCGTTGCTGTTGTACGGCAGCACCGGCCTGGGCAAGACCCACCTGATGTTCGCGGCGGGCAATGCAATGCGGCAAGCCAAACCGGCTGCCAAGGTGATGTACCTGCGTTCGGAACAGTTCTTCAGCGCGATGATCCGGGCGCTGCAGGACAAGGCGATGGATCAGTTCAAGCGCCAGTTCCAGCAGATTGATGCGTTGCTGATCGACGACATCCAGTTCTTCGCGGGCAAGGACCGTACGCAGGAAGAGTTCTTCCACACCTTCAACGCGCTGTTCGATGGCCGCCAGCAGATCATCCTGACCTGCGACCGCTACCCGCGCGAAGTGGAGGGCCTGGAGCCGCGGTTGAAGTCGCGCTTGGCCTGGGGCTTGTCGGTCGCGATCGATCCGCCGGATTTCGAAACCCGTGCAGCCATCGTGCTGGCCAAGGCACGCGAGCGTGGCGCCGAGATTCCCGACGACGTGGCATTTCTGATCGCCAAGAAGATGCGCTCCAACGTGCGCGACCTGGAAGGCGCGCTCAACACGCTGGTGGCGCGCGCCAACTTCACCGGGCGCTCGATCACGGTGGAATTCGCCCAGGAGACGCTGCGCGACCTGTTGCGCGCGCAGCAACAGGCCATCGGCATCCCCAACATCCAGAAAACAGTAGCCGACTACTACGGCCTGCAGATGAAGGATTTGCTCTCCAAGCGCCGCACGCGTTCGCTGGCACGTCCGCGCCAGGTGGCGATGGCGCTGGCCAAGGAGCTCACCGAACACAGCCTGCCGGAAATCGGCGATGCCTTCGCCGGCCGCGACCACACCACCGTGCTGCATGCCTGCCGGCAGATCCGCACGCTGATGGAGGCAGACGGCAAGCTGCGCGAGGACTGGGAAAAGCTGATTCGCAAGCTCAGCGAGTAGGCCTCGGACCCCAATCGTGTCCGCGCTGGAGAAAAGCGTGGAAACGTTGGGGTCAAATGCGGGAGAATCTGTGGATAACGTTGCGTGGCGGTTCGATGGAAAAACTATCCACAGGTTTTGCCACCAGATCAGGCACACTAGTCCCAAGCGTTTCAGGCGCTGAAATGTGTTTGGAAACAAACAGTTATGGCGGTTATCCGCTGAAAACGGCCCTACCATCACCACCAAGCTTTTGATTTATTCCATAATCTTTTAAAGCATAGGGGCACGGAACCACATGCGTTTTACACTGCAGCGCGAAGCCTTCCTCAAACCGTTGGCCCAAGTGGTCAATGTGGTCGAACGCCGTCAAACCCTGCCTGTTCTGGCCAACTTGCTGGTGCAGGTCAAGGACGGACAGGTCTCGTTGACCGGCACGGATCTGGAAGTCGAAATGATCGCGCGCACGATGGCGGAGGACGTGCAAGACGGCGAAACCACCATTCCCGCCCGCAAGCTATTCGACATCCTGCGCGCCCTGCCGGACGGTAGCCGGGTCACCATTTCGCAGACCGGTGACAAGGTGACAGTTCAGGCCGGGCGTAGCCGTTTCACGCTGGCGACGCTGCCTGCGAACGACTTCCCGTCCGTGGACGAAGTCGAGGCGACCGAGCGCGTGGTGGTGCCCGAGGCCGGGCTCAAAGAGCTGATCGAACGCACGGCGTTTGCGATGGCACAGCAGGATGTTCGCTACTACCTCAACGGCCTGCTGTTCGACCTGCGCGACGGTTTGCTGCGCTGCGTGGCCACCGACGGCCACCGTTTGGCGCTATGCGAGATGGAGCTTGAGAATGCTGGCGGCGCCAAGCGTCAGATCATCGTGCCGCGTAAGGGCGTGACCGAGCTGCTGCGTTTGCTGGAAGGCGCAGACCGTGAGGTCGAATTGGAAGTCGGCCGTAGCCATATCCGCGTCAAGCGTGGCGATGTAACCTTCACTTCCAAGCTGATCGACGGCCGCTTCCCGGACTACGAGGCAGTGATTCCGATTGGCGCCGATCGCGAGGTCAAGGTTGATCGTGAGGCGCTGCGTGCGTCGCTTCAGCGCGCGGCCATCCTGTCGAACGAAAAGTACCGTGGCGTGCGCGTGGAAGTATCGCCAGGCCAATTGAAGATCAGTGCGCACAACCCAGAGCAAGAAGAAGCGCAGGAAGAGATTGAGGCCGACACCAAGGTCGACGACCTGGCGATTGGCTTCAACGTCAACTATCTGCTCGATGCGTTGTCGGCATTGCGCGATGAGCACGTGGTCATCCAGCTGCGAGACGCGAATTCGTCCGCGCTGGTGCGCGAGGCCAGCAGTGAGAAGTCCCGTCATGTGGTGATGCCGCTGCGTCTCTGACGCTTTGTTCCACGTGGAACACGAGAAGCCCGGCGAACGCCGGGCTTTTTATTGGTTGTTGAACCGCTTGCTGTGTCTGTTTGGGTAACCCTGCTAGCTGCGATCGCACAACGCGAGGAAGTCGGCGCGCTGGGGGCAGCGGTTCTAGCTGAAGCGGCAAGCCCGTTGCTCAGGCGTTGGAACGGCATCTTCAGCGCGATATTTCAGGTTACTCAGCGGCTGACGCCGCTGGTGTCGCTTTTGACCCACTGCGCCAGGCGCGCTCTCACACATATACCGACGGGGGCTCCGGATTGGCAGCCCCTTATCCGATGACGGCAAGCCGAGTTTTTGGGAATCGACCTGCTGGATAGACCCCGCGCGCGACCGGTGTCGTGGACGCGTTCTGCGCGGAACTCGGGGGATCCTGAATACGTATCGGTTTATCGGCGGGCCTGTGCAGGTCCCGACAGAGAGGTGAATCCAGAGGCTGACACCTGGGCCGACTCAAGTTCCAAGTGCAACACTTTTCTCGACTGCAGACCCGCGTTTTCTGTCAAAACACTGGCTCACGTAACTTTTGCACAATCAATGGCCTGCCGGGCTGTCCGTCCATACGTTGCGCTAACAGCAGGTCTCTCGAGGTGTTGCACTTGACTCTTGAGACCGCCCTGGTTTTAACGCACAGGCAACCTCACCGGCTCACGCGTGGTCGGCTGAGATGGCGAGTTCATGCGGACCCTCTCGAACGACAAAGCGCTACTTCTTTGCTGAGCGCCTCGCTTTGGCATTTATGAGACCAAGTCACTTTTGTTGATTCCGGTTGAATCATCACTTGAGCCCTGAAACTGAACGGTTTTAGTTGAAAGGCAGAGCAAGACCAATTGCCATTACGCCTAGCTGAAAGGTTTGCAGACATCTGATTGGCTTTTCTGAGCCTGTTTCCGACTTATGCACATCACGCGTTGCTTTTAAAACTACAAATACCTTAAGAGCTTGGAGGTGATGGTAGGGGCAGATTTCACCGCAAAGTAGATCAGGTTGTTGTTTTTAAAGTCATTTATGGCCTCGAAAGCCCGTGTTTATCGACCTATTTGTCAGCCTACAAGCTGTGGATAAGGTGACATCGGGCGCAGAGCCTTGGTTTTATCCACACGTTATCCCCTGCCTGTCCGAGACCGTCCGTTTGCATGTCTGCGCGGGTTTCATGCCGATCACGTATCCTTTGAGCCGACCGGCATGCCGGATTACACGCCAGAGCACACCGATCAATGCATGTAATGCGGTTGTCCATTCATCGGCTTCGTCGGTTCCAGACCGTCGAGCTACATCCGGCCAGTGCATTGAATCTGCTCACCGGCGACAACGGTGCAGGCAAGACCAGCGTGCTCGAGGCGCTGCACCTGATGGCATATGGCCGCAGCTTCCGTGGCCGCGTCCGTGACGGCCTGATCCAACAAGGCGCGAACGACCTTGAAGTCTTCGTGGAATGGAAAGAAGGCGGCAGTGCTGCAGGCGAGCGGACACGTCGCGCCGGCCTACGTCATAGCGGCCAGGAATGGACGGGGCGTCTGGATGGCGAAGACGTTGCACAGTTGGGGTCTTTGTGTGCTGCGTTGGCCGTGGTGACCTTTGAGCCCGGCAGCCACGTGTTGATCAGCGGCGGTGGTGAACCCCGCCGTCGCTTCCTGGACTGGGGGCTGTTCCACGTGGAACCCGACTTCCTCGCCTTGTGGCGTCGCTACGTGCGCGCGCTCAAACAGCGCAATGCGTTGCTCAAACAAGGCGCGCAGCCGCGCATGCTGGATGCCTGGGATCATGAACTCGCCGAATCCGGGGAAACGCTGACATCCCGGCGCATGCGCTACCTGGAACGCCTGCAGGACCGGCTGATTCCGGTGGCAGACGTGATCGCACCGTCGCTTGGGCTGTCCGCGTTGACGTTCGCCCCAGGCTGGAAACGCCACGAGGTCTCGCTTGCCGATGCCCTTTTGTTAGCCCGCGATCGCGACCGCCAGAACGGTTACACCTCGCAAGGCCCACACCGCGCGGATTGGATGCCTCACTTCGACGTGCTCCCTGGCAAAGATGCACTTTCTCGCGGGCAAGCCAAGCTCACTGCCCTCGCCTGCCTCCTTGCACAAGCAGAAGACTTTGCGTTCGAGCGAAGCGAATGGCCGGTGATCGCGCTGGACGACCTGGGTTCGGAGCTGGACCGGCACCACCAGGCGCGCGTCCTGCACCGGCTGGTCTCGGCGCCAGCGCAGATGCTGATCACCGCGACCGAGATCCCGCCCGGGCTCGCGGACGCCGGTGCGCTATTGCACCGGTTCCACGTGGAACACGGTCAGGTCGCACTGCAAGCCCCCTCGGACTGAGCTCAACGGCCCGGGTAGGCCGACTGGTATAATTTGCTTCGCTATCCCCCCTTTTTCCACGGTGCGAAGCGGCTGCGGCCGTCTTTGCCTGTGTTGTGGAGCCAACGGCACGCGCATGACCGACGAACAAAACACCCCGCCAACACCCAACGGCACTTACGACTCCAGCAAGATCACCGTGCTGCGTGGCCTGGAAGCCGTCCGCAAGCGCCCCGGCATGTACATCGGCGATGTCCATGACGGCACCGGCCTGCATCACATGGTGTTCGAGGTGGTCGACAACTCGGTCGACGAAGCCCTGGCCGGGCATGCCGACGACATCGTGGCGAAAATCCTGGTCGATGGCTCGGTGGCGGTGTCAGACAACGGACGCGGCGTGCCGGTCGACATTCACAAGGAAGAAGGCGTGTCCGCGGCCGAGGTGATCCTCACCGTGCTGCATGCCGGCGGCAAGTTCGACGACAACAGCTACAAGGTCTCCGGCGGCCTGCATGGCGTGGGCGTTTCGGTGGTCAACGCGCTGTCCGAGCACCTGTGGCTGGACATCTGGCGCGATGGTTTCCACTACCAGCAGGAATATGCGCTGGGCGAGCCGCAGTACCCGCTCAAGCAGCTGGAAGCATCGACCAAGCGCGGCACCACGCTGCGCTTCAAGCCGTCCGCGGCCATCTTCAGTGACGTCGAGTTCCACTACGACATCCTGGCGCGGCGCCTGCGTGAGCTGTCGTTCCTCAATTCCGGCGTCAAGATCACCCTGATCGACGAGCGTGGCGAAGGCCGTCGCGACGATTTCCATTACGAAGGCGGCATCCGCAGCTTCGTGGAGCATCTTGCCCAGCTGAAGTCGCCGCTGCACCCGAACGTGATCTCGGTGACCGGCGAGCACAATGGCATTGTGGTGGACGTGGCCCTGCAGTGGACCGACGCCTACCAGGAAACCATGTACTGCTTCACCAACAACATCCCGCAGAAGGATGGCGGCACCCACTTGGCCGGCTTCCGCGCCGCGCTGACGCGCGTGCTGGGCACCTACATCGAGCAGAACGGCATCGCCAAGCAGGCCAAGGTTGCGCTGACCGGTGACGACATGCGCGAAGGCATGATCGCAGTGCTGTCGGTCAAAGTGCCCGACCCCAGCTTCTCCTCGCAGACCAAGGAAAAGCTGGTCAGCTCGGACGTGCGCCCAGCGGTGGAAAACGCCTTCGGTGCGCGCTTGCAGGAGTTCCTGCAAGAGAACCCGAACGAAGCCAAGGCCATCACTGGCAAGATCGTCGATGCCGCGCGTGCGCGCGAAGCCGCGCGCAAGGCGCGCGACCTCACCCGCCGCAAGGGCGCGCTGGATATCGCCGGCCTGCCGGGCAAGCTGGCCGACTGCCAGGAAAAAGATCCGGCGCTGTCCGAACTCTTCATTGTCGAGGGTGACTCGGCAGGTGGCTCGGCCAAGCAGGGACGCAACCGCAAGAACCAGGCGGTGCTGCCGTTGCGCGGCAAGATCCTCAACGTGGAACGTGCGCGCTTCGACCGCATGCTGGCGTCGGACCAGGTCGGCACGCTGATCACCGCACTGGGCACCGGCATCGGCCGCGACGAGTACAACCCGGACAAACTGCGCTACCACCGCATCATCCTGATGACCGACGCCGACGTCGACGGCTCGCACATCCGTACCCTGTTGCTGACCTTCTTCTACCGGCAGATGCCGGAGCTGATCGAGCGGGGCTACATCTACATCGGCCTGCCGCCGCTGTACAAGCTCAAGCAGGGCAAGAGCGAGCTGTATCTGAAGGACGATGCAGCGCTCAACGCCTACCTGGCCAGCAATGCGGTCGAAGGTGCGGCGCTGATTCCGGCCACCGACGAGCCGCCGATCACCGGCGAAGCGCTGGAAAAACTGCTGCTGCTGTTCACCAGCGCCAACGAAGCGATTGCGCGCACCGCGCACCGCTACGACCCGGCTTTGCTGACCGCATTAATCGACCTGCCGCCGCTGGATGTGGAAACACTGCAGGCCGAAGGCAATCAGCATCCGGCCCTGGATGCGCTGCAGGCAGTGCTCAATCGCGGTACCCTGGGCACCGCGCGCTACCAGTTGCGCTTCGACCCGGCCACCGAGAACGCGCCTGCCACGCTGGTGGCGATCCGCCGTCATATGGGCGAAGAATTCACCCAGGTGCTGCAGATGGGGGCGTTCGAAAGCGGCGAGCTGCGTCCGCTGCGTGAGGTATCGCTGGCCCTGCATGATCTGGTGCGCGAGGGCGCGCAGATCGTGCGCGGCAACAAGAGCCACTCGATCACCAGCTTCGCGCAGGCGCACGCCTGGCTGCTGGACGAGGCCAAGAAGGGTCGCCAGGTCCAGCGCTTCAAGGGCCTGGGCGAAATGAACGCCGAGCAGCTCTGGGAAACCACCGTCAACCCCGACACCCGTCGCCTGTTGCAGGTGCGGATCGAGGATGCGGTGGCCGCCGACCAGATCTTCAGCACCCTGATGGGCGATGTGGTCGAACCACGCCGCGACTTCATCGAGGACAACGCGCTGAAGGTGTCCAACCTGGATATTTGAGCCACCAGTCCCGACCAGCACATCGCCATCGCGGCGTGCTGGTCGGTGCGGTGTTCGCAGGACGACGATGAGCACAGATCTTCCACCGCACCCGGCACCGCGCTCGGTTGCCGGCAAGCCGCCGCTGCTGCCCATGCTCGTGGGGTTTTGGGTCGATGTGCTGATCGCCGCCGGCCTGTTGCTGAGCTTGAGTGTGGCCGGCTTTGCGCTGTGGGGCGCGGTGCGTGGCTTCAGTCATGTGCAGGCGGCCAAGGCGCAAGGCCTGACGCCCTCGCCTTCCGAAGTCATGGCCGCCATCGGCCAACCCGGTGTGCTGGTGCAGCTGGTCACCGCGCTGGTCAGCACAGCCACGCCGGCGTTGCTGTTGTACTACTGGCGTCGTCGCGTCACTGCTGCAGAACAAACCGCCTCGCGGGCTGCCGCGCGCCGCGCCTCCACTTGGGGCTGGACTGCGCTGATCGCCGCTGCCGTGTTTTTGCTTAGCAATCTGGTTAGCGTGACGGCTACGGCGCTGGGTATCAAACCGGTGCCGACCAACCTGCCGTTGATGGAAGAAGCGCTCCACCAATGGCCGCTGGCATTGACGCTGTTTGCCGTGGTGATCGCGCCGGCCTACGAGGAGCTGCTGTTCCGCCGCGTGCTGTTTGGGCGCCTGCTCAGTGCCGGCCGTCCATGGCTGGGTGTCGTGCTGAGTGGGGCAATTTTCGCCCTGGTGCATGAAGTGCCCGGTATCAGCGGAAACGGCCCTGCTGCCATCGCCCAGCTGTGGCTGGTGTACGGCAGCATGGGCGCGGCGTTCGCGTGGCTGTATTGGCGCACCGGCACCTTGTGGGCATCGATTGCTGCGCATGGCATCAATAACGCCACCGCGCTGGCGGCGTTGTACTTTTCCGGGCTTGGTTGAGCCGACTAGCGGCTACCTGCGACTGTCCTGCCGCAGTGGCGCCGCGGTACCTGACCACAGAATTGACCCGCACGCTCGGCGTCCCAATCCCTACCGAGCGCATGCGCCTCGGCGGCGCATGGGGCCGTTTGACGAAATGTTCAGACGAGCCTGCCAAAATGTCCCAAGGGTTCTAGGGGCGATCGCATGAAAGCCAAGCTGTTGACTGTTTTTGCCGTGCTTGCACTCACGGCATGTGCCACCACAACGTCGCCAACCGGCCGCCGACAGGTGGTGGGTGGCGTGTCGCAACAGCAACTGGACCAGTTGGGCGCGCAATCTTTCGCGCAGACCAAGGCCAAGGAAAAAGTCAGTACCGACGTCAGGCAGAACGCCTACGTGCAGTGCGTCGTCAATTCGCTGGTGGCGCAACTGCCGCCACAATGGCGCGAAACCAAGTGGGAAACCGCGCTGTTCGTCGATGACGAAGCCAATGCCTTCGCCTTGCCCGGCGGCAAAGTCGGTGTGAATACCGGCATCTTTACGGTCGCCAAGACCCAGGATCAGCTCGCCGCCGTGCTCGGGCACGAGATCGGGCACGTGATCTCGCGTCACCACGAAGAACGCATTACTCGCCACCTCGGCGCGCAGACCGGCCTGGGCATCATCGGCGCGCTTGCCGGTGCCGCCTATGGCGACGGGGTGGCCAGTGCGGTCAATCAGGTTGGCGGTATGACCGCCCAGACAGTGTTCCTGCTGCCCGGCTCGCGGGCCCAGGAAAGCGAAGCCGATGTGGTCGGCCAACGTCTGATGGCCCAGGCCGGGTTCGATCCGGCGCAGGCGGTCACGCTGTGGCAAAACATGATGGCCGTCAGCGGCAATCGCCAACCCCAGTGGTTGTCGACCCACCCCGATCCTGCCAACCGCATCCGCGAGCTGCAGACCGACGTTGGCCAGCTCGAACCTGTCTACCAGCAAGCCAAGCAGGCCGGGCGCGTGCCGCGTTGCGGCTAGAGCCGCTAACGGCACCTGCGCGGCCTTTGTCGATCAGTGCGCTTGCTGACCGGGATTCAACGCCTGCCTCATTACATTGCTGGCGCAGGCGCTGCGACCGGTGACTGCCTGTTAGCTGCGCTAAGACGTTGGTTCCACGTTCCCGTTCGTCGCAACACTACATGGAAACCGTTTTCGGGAACTGAGACTTTCTGCTAAGTTTCCCGGCTGAGATTTTTCGTACAGCGCCTATTCCGCTTTTCGTACCGCCCGACGGCGGATCGTCCAAGGTGAAACATGAAACTGCTCAACCGCAAGCAAGCCCTGTTGTCCCTGTTCATTGCCGCGTCGCTGGGTGGGGCTGTCGTCACCGATGCGGTCGCGCAGTCGGACCGTTCTTCCGAACGCGCCAGCCGCAAATCCAAAAGCGGCAAGGCCGAGGAGCTGTACCCGCAGTCGACCCGTCAGGCACCGACGATCAAGCCGTCCTCGAAGTTGAGCAGCAAGCTGCAGAAGCTGATCGAAACCTTCAACAAGGGCGAGGACTATCCGGGCGTGCGCTCCCAGGCCGATGAGATCCTGGCCAACAGCGCTGCCAACGAAGCGGACAAGGCGCTGGCCGCGCAGCTCGCTGCACAGGCCGCCTACAATCTGGACGACACTGCCGCTGCCAAGAAGTATCTGCAGCAGGCCATCGGTCTGAACGCGCTGGACAACAACGGCCAGTTCCAGTCGATGCTGATGCTGGCCCAGTTGCAGCTGCAGGACAACCAGCAGGCCGAAGGTCTGGCCACGCTGGACAAGTATCTGGAAGAGAGCAAGTCGCAGCGTCCGGAAGATCTGATCCTCAAGGGCCAGGCGCTGTACCAGGCCGAACGCTACAAGGAAGCGATTCCGGTGCTGAAGCAGGCCATTGCCGCTTCGCCCCAGCCCAAGGACACCTGGAACCAGCTGCTGATGGCGTCTTACGCCGAAGCCGGCCAGACCGGTGAGGCCGTCGCCGCCGCCGAGGCACTTGCCGCCAAGACGCCGAACGACAAGAAAGCCCAGCTCAACCTGGCCAGCATGTACATGCAGGCCGACCAGATGGACAAGGCCGCCGCCGTGATGGACAAGCTGCGTGCTGCCGGGCAGTTGACCGAAGAAAAGGAATACAAGCAGTTGTATTCCATCTACGCCAACACCGAAAACAAAGAAAAGGACGTCATCGCCGTCATCAATGAGGGTATGCAAAAAGGCATCCTCAAGCCCGATTATCAGACATACCTCGCGCTGGCACAGTCGTATTACTACAGCGACAACGTGCCGAAGGCGATCGAAAACTGGCAGAAGGCCGCACCGCTTTCCAAGGATGGCGAGACGTATTTGAATCTGGCCAAGGCGCTGCACTCGGAAGGTCGCATCCCGGAGGCCAAGCAGGCCGCACAGCAGGCGATCGCCAAGGGCGTTAAAAAACCCGAAGACGCCAAGAAGATCATCAACCTGAAGTAAAAAAGAAAATAAACCCCCGAAATCCCTGTGTTTTTAGTGGTTACAGGACTCGGGATTGGTATAAGCTTGGGGGTTCCTGCGGTGTCAAAGCCGTCCAAAAACCTGGGGATCATCACAGTGATCCGGGGCCCCCACTGAAAGAGCCATTGGCGCATGACGGAACAACTCGTTATCCACAGGCATGACTACGATGCCGGGAACCAGGGTCTGAGCTGGGCCCGCATTATCGGCATTGCTTTTGTAATTGCTTTGCACCTCACTGCACTGATGATGTTGCTGATCCCTGCAGTGGCGCCGAAGGCTCCGGCAGAGAAGGAGCGCACCACCATGGTTACCTTAGTGGATGCACCGCCTCCGCCTCCGCCGCCGCCGCCGCCGCCGCCGCCGGAAGACAAGCCGCCGCCGCCGGTCAAGAATCTGTCGCCGCCGAAGCCGTCACCGGTTCCGCCGCCGCCGGAAGCTCCGGTGGTCGACGTTCCCGAACCGCGTGAGAGCGATATCGTCACGCCGCCGAGCCCGCCGAGCCCCCCGGCTCAGCCGAGCGACATTGGCGCCAGCGTCGATATCTCGTCCAAGAACATGAACCCGCCGAAGTACCCGCCGGCAGCCTTCCGTGCCGGTATCCAAGGTGAGGTCATCCTGATCGTGGATGTGGACGCCAACGGCAACGTGACCAATGTGTCGGTCGAAAAGTCCAGCCGCAACCGCGACCTTGACCGTGCTGCGATGGACGCAGCACGCAAGTGGAAGTTCAACGCCTCCACTGTCAACGGGCAGAAAGCTGCCGAACGTGCCCGCGTCCCGGTCAACTTTGCTCTGAACTGATCCACGGGCCGGCTACGGTCGGCCCAGGATCCTGTCTTCCTTTCGCTCCACCCTTCATCACCACACACAACAAAGGTAAGCGTCATGCTGCAGGAATTCTTTATCGCCGCCGCTGCAGGGGGCTCCAATCCGTCGGCCGCTCTGTCGCAGATGGGCTTCGAGCACTTGATCACCGAAATGACCTCCAGCCCCGGCGACTTCGCCGTGTCTTGGGTCGTGCTGATCACCCTGATCTCCATGTCCGCTGCCTCCTGGTACTGGACTGTCATCAACATCTTCCGCGCCACCCGTCTGAAGGGCGCGGCTGACCGCGTCACCACCGCGTTCTGGGATGCCCCAAATGCACAGGACGCCATCCGCGCCATGGAAGAGCAGCCGGCTTCCGAGCCGTTTTCCAAGATCGCGCTGGACGCAGCCCAGGCTGCTGCGCACCACCAGCGCGCCGAAGGCAGCACCGGTGGCCTGGGCGAGAGCCTGAGCCGGTCGGAGTTCGTCGACCGCGCTCTGCGCCAGGCCGTGACCCGCGAAAGCACCAAGCTGCAGTCGGGCATGACCCTGCTGGCGACCGTCGGTGCAACCGCGCCGTTCGTTGGTCTGCTCGGTACCGTGTGGGGCATCTACGGTGCGCTGATCAAGATCGGTGCAACCGGTTCGGCCTCCATCGACGCCGTTGCCGGCCCGGTGGGTGAAGCGCTGATCATGACCGCAATCGGTCTGTTCGTCGCGATCCCGGCCGTGTTCGCGTTCAACTTCTTCTCCAAGGTCAACAGCTCGGTGATCGCCAAGTTCGACACCTTCGCCCACGACCTGCACGACTTCTTCGCCACCGGTTCGCGCGTTCGCTAATCCGGTTGTAAAGAACGACTTCGCAACGATTTAGACGGAGCCCGTTATGGCCTTCAGTAGTGGAAACAGCGGTGGCCCGATGGCCGACATCAATGTGACGCCCCTCGTGGACGTCATGCTGGTGCTGCTGATCATCTTCATCATTACGGCGCCGCTGATGTCCCATAAGGTCAAGGTGGAGCTGCCACAGGCCAACTTGATCCAGAAGGAAGATGCGGAGAAACGCGCCGCGCCGATCACTCTGGCCGTCAAGGAAGATGGGTCGCTGTACTGGAACGACGAGCCGATTTCCAAGGAAGCCTTGGAGTCGCGCCTGTCCACCGCAGCACAGCAGACCCCGCAGCCGCCGCTCAATTTGCGTGGCGACCGCACGACCAAGATGCGTACGATCAACGAGATCACCAAGATCGCGCAGGGTCAGGGCATGCTGGACGTCGGTTTCGTTGCAACCAAAGTGAAGGGGCAGTAAGCCATGGCATTTAGTACTGGTGGAAGCCGTGGGCCGATGGCCGACATCAACGTCACGCCCCTCGTGGACGTGATGCTGGTGCTGCTGATCATCTTCATCGTTACCGCGCCGATCATGACCTACCCGATCGCCGTGGATCTGCCGCAGCGGGTGCTCAACCCGCCACCGCAGACGACCGAACCGCCGCCGCCGATCGACTTGCGTATCGACGCCAGCAACCAGGTGTCCTGGAACAACAGCCCGACCCCGGTCGATCAGTTGCAGCAGAAGATGGAAGAAGTGGTGCAGGCCGATCCGACCAATCAGCCGGAACTGCGCATCGATGCAAATCCGGATGCGGAGTACGAAGTGATGGCCAAGGTGCTGGCCGCTGCGAAGAACGCGCAGATGAAGAAAATCGGCTTCATGCAGCAGTAAAAACGTATCTGCAAGACCGCAACACAACAGTCATGACGCGACTGCAACGCCACCGGAAACGGTGGCGTTTTTTTATGTCTGTTGTGTGCGTCTTGATGCTTGTAAACCCGCCTGTGGCGTAGCGATGGCGATCCGATTGCGCTGTAGCGATTGAGCGCGAGCGACAGCTGCTGTAAAGCGCTGACCTGATTCGCTCAGATGGCGCAGCAGATGCAGACGCAGTGATTGGACGCGCGCAATAACCGCTCGCCTGCGCGCATGAAGTATGCGCAGGCTGTTTCGTTACTGCATGAACTCAAGCGCCAACTTGGCTGCCTCGCAGAATGTCGACGTACGCGCGCACCGTCGCCTCCAATCCTTGGTACAAGGCTTCGCCTATCAGAGCGTGGCCGATGGAGACTTCGAGCACACCCGGCACCGCGGCGAGAAAATCGCCGAGATTGGCTTGCGACAAATCGTGTCCGGCATTGATACCCAGGCCTGCGGCACTGGCGCGCCGCCCGGCATCGGCGAACAGCGCCAAAGCGGTATCCGTCTGCCCGCTGGCATGTGCGTGGGCATACGGGCCGGTGTACAACTCGACGCGATCTGCGCCCAGTGCGGCAGCGCCGGCGATGTCCGGGTTGCCGGCATCCACGAACAGGCTGACACGGCTGCCAACCGCCTTGAACGCGGCGATCAGCTCGGCAAGTTGCGTGGTGTCCTGTGCAAAATCAAAGCCGTGGTCGGAGGTCAGTTGCCCGTCGCCATCCGGTACCAGCGTGATCTGCTCTGGGCGTGTGGCCCGGCACAATTCCAGCAACCCCGGATAGCCCGCGCGTGGCGGCGCGAATGGGTTGCCTTCGATATTGAATTCCACCGCATGCTCACGCGTCAACGCACTCAACGCCAGCACGTCGCCGGCACGGATATGCCGCTGGTCCGGGCGCGGATGCACGGTGATGCCGTGCGCACCGGCGGCAATGCAGGTGCGTGCGGCCTGCAGCACATCCGGATCGGTGCCGCCGCGCGAATTGCGCAGCACCGCGATCTTGTTGACGTTGACGCTGAGTTGGGTGGTCATCCGGTCGCCGTCAGGCCTGCGGCTCGCTGTCGCGTGCAGCGGCCAGCGCGGCCGACTTGCGTGCTTCTGCCAGTTCGCGCAGGCGGCGCAGCTCGGCCGGATCGATCATGCTGCGGGTATCGCGTTGGGTGTCGTCCATGCGCGAGGCGAACCAGCCGCGCGTCCACAGCAGCAGTAGCAGCAACGCCACCAGCAGCGAAACTACCAGCAACCACACGTGCGGCGTGCTGAAGGCCAGCACCAGCGCACCCAGTGCCATAAGCAGAAATAGCCAGTGCATGATGAGCTCCCCGTTGAATGGCGGCAGTGTAGCGTCGGGCACGGTACGGTTCCACGTGGGCGCCGCGCCGTTGGTCAGAGCAGCGGCGACAACAGCCGTGCGAACGCTTCCGGCAGGCGTGAACGCCATAACGGCCGATGCCGCACGAAGCGCACCTCCTGGGCCTGTGCCATGTCCGTGCCGATCAGCCCGGCCATCTCTGCCGCCACCGCCTGGTCGCGGAACAGCATCGACAATTCGAAATTGAGCCGGAAGCTGCGGCTGTCGAAATTGGCGCTGCCGACGATGCAGACATCGTCGTCGGCCAGCAGCGCCTTGGTGTGCAGCATGCGTGGGCCGTATTCGTAGATGCGCACGCCGGCTTCCAGCAGCTCGTCGAAATACGAGCGTGCCGCATAGGTGACAAGGCGCGAATCGCTCACCCGCGGCACCAGCAGGCGCACGTCCAACCCGCCCAGCGCGGCCGAGGTCAGCGCCATGCGCGCGGCTTCGCCGGGCACGAAATACGGGGTGACCAGCCATACCCGGTGCTTGGCTTCGTGGATGGCTGCGACCATCAGCCGGTGAATCGCTTCCCAGGACGAATCCGGCCCGGACACCAGCACCTGCGCCTCTACGGTGCCTTGTGCGCGGGTGGGCACACCGTCGGGCCACAGCTGCTGGCCGTGGAAGGCCGCGCGGCCCTGGCCAGTGGCATACAGCCAGTCTTCCAGGAACACCAGCTGCAGGCTGCGCACCACATGGCCCTGCAAGCGCACGTGCAGATCGCGATAGGCATCTTGACGCACCTGCTCGTTTTCGTCGTCGGTGACGTTGATGCCGCCGGTGAAGCCGACCCGGCCATCGATGACGATCACCTTGCGGTGGGTGCGCAGGTTCAACCACGGCCGCTTGAACGGCTTGAGCAATTGCGAGGGATGGAACCAGGCGGTTTCCACCCCGGCCTCGCGCAGCGTGCGCAGGGCGCGTCGGGTCATTGCCGATGAGCCGATCGCATCCATCAGCAGCCGCACCTTGACCCCGGCGCGGGCACGTTCCATCAGCGCAGCGCAGATCGCGGTGCCGCTATGGTCGGGCTGGAAGATGTAGTACTCCAGATGGATATGGTCGCGCGCACCGCGCATGGCCTCGATGATGGCGGCGTACGTCGCCGCGCCATCCACCAGCCAGTGCACTTCGGTGGCGCTGCTGGGCGCCAGCCCGGTGGTGGATTGGGCGATTTTGGCCAGCTCGGTGCAGTCGGCATCCGGCGGGCAGACGCTGCTGTAGCTTTCCATGCCCGAGCGCGAGCGCCCGCGCCGCAGCCGCTGCCGTTTGACCTTTTGCGGGCCCAGCCAGTAGTAGATCAACAGCCCAAGGTACGGCAGCGCCGCCAGCGACAGCACCCAGCTCAGCGTGGCCACCGGTTCGCGCTTCTGCAGCACGATCCAGCCCGCGATCCACAGCAGGTACAGCACATAGGCTGCGAGAAGGAGCGCTTCGATGTGGGGAATGGTGGCCAGCCACTCCCACGCGCCCTGAGCAAATGCGAGCATGCGCCGATTCTACGAGCCGCCGCAGCGGTCTGACCGGCGCCTGGACTGCCGCAGTGCTGCTCGAGCTCCGATGAACGCGCGTGACTGTTCGCAGGATGCACGGACATCACAATCTAATGCGATCAAGCTCGACCTTCGCAAATAACGCCTGGATTGAGGTTTGACGGCAGCCATGAAGGCAGTGACACTTGTGCAGCAGGGGATCGAAACGGAGCGTTTGATGATGAAGATGATCGCAATGTTCAGCAGCTTGGTGCTCTTGGGATTTGTCGGAAACGCCACTGCATCGGTGATCGCGCCACAGGCGCTCCATACCTCTACACAGTCAATACTGTAAACGGCCCCGTCTCGGTGGCACCACCCGGAATTCAAGAGCAGCCCGTGTCTCAAGCGGATGCCGACCAATTCGCCATCTACTCGTCGGTGTATCGGAGCGATGGAAATATTGGCACGCTCAACGTAAAGAAAGATCGACTTGGCGAATGGAACTGTTGCACCGAGTTCGGTCAGCCGAATGGTTGAGGTGGCGTCCGACGAGTCGTCTGCCTTCGCCAGCGTCTTTGACGTACGCCGGGAAGGTGCGACCCGTCAGCACGTCATCCACTGGTAAAAAAACCGCTGCTGTCGCTACATCGAACCTGCAGCCCTACGCCTTATCCGCATCCAGGTGATACCGCGTCGCCGCGGCCACTTCGTTTTTCGAGCCCAGGAACACCGGCACGCGCTGGTGCAGCTGTGTTGGTTGGATGTCGAGAATGCGTTCGCGCCCGGTGGTGGCGGCACCGCCGGCCTGTTCCACCAGCATGCTCATCGGGTTGGCTTCGTACATCAGGCGCAGCTTGCCCGGCTTGGATGGGTCCTTCTTGTCCCAGGGGTAGATGAAGATGCCGCCGCGGGTGAGGATGCGGTGCACGTCGGCCACCATGCTGGCGATCCAGCGCATGTTGAAGTCCTTGCCGCGCGCCCCGTCCTTGCCGGCCAGCAAGTCGCCCACATAGGCCTGCATCGCCGGTTCCCAGTGGCGTTGGTTGGACATGTTGATGGCGTATTCGGCGGTCTCGTCGGGCACGCGCATGTTGGCTTGGGTCAGCAGGAAGCTGCCTTCCTCGCGCTCCAGGGTGAAGGCGTGGGTGCCGTGGCCGAGCGTGAGCACGAGCATCGTGCTGGGGCCGTAGATGCAGTAGCCGGCGGCAACCTGCTGGGTGCCAGGCTGCAGGAAGTGCTCGTCGCCGGGCTTCTCGGTGCCCTTGGGCGCGCGCAGCACCGAGAAGATGGTGCCCACCGAGACGTTGACGTCGATGTTGGAGCTGCCGTCCAGCGGATCGAACAGCAGCAGGAAATCGCCGCTGGGGTACTGTTCGGGCACCGGCTGGCTGTGATCCATTTCTTCGGACGCGCAGGCGGCCAGATGGCCGCCCCAGGCATTGGCTTCGAGCAGGATGTCGTTGCTGAGCACGTCGAGCTTCTTCTGCGCCTCGCCCTGCACGTTGCCGGTGCCGGCATCGCCGAGCACGCCGCCCAGGGCGCCCTTGCTCACAGCAATCGAAATGCGCTTGCAGGCGCGCGAAACGATAGTGATCAGCTGGCGCAATTCCGCATCGATACGGCCGGCGTGTTGCTCTTCGATCAGGAAGCGAGTCAGCGAGGGACGCGACATGGGAACGGGCAGCCTGTATAGGAGGTGAGCCGCCATTGTCGCCATTGCGCCGTTAGATTTCGATCACTCGATGCGCGTTTTGCATCGCCGGTGATCGAATGTGTGCGGATGGCGCGTGCGCTGAGCACGTCTCACGTCCGCCAATCGGCATCGAATACGCGCTGCACGGTCGGGGCCAGGAGACCAACAGCGAGCACAAAAAAACCGGGAGGCTTGCGCGCTCCCGGCTTGGTAACGTCGGCCGATATAGCCGATGACAGCGAGCCCGGACTTACATCCGGCTGACAGTCGCCACAGCCTGGGCCACGTAGTCCAGGTTGCGCTGGCTCAGTGCGGCTACGCAGATGCGGCCGGTGCCGACGGCGTAAATCGCGAACTCGTCGCGCAGGCGGTCCATCTGGGTCTTGGTCAGGCCCGAGTACGAGAACATGCCGGCCTGGCGCTGGATGAACTCGAACTCCGGTGCGCCGAGCGTGGCGAGTTTTTCCACCAGCCCCGCGCGCAGGGCGTGGATGCGCTCGCGCATTTCGGTGAGCTCCTGCTCCCACACATCCCGCAATTCCGGGCTGGTCAGCACGCCGGCCACCAGTGCGGCGCCGTGCGTGGACGGGCTGGAGTAGATCGTACGGATGATGCGCTTGACCTGCGACTGCACGGCCTTGGCTTCGGCCGCGGTGGCCGAGACCACCGACAACGCGCCCACGCGCTCGCCATACAGCGAGAACGACTTGGAGTAGGAGCTGGCGACCACGTAGCTGTCGATACCTTCGGCAGCGAGCAGACGCACCGCGTGCGCATCGGCCTCGATGCCCTTGTCGAAGCCCTGGTAGGCGATGTCGACGAACGGGAACAGGTTGCGTTCCTTCAACAGGCCGGCGACCTGCTTCCATTGCTCTTTGCTCAGGTCGGCGCCGGTGGGGTTGTGGCAGCAGGCGTGCAGCAGCACCACGGTGCCCGGTTCGAGCTTGGCCAGATCGGCGAGCATGCCGTCGAAGTTCAGGCCATGGCTGGCGGCATCGAAATACGTGTAATCCACCACCTCGAAGCCGGCCGCGCCGAACACCGCGCGATGGTTTTCCCAGCTGGGGTTGCTGATGGCGATGGTGGAGGTGGGCAGCAGCTTCTTGAGCAGGTCCGCGCCCACGCGCAATGCGCCGCTGCCGCCGACGGTCTGCGAGGTCGCCACGCGGCCGGCCGCCAGCAGCGCCGACTCGGCGCCGAACAACAGCTCCTGGGTGGCTTTGTCGTACGCGGCCAGGCCGTCGATGGGCAAATAGCCGCGCGGTTTGGTGTCCTGCGCGAGCTGCTGCTCGATCTTGTGCACGGCGCGCAACAGTGGGATGCGCCCGTTTTCGTCGTAATAGATGCCGACGCCCAGATTGACCTTATTGGGGCGACTATCGGCGTTGTAGGCCTCGGTCAGGCCCAGAATGGGGTCGCCTGGAACCTGTTCTACGTTTGCAAAGAAGGACACGGCATGACTCGCTGAAGGACGAAAGAGTGAGGGCCGCTGCTGGGCCAAACTACTTCATCGTAGCAGCCCATGGCCGGCGTAGCATGCTTGGTTCCGTACGCAACAATGCGCTCACAGTACGTAATGAGGGACACTACGCTCATGTCCAGACTCACCGTGTTGGCCGCCGCCTGCGGCCTGTTCGCCACGAGCGCCACGCCGCCCGTGCTGGCCGCCGATCCGGCGCCACCCGCATCCACACCGATCCAGCGCTTGCCCGCCGTGCAGGTGGACGCTGCGCGCGTGCGCGGGGTGGACGACTTCGATCTGCCGGCCTCGTTCACCGTGGTGTCGGCCGACGACGACAACCGCCGCGGCGCGCAGGTCTCCGAGCTGCTGGACGGTATCCCCGGGCTGGTGGCGCGCGACCGCCAGAACTATGCGCAGGACACGCAGCTGTCGATCCGCGGCTTCGGCGCGCGCTCCACCTTCGGCGTGCGCGGCGTGAGGTTGCTGGTCGACGGCATTCCGGCCAGCATGCCCGACGGCCAGGGCCAGCTGTCGCACTTCAACGTGCTGGGCGCCGAGCGGGTGGAAGTGCTGCGCGGGCCGTTTTCGGCGTTGTACGGCAACTCCTCCGGCGGCGTGCTGCAGCTGTGGAGCGCCGACGGCGCCCCAAACGACCCGTGGCGGCTGCGTGCCACCTATGGCAGCAACGCCACCGTCGACGTGGGCACGCAGTTGCTCGGCCAGCAGGGCGCGGTGCACTACAACCTGGCCGCTAATCATTTCGAAACCGATGGCGTCCGCGACCACAGCCGCGCCAAGCGCGACTCGGTCAATGCCAAGCTCGGCTTCGATCTGGCCGAAGGCAGCCGGCTGGACCTGGTGCTCAATTATCTGGACGCGCCGGATGCCCAAGACCCGCTCGGCCTCACCCGCGCCCAGTTCAATGCCGACCCGGCGCACGCCACTTCCGTGGCGACCCAGTTCAATACCCGCAAGTCGGTGCGCCAGTCGCAGGCCGGCGCCATCTTCACCCAGCAATTCGACAACCAGGCACTGCGCCTGATGGCCTATGACGGCCAGCGCAGCGTGGAGCAGTTCCTGGCGATTCCGCTGGCGGTGCAGCGCAACCCGCTGCATTCGGGCGGGGTGATCGATCTGGACAGCAATTACGAAGGTGCCGACGCGCGCTGGGCCTGGCAGGGCGAAGCGCTGGGCCGGCCGTTGCAGCTGACCGTGGGCACCAATGTCGACCGTCAGCGCCAGCACCGCACCGGTTACGAAAACTTCGTCGGCGACATACTGGGCGTCAAGGGCGCATTGCGCCGCAACCAGCGCGATGAGGTCCAGAACGTAGACCAGTTCGCGCAGCTGTGGTGGCAATGGAGCGAGCGCTGGTCGGCGCTGCTGGGCGTGCGCCATAGCGACGTGCGTTTCGCGTCGGACGACCACTACACCGTCGGCCGCAACCCCGACGACAGCGGCCAGCGCGAGTATTCGGCGACCACGCCGGTGGCCGGCATCGTGTTCCGCGCCGACGAGGATCTGCGCTTTTACGCTTCGCTCGGACGCGGCTTCGAAACGCCTACCTTCAACGAACTGGGTTACCGCAGCGATGGTGGTGCCGGCCTGGCGCTGGACCTGGGTGCGGCGACAAGCCGCAACGTTGAGGTCGGCAGCAAGTGGCGTGCGCAAAGCGGCGCAGCGGTGGAGTTTGCGTTGTTCCGCGCCGACACCGACGACGAACTGGCGGTGGCCAGCAACACGAATGGGCGCAGCACCTACCGCAACATCCGCGCGACGCGGCGCCAGGGCGCAGAGCTCAGCTGGCATCAGCCGATTGGCGCCACCCAGCAGCTGCAGCTGGCCTACACCTTTGTCGATGCCACCGTGCGCGATGGCTACCTCACCTGTGCCAGCAGCGGTTGCGCCACGCCCACGGTACCGGTAGCCAACGGTGCGCGCCTGCCCGGCGTGCCGCGTCAGCAGTTGTTTGCGCGTTGGCAATGGCAGCCGGCGCAGTGGCGATTCGCCGCCGAATCGGTGGCCTCCGGCGCCACCGTGGTCAATGACTTGGCCACCGAGCGTGCGCCCGGCGACGCGCTGGTCAATCTGGAAGCCTCCCGGCGCTGGACCACCACACTTGGTGCATTGCGCACCTTCGCACGCGTCGACAACGTGTTGGACCGCCAGTACGTGGGCTCGGTCATCGTCAACGATGGCAACGGCCGCTATTACGAGCCAGGACCGGATCGTACCTATACGGTGGGGCTGCAGTGGGATTTTGGTGGGTGAGCAAGCACCCCACGCCCGCACGCCACCGCGCACCAGGCGCTTTGTAGGAGCACCCCGGGCGCGATGAGAGCCGGCTCGATAACGCCAAACCACCACATCACGCGCCACACATCGCCGTCGCTGCCGCCGCAGATGTGCTTTCGTAGGAGCGCCCCCCGGCGCGACGAGGCTTTCCCGATCAGACCGCTCCCCACGCCATACCGCAGCACCATGATCGTCATCGACCACGCCCCTGCCGACTGGTTCCTTCTCTGCGAGGGCGATCGCTGTTGGCTGGATATCAACGGCTCGATCTCGGCCACCGGCGTCTCGATCCTGCTATTGAACGCAAGCGAGCGTGCCCTCGTGCAGGCAGACCCGCATGCCGCGTGCGCAACGTCAGCGTCCCAAGTTCAAGCCCGGCCACACGACTACGCCGCCCGTGCTGGCAGCGCGGTAGACGGCAAGCGCGTGCGTGCGGCAGTACGCCAATGGCGTGCGAGAGGAAGTACGGCGGCCGGCTAGTGCGCTACGCAAACGGTGATTGGCGGTGGGGCTAATCGCTGGATTGCCGCCGGTGCGCTCCAGCATCGCTCTGCACTTGCCGGACAGCATCCTGATCGAGTCCGAGCAGGTCGGCAGTGAGGCCTGATACTGCCGAGCGGGCTGCTAGCCTCAGCCACGCATTGACGGCATGGAGCACGACGATGATGGTCTGGAAGCAAACGGTCATTGTGGCGGCGATGGCAGCCGGCCTGTTGGTCGGCAACGCAGCGTGGGCAGACCACATGGATATGTGCATCGTGCGTGACGATCCGGCCGGCACCCCGGCCATCCCACAAATCCATGCGTGGTTGCAACCGCAAGCCAGGCGGATGACGCAGCCCAGGCAAACATCGCCGCCAGCCGATGCCGCCGCGCTGGGCGCCGTGCGCATCAGCACCGCCATCTTCGATCGACCGTTGAACACGCGCGCCGATACCGCGAGCAAGGCGGCCCCTCTGCCGGCACGCGGCCAGCGCAGCGCGATGAGATCAACATCGACGCGTGCCATGCCGGCCAACGCGATCGTTGGGTGTCTGTCTGGGAGCAGCCTGGGGCCAGCGCAGCCTGGCAGATGCGCTCTCACCGGCAGCACAGGGCGACCGATTGCCAGGTGCCATCGGAAGAGCCCACGACCTCTATGATAAGGTCTGAACAACGAGGCCTGAAAGGGCGGGATGTCGCATCGTTCCGAACAGTAGCGTTTGGATCTTCGGAATTTCGCCACTTCTGGCGCTTTCCGTGGGAATTCCCCGGTTTACAGGCGCACGCTCTCCATGGCGTGCAGTAACTGCTTTCGCTTCATCCACAGGGTTGACAGCGCAAACAAGCTCAGCACGTGTGCCGTGTTCTCGGCCAGTCCGCGATAGCGGACCTTGGTGTAGCCGAACCGGCGCTTGATCACCCGGAATGGATGCTCCACCTTCGCGCGCACGCTGGCTTTGACGTGTTCCCAACGCTGTTCCCGAGCACGCTCGCGGTTGTTGCCGATGGCTTGGATCGTCGAGGGCCTGGCGGCGAAGAAGGATGCTGCTTTGCAGTCCCGCAGTTCGTCGCGTTTTTCTGCGCCGGTATAGCCGCTGTCGCCGAACACGCGGTCTTCTTTGCCATGCAGCAAGGTGTGCGTCACCGTGACATCGGCGACATTGGCTGCTGTGCCATGGACATGGTGCGCCCGCACGGAAAACGCATCCACGCCGATGTGCGCCTTCATCCCGAAATACCACTGATTGCGCTTCCTGGTCTGATGCATCTCAGTGTCGCGCGCGTGATGGGCGTTCTTGGTCGAACTGGGCGCAGCGATCAGTCTCGCATCGACAATCGTGCCGGACCGCAAGCTCTGGCCCTTGCGCGCCAGATGCGCGTTGACCGCTTCCAGCATCCGTGCGGCAAGGCCATGGGTCTCCAGCAGGCGGCGAACGTTGAGAATCGTGGGCTCGTCGGGAATGTCGTCCAAGCCGCCGAGCTGGGTAAAACGCCGCAATGTCGCTATCTCGTGCAGCGCTTCTTCCATTGCCGGATCGCTCAACGCATACCACTGCTGCAGCAGATGAATCCGCCACATCGTCGCCAGGGCGTATGGCTGCCGCCCTGGCCGCCCCGACACCGGAGAGTGCGGCGCGATCAGCACGCGCAGTTGCTGCCAGGGAACCATCTGCTCCATCTCGGCCAGGAAAATCTCGCGCCGGGTCTGCTTGCGCTTGACTGGGCCCTCAGCGTCACCGAACGTCAGCTGCATAGAGGCGGGCAGTGTCGGGTCTCTGTGGGGCGTTGTTCAGAGCTTCCCTAAGGCGACACCGCGTTGGCCTGCTCACGCGTCACCCGGCTCAACGCATCGGCGCTGATCTGGGCGATGGAATGCGTGCCGGTCAGCGTCATTGCGACGCGCATTTCCTTTTCGATCAAGGTCAGCAAGTTTTCCACGCCCGCCTGCCCATCGGCTGCCAACGCATAGACGAAGGCGCGGCCAAGCAGCACCGCGTCGGCACCCAACGCGAGCATGCGCACCACATCCAGCCCGCTGCGGATGCCCGAATCGGCAAGGATCTTCAGCTCGCCCTTCACTGCATCGGCAATCGCCGGCAAGGCGCGCGCGCTGGACAGCACGCCGTCGAGCTGACGCCCGCCATGGTTGGAGACTACGATGCCGTCGGCGCCGAATCGCACCGCATCGCGTGCATCCTCCGGGTCCAGGATGCCCTTGATCACCATCGGCCCGGTCCAGAACTCGCGGATCCATTCCAGGTCTTTCCAGGCAATGGACGGATCGAAGTTGGCGCCCAGCCAGCCGATGTAATCCTGCAGTCCGGTGGGGTTGCCGCGGTAGGCGGAGATGTTGCCCAGATCATGCGGCTTGCCGAGCACGCCCACGTCCCACGCCCAGCGCGGATGCGTTACCGCCTGCAGCATGCGGCGCAGCGACGCGTTGGGCCCACTCATGCCCGAGTGCGCATCGCGGTAGCGCGCGCCGGGCGTGGGCATGTCCACGGTGAACACCAGCGTGGTCACGCCCGCCGCCTTGGCGCGCTCCAGCGCATTGCGCATGAAGCCGCGGTCCTTGAGCACGTAGAGCTGGAACCACATCGGCCGCTCGATCGCCGGTGCCACTTCTTCGATCGGGCACACCGACACCGTGGACAGGGTGAAGGGAATGCCGCGCGCCGCCGCCGCACGCGCTGCCTGCACTTCGCCGCGGCGTGCGTACATCCCGGTGAGGCCGACCGGCCCCAATGCCACCGGCATCGCCAAGGTTTCGCCGAACAGCTCGGTGCTCAGGCGCAGGTCCGACATATTGCGCAGCACCCGCTGGCGCAGCGCGACATCGGCCAGGTCCGAGACATTGCGCCGCAGGGTGTGCTCGGCATATGCGCCGCCATCGATGTAATGAAACAGGAACGGCGGCAAGCGTGCTTGCGCGGCGGCGCGGTAGTCGGAAGCGGCGGAAATGATCATCGAAGACAGGACGGCAGCGGCGGCGGAGCCACCGAGTGTAATGCGATCGGTGGGGCAGGTGGAGCGCCAAGCCCGCTGAGCCGGCTGGCGAGATCGCCGTCATTCGTGAGAGTGCCTGCCACGTCATCGCCACCGCGTGGCTGGCGTCACCACACCAACGGCAGCAAGCGCCGGCTCTGCGCCGCATACGCCGGGTAGGCCACCGGGAACGCACGTTGCAACGCGGCCTCTTCGATGCGGATGCGATGCAGGAAGACCCAAGTCACCGGCATCACGATCGCCATCACCGACAACGCATTGCCCATGCCCAGCGCCAGCCCGTGAAAAGCCAGCAGCGCGCCGGTGTACGAAGGATGCCGCAGCCAGCGATACGGGCCGCTGCGCATCAGCTGGTGATCGGGTTGGATGGTCACATCCACCGTGAACGCGCGCCAGCACCTGGATGGCCCACACACGCAACGCCAGCCCGCTGCCGATCAAGGCGCAGCCGGCCCACTGCAGCGACGCATCCCAGCCCTGCGGCCAATGCGCCAGGCCGCTATAGGCCAGCACCACCGCCACAGCGACTGCCTCAGACAGCACCCGCCAAAGGTGCTTCAAGCTGCCTTGATCGTGCGCGCCACCATCGCTGGCGCGGCGGCGACGGCTGAGCAGCAGCTCATCGCCACCCCAGACCAGATTGAGCGCACCAAACAGACTGGAAGCAGACATGGCCTAACTCCGTGGCGATGGGGTGGGTTGGTGGCGCCAGTGTGCGTACCCGCTGCATCCATGGCAGGCGCCGCAGGCCATCGATCCCAGCTGCCAGACGTCACCTTCTGCGTGCGCACCATTGCCGAGTGGGCACGCGGCGATCAGCATCGCCGAATGAACTCTTCCTTCTGCAATCTATGGCACCCCCTGCGTCTGGCCGGTGCGTTCACCATTGCCGCAGTGGCGCTGTCGTTTCTGCCCGATGCCTCACCCCATGGCGCCTGGCGCTGGAGCGTGCTGGTCGGCTTCACCGTGTTATTTATGTTGCATACCGTGCTGCCGCAAGCGCGTGCTTCGCTCAAGGGGCGGCCGCTGTTGAGCAAGTGATGATCGGTGCGCCGGCCTTCGGTGGCCCACCGTTGCGAGGCCTGCTGCAGCCGCTTGCGCGCCTGCCGCAGGCGGCGGTTTTCATGGATCCACTCGGCCGCACGCGGCCATTGCCGCAACAAGGCTTCGTGCGCGACCGCAACGCCCGGCCCGCCGACGAACAGGTGCGCATGCACGAACGCTTCCACCAGCACGCGCGCTGCGCTGTTTGCCGGCAATGCAGACCACAGCGCACGCCGCGCGGTGACGGCATCGCTGTCGGGGTGGATCACGCTCAGCAGCGCCAGCACTTCGCCCAGCGCGGCCTGCGCATCGCCAGGCAATGCTCGAAACGTATGCCCGGCATGACGCGCCAGCGCGCCTTCCAGCCCGCCCAAGGCGCACGTCTGCATGCGCCGGGTCCAATGCCTGCCGCCCCACAGACGGGCTGCCGTGGCTCCAGGTCTGCGTACCCAGCACCGCACGGCGGTAATCGTGCGCAAACACCACCTTTGGCAGTAGCCAATACCCGCGCTTGCGGATGGTTTCGATAAAGCGCGGCTGTCGTCTGTCGTCGCCCAACGTGCGGCGCAACTGGGCGATGGTCCTGTGCTCCGGGTTGTCGCCGTAGCAGTTGCCGTGCCACACCTCGATCAGCATTGCTCGGCGCTGACCACCTCGCCGGGACGCTCGGCCAGCGCAATCAGCACTTCCATCATGCGCGGCTCCAGCGCGATGGTCTGGCCGTCGTCGATCAGCGTCAGGCGCTCCGGCTCCACCAGCAATCGCCCAAGGCGGAACCGCGAAACCGAGCCCAGCTGCGTGACGCGCTCGCGTCGAAGAGACATCGCTGAGATACCGGCCGCACAACTGGAAGGGGCCTCGACAATCGCCAACAGGTGCGACCAGGCACGGCACGGCGGGGCGGAAAAGCAGCACAGCTCGCCGCTGCGTAAGTCGGTTGCGGTTGCTGTTCGAAGCTGTGCACGCACGCAAGCGCTGGCATCGTACGGCGCCTGCGGCGGCCTTCACGCGCTTCCATACAGCGGCGTGTGTTACGCATCAGGCTGTTTCGCGCGCGCCACACGCACTAAGATGCCGCCAGCATCTTGCTGACCAGGAGTCCACGTTGATCATCCATCCCAAAGTGCGCGGCTTCATCTGCACCACCACGCATCCGCTTGGTTGCGAGCGCAATGTGCTCGAGCAGATCGCCGCAACGCGTGCGCGCGGCGTCCGCAATGACGGCCCCAAGAAAGTACTGGTGATCGGCGCGTCCAGCGGCTATGGCCTGGCCTCGCGCATCACCGCCGCCTTCGGGTTCGGTGCGGACACGCTGGGCGTGTTCTTCGAAAAGCCTGGCACCGCCAGCAAGGCCGGTACCGCCGGCTGGTACAACTCGGCCGCGTTCGACAAGCATGCCAAGGCCGCCGGGCTGTATAGCAAGTCGATCAATGGCGATGCGTTTTCCGACGCCGCGCGCGCGCAGGTCATCGAGCTGATCAAGACCGAAATGGGCGGGCAGGTCGACTTGGTGGTGTATTCGCTGGCCTCGCCGGTGCGCAAGCTGCCGGGCAGCGGCGAAGTGAAGCGCTCGGCGCTCAAGCCGATCGGGCAGACCTATACCGCCACCGCCATCGACACCAACAAGGACACCATCATCCAGGCCTCGATCGAGCCGGCCAGCGCGCAGGAGATCGAAGACACCATCACCGTGATGGGGGGCAGGATTGGGAACTGTGGATCGATGCGCTGGAAGGCGCCGGTGTGCTTGCCGATGGCGCGCGCAGCGTGGCCTTCAGCTATATCGGGACCGAGATCACCTGGCCGATCTATTGGCATGGCGCACTCGGCAAGGCCAAGGTCGATCTTGACCGCACCGCGCAGCGCTTGAACGCGCGCCTGGCCAAGCACGGTGGCGGCGCCAATGTGGCGGTGCTCAAGTCGGTGGTCACCCAGGCCAGCGCGGCCATTCCGGTGATGCCGCTGTATATCTCCATGGTCTACAAGATCATGAAGGAGAAGGGCCTGCACGAAGGCACCATCGAACAGTTGGATCGCCTGTTCCGCGAGCGCCTGTACCGCCAAGACGGCCAGCCGGCCGAGGTGGACGAGGTGGACGAGCAAAACCGCCTGCGCCTGGACGACTGGGAACTGCGCGACGACGTGCAGGACGCCTGCAAGGCGCTATGGCCTCAGGTCACCACCGAGAACCTGTTCGAACTCACCGACTACGCCGGCTACAAGCACGAGTTCCTCAAGCTGTTCGGCTTCGGGCGCACCGATGTGGATTACGACGCCGACGTGGCGACGGATGTCGCCTTCGATTGCATCGAGTTGGTTTGATTGCCGGGATGAGAGATTGGGGACTAGGGATTGGCAAGGCGGATTGCTGCATCGCTGATATTCAGCAGATCCGGCTGGATTGCGGCAAGGACAAGCGGCACGCGATGCTGGTTGCCCTTGCTGTGACGAATCCCCACTCCCTCATCCCAAATCTCCGCCCCCAAGGGACAAACTCATCGCCCATCTCGTCCTGGCCTTTCTGCTCAGCGGCATCTGCGCCGTGCTGTTGCGCGTTATCCGGATGCACGGCGCGCTCAAAGCACTGATCAATCTGCTGTCCCCACGGCTGTGGTCTGCGCCGTGGTGATGCAGGATGGCTCGGCACCGCCGTGGTAAAACGCGCTGTTGATTGCGTCGTTCTTCCGCGTGCCTGCATTGGTTTGCGTGGTGCTGGTCGGTACCGCACTTGCATAGCGCATCCACAAACGCCGCGCACGCAGACCGGCTTGAAACCCATAAGCGCTGCGAACAACACCTGGCAACCATCTACCGGCCGCGCGCTGGCACGCAGGTGCGCGCCAGTTCCGAACGCAACTACGCTGCTAGCAAGACGCTCGAGCCGAGAGCCGAACGCCAGCGCTCCCGGCTCTTACGATTCCCGATTCTCGATTCCCAGCCTTTCACCGCTTCACATCAAACCGCGCATCGCCCACACACGCCTGCACATCGGCCACCGACAGCGGATTGAAATCGCCCGGAATCGAATGCTTCAAACAGCCGGCGGCCAGGCCGAAGCGCACCGTGTCGTCCAGCGACCAGCCTTCGATCAGGCCGTGCAGCACGCCGGCCGCAAAGGCGTCGCCGCCGCCAATGCGGTCGATGATGGGGGTGAGTTCTTCGCTGGGTGCACGCGCCACCGCGCCCTCGCGTGGCACCAGCATCGCGCCCAGGCTGTGGTGATCCACGTGATGCGCCACGCGTTGCGTGCAGGCCATCAACTGCAGCTGCGGGAAGGCCGCGAAGGCCTGCTGCGCGGCCGCTTCCACCCGCGCTTCCGGCGTGTCCTGCGCAAACTCGCCGCCCAGCACTAAGCCGATGTCGCGGTAATCGGCAAACACCACATCCGCGCAGGCAAACAGCTGATGCAGGATGCCGCGCGCATCGCCCTGCCAGCGCTGCCACAACGTGGGCCGGTAATTGCCGTCGAACGACACCTTGACCCCGGCCGCGCGTGCGGCACGTGCCGCCGCCAACGTGGCCTGCGCAACATCGGCACCCAGCGCCGGGCTCACCCCGGACACGTGCAGCCACTGCACGCCGGCAAGCAGGTGCGGCCAGTCGTAGGCATCGGCCGGCGCCAGCGCAAACGCCGAATCGGCGCGGTCGTAGATCACTTCGCTGGGGCGATGGATGGCACCTGTGGTCAAAAAATACAGGCCCATGCGGCCATCCACGCGCCGCACGTGGCGGGTATCCACGTCATGCCGGCGCAGTTCGCCCAGCACCGCCGCACCCAGTGGGTTGTCCGCCACCGTGCTGACCATGGCCACTTCGTGGCCGAAATGCGCCAGCGATACGCCGACGTTGGCTTCCGCACCACCGCAGTGCACGTCCAGCCGAGGCTGCTGCAGCAGCAGCTCGTGACCAGGCGCCCCCAGGCGCAGCAATAACTCACCAAAACACAGGATACGTGCACGGCTCATGCGGCAATTACCTCAGTTGTGTGGTGCGTCACGGGATGGAGGAACCGCTGCGCGTTAGGATGACTAGCGGTGTCATTCTAGCCGGGACCAAGTGCTGGCGGCCATTGGCATGATGCGACGTGGAGTGACGGATTGCACCCTTTTGGGGCAAATTTGGTGACGTTTTCTGTTGCGCTGCAAGATGTTACGGGGCGGTTCAGCTGATGACGTCGTGTTGACCGGCGGTGTCATTGTCACTCACAACCTGCTCTTTCACAGTGTTCATGGACCCTTGGGAGGGGAGGACATGCAATTTCGGACCACCAGCCGGAAGACACCGGTTACCTTGCTTGCACTGTCGATCGGCCCGGCGCTGAGCGGCCAGGCTGCCGCGCAAGAAGCTGCCCAATCGCCGGCCGAGCCCGCCGTGGATCTGGACACCGTCACCGTGAGCGGTTACCGCGCCAGCGTTGAGAAGGCGTTGGACATCAAGCGCGGCGATGCCGGCGTGGTCGATGCCATCGTCGCCGAGGACATCGGCAAGTTCCCCGACCTCAACCTGGCCGACTCAGTATCTTTTCTTCCATGATCCTTATCCAGCCTATGCGGGGAGTTGCACGGTTTCGGCACCCATGTTGGCGGCATAGTGCTCCGGGAAGCCCGCAGCATCAAAGACCGCCCTGAACTTGTCGAAGTAGTAGTTCAAGTCGTAATGATTAAAGTCCATCACCGTAATGTTGATGCCATCCCTGTGAGAACCCCTGTCCAGGAAACGCGCTAACGGCGTAAAGGACGCATCGGCGGCAGCAACCCTCTTCAGCGCTTCTTTGAACTTCCCTTCTTGGTGGGTGAACCAGAAAAAGTGTTCGAGGATGCATCGCATTGGGAACCATGATCGCCGGCATATTGGAATCGCGTGCATCTCTAAGCACCTGCCACAAGGCCTGGTAGTCGTTCATCATCTCCGATGCCCTCATCGGGACGACCTTCGTATGGTCTGACTTCACCACCCGGAGCAGCTGGCATCGCTTGTCCTGGTTCGCCAACTCTGGCCCCACGGTCTGTCGAAGCATCTCGTGCAGAAAGAAGAGGTTGTGGGTCAGCACGATCACCTGACGCAATTGCGGCACGCCTTCTGGAGGCTTGATGAGTTCCTCCTGGATGAGTGAAGCAATGTCGAATACGAAGTTGTGCGACAGGCTCGAAATCGGATCATCGATGACCGCAATAGTTCTACCCAGGTCGACAGGACCAGCATCTGCTTCATCCGAACCCGTCAGGCGCTCGAGGAAGTAGAGGAACGAGATGAGCGTCTTCTCGCCCTCACTGAGCGAAGCCATGCTGCCCTCTGCCTGTCCAGGACGGCTCAAGCAATAAAGGTGGCTCTCCCCTTTCTTTGCAATGGAGTAGGAAGTGACCCCCATGCCCGTCAGGCGCGCATTGATCTTTTCGACTGCCGCCCCCACGCCTGTTTGGAGCTGACCCAGCTCCTTAAGGCGCTCGGTGATGTCACCCAGGCTCTTTTCAATGGCTGTCTTCTCGGCACGTTCTGCCGTCAGGGCCTCCACCAATGGGGCCTTGCTCGCCTTATACGCATCGTAAACAGGAGCGCGTTCCCGGCGCATCAGCTGCCAGAGCATCATTCGGACACGCCCTTTCTCAGCAGCCCGATTGGCAATTCTGGCATTGAACTCTGTAACCCGCTTGTTGATGGCGTCGATGGCGTCCCTCATCGGCTCAATGTCGCTTGCCGCAACTTCACACGGCTCTGCTGGCTTGTCGACCTTGGATTTCATCAAAGCACTGTTCGCCTTGAGCCGTGCCAGCAGCAGTTCCCAGGCCTGAGACAGGGCTGCATCTTTCTGGGCAAAAGTGTGCTTAGAACCTGTTCACAATCTTATTCAAACCATGCAAACTCCACGAATGCGCGAGAAGAACTATCCAAGTGACGTGAGCCGTGAGCGGTTCGAGCAAATCCGCCCGATTCTGGAGCAAGCCCGCAAGCGCACCAAGCCTGTGACAGTGGATATGTATGAGGTGTGGTGCGCAGTGCTGTATCTGCTACGGACAGGGTGCCCGTGGCGTGCGTTGCCCAGTGACTTTCCGAAGTGGCGCACGGTGCATTCCTACTTTGCCAAGTGGAGCGAAGTGGACGATGAAGGAATGAGCCTGCTGGAGCGGGCGCTTAAAAAATCAGGTTGGCGCGGCCCGCGAGAAACAGGGGCGCAAGGCCTGCAGCACGTTCTTGATCGTGGACGCGCAGAGCGTGAAGAACAGTGATACAGCCGGCCAGAAAGGCTATGACGCGGGCAAGAAGGTATCGGGGATCAAGCGCCACATCGCGGTGGATACGCAAGGCTTTCCACATGCCGTTGCGGTGACCACGGCGGAAGTCACCGATCGTCAAGGTGCGCTGGAGGCATTGAAACGCTGCCGATCGGGTTTAGGTCGGGTGAAACGCCTGCTGTGCGACAGCGGCTACACCGGAGATCCCTTCGCCGAGGGCGTACAGGACATTCTGGGCAAGCATGTCACCGTACAGATTGCCAAGCGCAGCGAGCTGCATACCTTCAAGGTCATGCCCAAGCGCTGGATTGTCGAACGCAGCTTTGCCTGGCTGGAGAAGAACCGGAGGCTATGGAAGAACTGCGAGCGAAGGCTCAATACCAGCTTGCAGTTCATCCACCTGGCGTTCCTGGCACTGCTGCTCAGGAGATCGTGAACAGGTTCTTAAAGGTCTGGGCCACAGACACCTTTATCTGTCCGACAGTCGCTTCATAGCGTTCAGCAAGCAACTTTACTTGGTCGACGCGGGCTTGCCTGTCTCCATCAAGAAGCTTGGCCAGATCCTCCGCGAACTTCTCTGGCAGCTTCTGCTGGCAGAAGGGGCAGTCATTTCCGTGTGGAATGTCGCGCCCCTGCCCGACCCAGTCGCTGTTCCCCCACTTCTCAATCAAAGGGGCCAGTCGGCTAGCGGAAGAGACGACAATCCTCTCGGCCCAAATCGGATTCGACTCGATTACCGCCAGACCTGAAAGGTCAACCGAGACCTTTCCCTGAGCAGTTTCGGTGCTGGTTGCATCGGCCAGGCGCTCTTGTAGACGATCCAAGCCATCGAGCTCGACATCGTCGGCCACAGCATACTTGTCGAGCTCCTCGAAGAACTTCTTCCGGTCGCTGTGCCACCCGCTCAACAGGTCGCGAAACGGGGGCTCATTGAAGTCACTGTGGGCCTTCCACGCTCCGGTTATGGCTGCTTCCTGGATTTTCTCGTCGGCCTCAATCGACTGCTCGATCTTCTTCTTGACCGCTTCAAGCTGCGCCTCAAGCGCTTCAGCCTCGACCTTCTTTCCTTCGATCTCAGCCTGGGCCTCAGCGTCCAAGGCACCTATGGTGAAGATGCCAGGAACCCCTTCTGCCGTCCGGATCACCTTGTCTACGAACCGCTGGTTGTAGACAAGCACTCGATAGGCAGCGTTGTTGGAGGTGTGCATCAGGCAGTGAGAAAACTTCTCATCGCCGCCGCTCACCCCCTGAATGACCTCGCCGATGGCACTCTTTCCTGCCCCGTTGGTTCCATACAGGAACACTGGCTTTGGAGGCGTTCCAGGCTCAAAACTGATAGGTAGAACAATAGTAGGATGGAAGCTCTTGTATCGATGAATCGACAGGCCGGTAATCAAGATGCCCCCCTGGCAGCTCGCTCACAGAAAAAACTCAAGTTGATTCAGAGATGCGACTAAAAGTGACGCACTCTCAGCAGATTCACCCTAGGGGCGCCCCGCGTGTCCCGGCAGCGAAGAGTCATCCTCAATAACAAAGTCTCTGACAAGCCACCCATGCAAGCCGCTCAGGGTGGCGGCAATCTGGTCCTCGCCATCACACTCGACCTCGCACTGGGTGGGCAACGTTGGGGATGCCCCGTCTGTCTCCCATTCGATGTCGCTCAAACGAAAGTGCATCATCTTTAAACCTTATCCATGAAAGGTGCGCATGGTCACCATAGCAGTGTGGATACCACGGTCACGACCGGCAATTTCGATTGCCTCGTATCAACTTAACCTAACACAACCTCTCACCGTTCACCAAAGGTTCAGCCTGAAGAAGAGCTTCCAAACCAGTGATTGTTAGGCAAATAGCTGCAAACAGAACGCAATCGTCTCCAGCCGATACGGCTGTCGCCCCGGCTGCCCCGACTTCGGGTAGTGCGGCTTGATCAGCGCCAGCAGATCATTCCAAGGCACGACCTGGTCCATCTCGGCCAAGAACACCTCACGCCGCGTCCGCTTGCGCTTGCCGTTGTACTCCGCGTCGCCGAAGGTCAGTTGCATCGTCATCGTCCCGTTGCGTCTGCGCGATTGTCGCAGGATCGGGGGGGATTGTTCAGACCTTCCCTGGCGATCGGGCATCCCGGACAGAAACGCGCGTCTACCCACCGCTTGGGTATCGCCAGCCGCACCGTCCTGCGTGGTGGCGGAGAGTCCGAAGTACTCTCGTTCAACGCCATGATCGCTACACACTCTGCTTGTCGCTGCATGTGCTCATAGGGCCATGAGGCAAACGTTTCCTATGACCGCCGCCACACCCGGCAATCATTGTTCGCCGGCAATGCCACGTCGTCGATCAACTGCAACCCCACCGATGCCGCCAACGCATCCACTGCTTCGGCATTGCGAATACCCGATGCCGGGTCGCGCTCGCGCAGCATCGCGTCGAAGTCGCGATTGCTGTCGCTGGTGAATTGCCCGTTGCGGTTGAATGGCCCGTAGACCGCCAGTACCGTATCCGCCGCCATCACCGCCGGCAATCCGGCGAACAAGGCCTGCACCTGCGGCCAGCTCATGATGTGCAACGTGTTGGCGCTGTAGATCGCATCGAAGCCGCGCTGGCCGTCACCCAGCACGGGCAGCCTGGGCGGTGGTGCAAGTCCGGGCGCGGGCGTCAACACGGCTTGCAATGCAATAGGCGGTGGCGTGTTGGGCAGTGCAGCCTCGTCCAGCCATTGCTGCATGCCGGCAAGATGATCGGCGTGGTCGCTGGCCTGCCACTGCAACCACGGCATCGCCGCAGCGAAATGCACTGCATGCTGGCCGGTGCCTGCGCCGATTTCCAGCACGTGCTGCCGGTCGGCGAAGTGCGTGCGCAATACACCCAGAATCGGGTCGCGGTTGCGCGCAGAGGCGGGCGAAAAGGGCTTGGTCATCATCGGCATCTGTCGTGTTTGCGCCACATCGCGCGCGGGAATCTTGCGACGGCAGCCGTTCGGTCCACATGATGCGGCTGCCGTTTGCCTGCGCCGCGCTGAGCAAGCGTATGCCGTCGCTGCGACAGCCAATGCACGACGACGACACGCACACAGTGAGGTTCGCATGCACTGTCCGCGTCACCGCGGCGGCAGCAATGCCTCATACGCGCGCCGCACCGCATCTTCGCCGAAGCGGCGCTCCAAGCGGCGCACGATGAAATGCCCGCGCGCCATCGCCTGGAAGTGGCGCATGAACACGGTATTGAGCGTGGCGCCACTGATCGCGCCGACCAGCGGCACGGCCTGCACGGCGAGTTTTTCGCCCACGTTGACCGAAAACTTCGCCGCGACGCGCGACACCAGCGCGACCAGCGCCGGTGCGCCCTTGCTGGCGAAGCCATGCGCTGCCACGTAACTGGCGGCAGCACTCAGTTGCTGCGCCATCGCCGCACGCACTGCGAAATAGCCCGATTCGGCACCGTCGTCGCTGGCGCTGCGGCCGCCATGCGCCAGCACTTCCAGGCAGGCCAGCGCGGTTTCCGGGTCGTGCAGCGATTCGCCTTCGGCACGGGCGATATCGGCGATGGAGCGCAGCATCACCGTGGTGGTCACCGGCAGCTCCACCATCAGCCCCGGCAGACCGAGAAAACCGCCTGCGCCGCCTGCAACGGCGACCGCCAGCGTGTGCCGTGCGGTGGATGCCGGCTGCTGCGCATCGGTCTTGCTGCGCAGGCTCAGCAACGCCGACGTCATCGCCACCTGCAGCGCGCGGCGGGTCACGCCGTCGATGCTGCGGGTCACCATCTTGGGAAGCCGCTTGGTCATCAGGCTCTCGATGGAGGCACCCAGCGCGTTGGTCAGTTGCGCTGCCACGCCGGGGTTTTCCAGCAATGCGTGGGCCGTGGCCAGATCACGCTGCGCGGCAGCGTCCATCACCGGTATCGGAAGCGTTGTCATGCCTGCTCACCTGCTCATCATGCGTTGGGACGTTGCCGATGGTACCCAGCGCGGTGTGAGCGCCGCACAAGCGAACTGAAGCCTGCTGGGCCTGGCTGTTAAAATTGGGGATCATCGGCGTCCAAGCAGCGATGGCTCACCAGATGAATTGCGAAATCCGCCATAGCACCGTCATTGCCGCCGCCCCCGAAGTGGTGTCCGCTGCGTTGTCCGAGCCACGCCAGCTTGCGCATTGGTGGACCCGCGAAGTGAGCCTGGCCGACGATCTGGTGCGCCTGTATTGGAGCCGGCAGGGCTGGCGCGTGGAGCTCAGCATCGATGCCGGCGCCAATCATCAGCTGGTGTGCTGGTGCTGCCACGATTCCAACATGCGCGATACCGACGCCTGGAAAGGCACCGTGATGCGCTTCGAGCTGCGCCCCACCAGCCAGGGCACGCAGATCGATTTCGTGCAGTCCGGCTACCGCGATTCGCCGTGCAAGGAGGCCTGCGCGCGCGGCTGGCGTTTTTTCCTGGGCATCAGCCTCAAACGCTATGTGGAAACCGGCGAGGGCGCGCCCTCGGCCGATATGGCCATGCCCGAAGCGCTGGAGCAACACCCGCACAGCGCGCGCTGAACGCGGCAGCGATGAGTGTTGGCGTCGTTCAACGCACTGGGTCGATCGCCGGCGACAGCGTTTAGCTCTGACACACAGCGGGCTTTCTACCCATCGCGCGCGTGACGAATACGTTCGGCTAACAAAGCTACTACGCAAACTGCCAAGCGGCCGCTCGCGACCGTCTGTTAGCCCTCATCGCCGTCATCTTCAACGATGCTGGCCGTCTCCCTGCATCCAATTGGCCGCGACGCGCAGTGCCATCGTGTGCATCGCGTACCGCGCACCATGCAACCCGCGGCTGCGACAGCGCGACATGCGCCTGGCGTAACAGACGCCTGTCGCAACAGACGCCTGTCGTGCGACCGACGCCGATCGCTCATGCCGTACGTGGCTGGCCCATCGACGATGCGGTGTTGACCCTTAGATATCCCCACGTTTTTAAAGCACCAATGTCATCTGCTCGCGCACTGCGTCGGGCAGCGCGCGCAAGCGTTCTAGCCAGCGTGAGACTGGTTCCATCGGCCAGCACCTGACCAGCGCCTCGCGGCCGACGCGCAGCGTCGAGTAGAGTTTGCGTGTGCTGCTGCGTGGAGATAGCCACTGGGCGATACCGGTGGCTTCGCATCCCAGTCCTGCCAGCCAACTGGCGAAGGTGGCCAGCGTGTTGAGCAACAACAGGATCTGCAACCGCTCGCCGCGACGGGTCAGGCTGTCTTCCATCGCCTGACCGTAGCGGTGCGACTTCAGATCACGAAATGCCAGCTCGATCTGCATCCGTCGTGCGTACAGGTTGACCAATTGCTTTGCGCTGGGTGCGTGTAGCTGTGGGGAGGCAACGATCAACCACGGCTCGCGCTCACGCGCTGCGGCTTTCAAACTGGATGATGCACGCGAGACCTTGGCGGGTGAGCGCCGGTTGCGTTGCTGACGTCCCTGGCGTGTCTTGGCATAGAGCACCAGACGGCAATCGAGCGGATCGCTGCGATTGGCCTGCATCGGCGGCAATTCGCGCGCACGGTTGGACGCCAGCGCATGCAGGCGACGGCTATCGATCCATTGCACTGCATCATCGGGCACGTCTTGCGGTTTGACCTGCGTACGTCCGCGCAGACGTCCGACCCAATCCCAGCCCATCGCCGACACCGCGCGAAACCATGGCGTGCGGAATCCGGCATCCGTGACCAGGATCGGACGCACATCGTCTGGAATCAGTGCCCTGAGCTGCTGCAAAAAGCGTTTCTCCGCGCCTGGCGATCCCTGCTGTTTCCCGGAAACCACCATATCCAGCAAGGTGAGCGTGCGTCCACCGACCGGCACGGCTGCGCGCAGCAGACACCACGACTTGTCCGGCTTCAAATCGCTCCAGTCGATGACGATCACCGGCTGGTCGCCGCGCAGTAGCCAATGCGCCATGTCCCGCTCGATGGCTGATCGCTCGACCTGCAACGCGCGATTGCACAGCAGGCGGTCGCATGCCTTGAGGGGCGCACGTACCCGCCTCGCGCCGGGCCACGCGCGTGCGATGTCGATCAGCGTCAGCCGGCCTCCGTGCACCAGCGCTTCAACCGCGCGTAGCAAGGCGCGTTGGCGTAATGCATGCATCCCGGAGAGTGAGTTAGACAGGCACTTCTGCAATACTTCGCTGGCGCGCATGGTTGGCACTCTTCTCTGGCTTAGTCACCTTGAAGCGTGCCCCATGCGCGCACCTTCTTCCACGCCTTGATGCAACAAGTGCTTGATCTCGCAGGAAGAAATGTGGGGAAACCTCAGGTGTTGACCGGCAACTGCGCATCCACTGTCACCGGGCTGTCGGCCTGCAACAGTGCGCGCGCTTCGGCATCGCTGGCCACCGCCGGCGGCGAGCCGCGTAGCGGTAATCCTGCGGTTTCGCGCACGAACAGCATCGTCAGCAAGCCGATCGCCGCTGCACCCATCAGGTAGTACGCCGGCACCAGTGGGTCGCCGATGCGCTCTACCAACCAGGCAGTCACCAGCGGCGTGGTGCCGCCGAACAGCGACACCGAGACGTTGAAACCGATCGACAATGCGTTGTAGCGCACCGGCGTGTAGAACAGCGCCGGCAAGGTGGACGGCATCGAACTGGTGAAGCACACCAGTGCCAGGTCAAGCAGCATCAGCCCGGCGAAGATCAACCCATCGTTGCCACTGCCAATCAGCAGCAGGCACGGGATCGCCAAGGCAAACAGTGCGATGCAAGCACCGATGATCATCGGCCGCCGCCCCAATTTGTCGCTGAACATGCCACCGACGATGTTGAGCGGCATCATCACCAGCATCACCAGGATGATCAGCAACAAGCCCTTGCTCTCGGCATAGCCCATGGTGACGCTGAGATAGCTGGGCATGTAGGTCAGCAGCATCTAGTCGGTGACATTGAACACCAGCACCAGCCCCATGCACTTGAGCAGCTGCGGCCAATGCAGGCGCAGCAGCGTCATCAGGCCCTGGCCAGCTGTCTGCCGCTCGCGTTGCTCCGATTGCTCGGTATAGGCGCGAAATGCCGGGGTTTCTTCCAGTTTCATGCGCATGTACAAGCCCAACAGGCCGAGCGGGCCGGCGATCAGGAAGGGCACGCGCCAGCCCCAGTCGAGCATCTGCGCCGGGGTCACGCTCATGTGCAATACGGTGACGGTGGCTGCGCCGGCGATATAGCCGCCGAGCGGACCGAACACCATGCCGCCAATCGGCCGCACCAAGAAGGCCACGGTGAAGGTGGCAAATGTGGCGATCAACTGCGCGGTCGGATTACTGGCCGGGAAGAACACCTGGCCCAGCGTCACCGCCAGATAGCCGTACACGCCGAAGTCGAACCACTCCATCGCGTTGCCCAGCGCCGCGGCGCCCACGGCCTTGCGCAACATGCCGCGGTCCACCACGGTGACATCATCCAGTTGCAGCTGGCGGCGGCGTTTGAACCAGCCAAAGTGCGAACGCATCGCGCGGGCATCGTGCATGTGTGGTCTCCGTAAGTCGCGCCTAGGATTGCTCCTCGGACGCAGGCCATCGCTGCCCGCTCGCCCTGGCAACGCACAGGACACGGCACATCACGCAAGCACGGCAGCGCATTGCACTGGATGACACCGGAGGCATTCCCGGACGACCGCGTGGCTTCAGCGACGCGGCGGGACAGACGACCAAGGGATGGGCAATGCCCAGGGGCTTGATCAGAGCGGTACGCTACTACAACGCCCTGATCGTTGCAGGCGCGACCGCGCATCGCGCTGGAAAAGACCGTATTTCCAGCCGATTGGTGGCCCTTGGTATGCGAAGTGCACAGACGCATTGGCTCTGTGCGTGCGTGCGCAAATGCCACTCGGTGTGCATGCAGGCCTGCATTGAGGCAGTCAGTGCATTAGCGATAACGCGCACGCCCTCCTATCCTGGCAAGGCTGACACCGACTGCGCTCAGCGCCAATCCGGCGCGACGAGTGATCGGAATGCTACTCGACCGCTCGTGCACGGCGGCTTGTGAGCGCCGTCCGCATCCACCTGCCAACTGCTCGCTACGATTCGGAAGCCGCGCCTGGTCCGTGCAAGCGCGCGGCGATACGAAGCAATGCATTTCCTGATTAGCCCCATCCTTCAGCCATGGAAGTTGCTTGCCATACGCAAAACGCGCTCTGGGCAAGGTGTGCAGCGCAGCAGTGCCGTCGCCAGCCGCGGCAGCATCTGTTTCAGGTCGAATCGGCGGTTGAAGCGATAGGCCGCCTCGGCCAGGTAGCGCCTTGCATACTTGGCCTGGCCCACCGCATGGTAGGTCCCGCTGATGGCGCGTTTGACATTGCCCAGCACCACATTCAACCAACGTGCTCCCTGGACGTCGGTTGCAGCACGACCGCCACCGGTATCGAGCGTGGTGTGGGCATGCCCGGCCTCCTCCAGACGGCGAAAGCATGCCAGGCCGTCGCTATAGACCTCACACTCCGGCTCCAGACGGCGCGCGATCCAGTCCTCCAGCGAGGCGTTGTCAAAGGCCTTCACCGGCTCGATCACCGCAAAGACGGGGTGTTCGTGGGTGTGGTCCACTTGCACCGCGATCACGAACGGCTGTTTGTTCTCCGAACCTCGTCCGCGCTTGCCGCCGCTGCGCTCACCGCCCAGATACGCGTCATCGATCTGCACGAATCCCTTGAGTTTTCGCGGTTCTTCGCGCTCGGTCATCGCCTGCATGATCTTGTGCTTCATGCGCCAGGCCGCCTTGTAGGTCACCCCAAGATGCCGCTTCAACTCCAGTGCTGCCAGGTTGGTCTTGCTGGAGGTCAACAGGTACATCGCCTGCATCCACAGGCGCAAAGACAGCTTGCTCGATTGCAACAGCGTGCCGGCACGCAAGGTGGTTTGATGCCGGCACGCCCGGCATTGGTAGTACACCTGATCATCGCGTCGAAAGCGCGAGCGCGCGCGACCGTCGCACTGCGGGCAGCGAAATCCCTTCGGCCAGCGCCACCGATACAACGCCCGGTAACACTTGGCTTCGGTTCCGTAGCGATCCATGAACTCGCTCAGCGACAAGCCTGGCTGAAACTGCACGAGATTGATGCCCATCTCCCACCTCCGTTGCCTTGAGCTGGGGGCATTGTCCAACCGCAGCGTCGCAGATCCTGCAACTAGCGGCTGAGGGATGGGGCTAATCAGGATGCATTTATCCAAGCGCAATGCTAGAGGCAGCATCACTTCAACAATCAACCCGCATCCAGCTCCGACAACATATCTTGCAGGTCCTCACGCGTCTGCGGTCTCACGCGCGCGCCAGTTCCTCGCCCTCGCGCAGCAGGATGATCGTGGGCCACAACGTGACGCGAAAAGAGCGGCCAAGCGGCCGCCCTCTTCCATCTTCGATCTTGCGATAGTCGATCGCCTCGTATCCGCCCAACAGCGTGTGCAGCAGCGGCTGTGCAGCCATGCAGTGGCCGCACCAGTCGGTGCCGAATTCCAGGATCTGCAGCCCGGCCCGTGTATCCACCGCGCTGCGTTCCGGTGCCTGGGTGGCGTACTCGCGAACGAACCCCATCGTCTCGATGCGCCGCGCGATTACGACAAGGCGCGCTGGATATCTGCCAGCGTCACGTTGGTCAGATCCTTGGCCAGATCGCCCACCAGACGCTGCTGGGTTTGCTTGTGCAGCAGCGGGCGCACGCGGCCCAATGTGGTCGGGTCGGCCACCAGCACCAGATGCATGTATTCGTGCTTCAGCGCCTCATCGTTCAAGGCGTGCGAGAGCTGCTTGGCGAAGGTCATTTCGTCCAGGTCTGCTTCGGTGAGATCCCGCGGTGCCTTGACGGCCGGGCCGTCGTCATCGACGTTCTGCACGTCGGTGCGCGCATGCTGGCGCAGGACGACCGTGGATTGGTTGCCGGTGTTGGTAAACCAACGGGCTTCGCCGCCATCGGCCACCACGACCAAGGCGCCCTGCGGAACTTGCAGACTCATCCGATTCTCCTGGTTGATGATGACGCTGCAGATGCAGCGCCAGTCGGCCTCAACCTAGGCGAGAAGATGTAAGTTTTGCGCCTAGTCGGCGTCAGCATCGCGTGAGTGCTGTGCTTCGAACTGCGGAGGCGGCAGCTCCAGGTGCTTGCTGAAAAGGTGGCGCGTTGGCGCTCGCGCAGTTCTTCGATCGCTTGGCCGTCGTCGAGCAGATACAGGCCGTCCAGCGCCTGCAGCAGATCGCCGGACGGCAGCGGCGTGGCATACAGCGCGTCCACGGTGCGCGCGGTACGCGTGCATGAGCGCCCCAGGTAGAGCCTTGGTAGCGCCGCGACAACGACAGTGCGGCGAATTCGCGTTCCAACTGCTCCAGCGAAACGGCAGTGTCCACGCAGGTGGGCGCCTCGCCGTTGAACATGCCCAGCGACACGCGTTCACGCAGCGCCTGGGCGTCATGCAGCAGCTCCATCGCCGGGCGCGCATCGATGGCGCAGGCGATGCAGCGCCGCTTGAGATTCTCCTCGCGCGTGGCGTTGGGCGGACGCGTGGCCCACATCTGCGAGAGCTGCGCGATCTCGGTATGAAACAGCCGGTGCATCGGCGCCGCATCGGTCGGCACCTCCGGCACCACGCTGTGGCCGGGGTCGTTCAACACCAGGCGCAGGTGTTCGATGATGCGCGACTGGATGGCGAACAGATCCTTGATCGGGCGGTCCTGGGCGAACTCGCGCGCAGCAAAGCGCAGCGCGCGCTGGAAGCCGTCCTCGGCCGCTTCCAGCGTGTGCAATGCATGTACCAGCGCATCCCTGCCGGTGAGCGATGCGGCGACCAGGTCGGCTTGTCACCGGGCGCGCGGTCCCCTCGCTCCGGCAGCGCAGAAAATAGCCAAGCGCAGCGACAAAATCCATGTGGCGCGCACGGCGCAGCGCGATCGCCGCAGCGCCGCTGTAACGCCGTCATTCCCGCGTGGCGGCGCGCTCGGCCTGCACGTGCCGCACCGCCTGCATGGCCGAGCGGGTCAATGGCGTAGGCAAGGCATCGAGCGCGAACCAGCCGAGTTCCAGCAGCACCTCCGGTTCGCAGAGCACGGCGTGTTCCGGGCCCTGGATGCTGGCCAGGTACACCGGCGCCACCCAATGCTGCGGCGGGTCCATGTCCGGCTCGAAGTGGCTGACCACGCACAGCACGCGCTGCGGGTGCACCTGCAGGCCGGTTTCTTCGAGCACCTCGCGCACCACGGTGGCCTCCACGGTTTCCATCCAGTCCACCTTGCCGCCGGGCAGCCCCCAATGGCCTTGCTCGGGCGCACGTCCGCGCAGCACCAGCAGCAGGTGGCCGTCGGCCCGCTGGATGAAGGCACCACAGCCAACACGCGGGCGTAACTCGGAAGACATCGGCATCACCACTTCTCGCAGACGTTGGCGCATCAGTGTCCTAGATGTGGCGGCTGCGGGGAATGCTGGCGGGCATCTTCGATCGCCACATGCCTGGGTGTTTGAGCAGTGCCATGCATGAAGCAATCGCCGTAGCGCGCAGCGGCGGATGCACGCGCATTCGCGTTATGTCGGTGCAGGCAGCGACACTGCGGGCGGCGTCTCGCGCGGCAACGTGGCACAGGTGATCGCTGCCGTACTGGCAACGCTGGCCAGCATCGGCAAAACGTTGGGCGTTATCGACGGCCAGACGCCGATTCCACAGGCACTGTCGCAGCTGGAATGAACGCAGCACCCCGCGCGACCCACACGGCACGCGGTCACTGGCGCCGGCTAACGCATTCCTAAAGCCGGCACCCGCATAGTCGCTAGCACCGCCCATTGTGGAGGTCGCTTATGTCCGCGTTCGCCAGTCCGCGCCGCGCCGGGATTTTGCCGCCGTATCTGCTCGAACATGTGGCGCAGGCGGCGCCCGCGCATGCGCGCCAGTGCGCGGTGCTGTCGCGGCAAATCACTGCGCAGCTGCGGCAGCAGCGCGCACTCGGGTTGCTGGCGCGCACCGATGCGCCGGCTGCAGAAGCCGAAGCAACACAGGCTGCCCGGACGGCGGTGCAGCGGCGCATTTACGATGCCCAGCACGGCACCACCCTACCCGGCACTCTGGTGCGCGACGAAGGCGCGGCGGCGACACGGGACGTCGCGGTGACGGAAGGATTACCTGGGCGCCACCCACGCGTTCTTCCAGAGTGTGTACGGACGCAATTCGATCGATGCCAAGGGCATGCCGCTGATCGGCAGCGTGCATTACGAGCGTGGCGACGACAACGCATTCTGGAACGGCGAGCAGATGGTGTTCGGCGATGGCGACGGCGAAGTTTTCAACCGCTTCACCATCGCCATCGACGTGGTCGGCCATGAGCTCACCCACGGCGTCACTGAGCGCACCACCAACCTGATCTATCAAAGGCAATCCGGTGCATCGAACGAAGCGGTTTCGGACGTGTTCGGCTTACTGATCAAGCAATACACGCTGCGCCAGAGCGCCGAGCAGGCCGACTGGATCATCGGTGCCGGCTTGTTGATGCCCGGCATCAAGGGCGTGGGCCTGCGCTCGATGCAGGCGCCCGGCAGCGCGTCCGATGACCCCGCCCGGGGCAAGGATCCGCAGCCGGCCACCATGACCGGCTATGTCGACACGCACAAGGACGATGGCGGCGTGCATTACAACTCCGGCATTCCCAATCACGCGTTCTATCGTGCCGCCGTCGCGATCGGCGGTGCTGCGTGGGAAAAGGCCGGGCGCATCTGGTATCGCGCGCTGACCGGCGGCGAACTCGCGCCAGTGTGGACGTCGCCACCTTCGCCGCGCTGACCGTCAATGTGGCCAGCGCCGACTACGGCGCCAACAGCAGCGAAACCGCAGCAGTGCAGCAAGCCTGGCGCGACGTGGATGTGCTCGCATGAGCCCACAACGGCCCCCAGTGGAAACGGGCGCGACCCTGCGGCTGGCACGCGAGGGCGGCGTAGCGGCATTTCCCGCCATGCGCCGCGAGCGCCAGCTGGCGATGGATGCGCTGGACGATGCGCAGCGGCTGCAATTACGTCGCGTGCTGGATCAGTGCATGGCACACGCGCTGCCGGCCCCGCAGGCCGGTGGTGACGACCGCCGCTATTTCAGCATCGTGTGGGACGGCGCTAGCGAGCCGCTGCGCATCCCCGAAGAACATGCGCCGACCGAAGTCGTGCGACTATGGAAGCAGGGCACGCTGTAGCGCAGGTCGACGGCCGCAGTGTGACTTGGAAGGCACAGCTCTACAGCGGCGCGTGCGACGCGCGGCATTGGCGTCGTACATCACCGACAGACACCGCGCGGTGTCTGTCGGTGAGCGAATGTGGTCCAGCTGCGGATGCCTGCACCCTTTAAGCTGCCTAGATGCTCTAGGGCTGCACAGCTGGTGATGCATAGTGGCGCGCACCGCGTTAGCGCGACGTGCAGCGCACAGGTCAGTCTGAAGACATGGCGGTCTCAACTTGCAAGTGCAACACGTGAGTTGAATTGAGCGATCTCTTCTTCCAGCGCCTGGTTTGGGGTCTTCCAGCCAAGCGTCTGCCGTGGCCGGGCGTTCATCAGGTCGGCGACGTTGTTGAGATACTCCTGGCTGGCCTTGGACAAGTCCACGCCTTTGGGCATGAACTGGCACAGCAGGCCGTTGGTGTTCTCATTGCTGCCGCGCTGCCAGGGCGCATGTGGATCGGCGAACCACAGGTCGATGTTGAGCCGCTTCATCAGCTCTGGATAACACGTCATCTCGGTTCCACGGTCATAGGTGAGGCTTCCCAGCAGGCAATGCGGCAGCTTCTTCATCTGTCGCGTGAAGCCCTCCAGCGCATCCTGTGGAGTACAGCCATCCATCTTGCACAGCACCACAAAGCGCGTCTTTCGCTCCACCAGCGTGCCTACGCACGAGCGGTTGAAAGCCCCTTTGATCAGGTCGCCTTCCCAGTGCCCAGGAATCAAGCGCTGCGCCACCTCTTCAGGCCGATGGACGATACGCAGCTCCTCCGGCACCCACGTGCGCTTGGCAGCGGTCGTACGGCGCAAGCCGCGCGTCGGCTTGTGCTGACGAAGCGCTTCCACGAGCTCCTTCTTCAAACCACCACGCGGATGCGTGTAGATAGCGGTGTAGATTGTTTCGTGGCTCACGCGTTGACTTGGATCATCCGGATGCATGGCCTTGAGCTTGGCAGCAATTTGCTGGGGCGACCAACGATATAGAACCAAGTCGTCACGCACCTGCTGAAAGATCGCACTGCCTTCAACAAGCCGGCGCCTTCGAACGCAGGCCCTGCGGCGCAGCCGATAGTTGCTGGCTGCGCTGGTTGCCGCATAGCCAGGTGCGCCCTGTCGCCGTATCTCGCGCGACAGCGTGCACGCATTGCGATTGAGTCGCCTTGCAATGGAGTTGATGCTCATTCCGACAGTTACCGAGTTCGATTTGAAGCAAAGCGCGTTCTTCGGAATCCAGGGGTCTGTACTGTTTGCCCATGCCACTACTCTACGTCAAGGCGGGGTGTTGCACTTGGAAGTTGAGTCTAAGCAGCCTGACCAATTACTCATAAGTCAGAAATATAGGCGACACTTGGATGCCTGAAGAACGAGCGCACCAATTCTGGTCGAGCTGCAATGTCGGACAACTGATCATGCACCCGATCGGCCAGCTTCTCGCCACTGCGCAGCGGGCTGCGCGCTACGCCCGTGCGCTTGGTGTAGCTCCACACCAACTCGTCGGGATTCAAGCCCGGCGCGTAACCCGGCAGGAAATGCAGCGTCAACCTGCCCTTCAGGCTGTCCACGTCATCGCGCACGCCACGGGTCTTGTGAGCAGGCCAACCATCAAGCACCAGATGGATTGGACGGCGACGGCCTTTCATCATTCGCTTGAGCAGGTCCACGAACAATTCACCGTTCAAGCCGCCGCTGTACACGGCGAACCAGAACCCGCCCTTGCTGTTCACCGCCGAGGCCGCACTGATGCTCTGGCGCTGCCCCGGCACCGCGACAACCGGCGTGACGCCCTTGACGGCCCACGTCCGTCCTTGCACCGCATCGGCACGGAAGCCAGACGCGTCCCAGAAGTCAATCTCGGCCTTTTCCCGCTTGGCGTGCGTCACGATCGCCGGGTACGTCTGCGCTACCGCCAGTGGATCGCGCTGATAGGCGTGTTGCAGCGGCTTCTGTGGGCTCAGCCCCAGCCGCGCCAGCAACGTCCCGACGCTGGCCAGACTCAACCGTGCGGCACATTTCTTCTCGATCAGTTCACGCACGACCTGCCGCGTCCACAGACCGAAGGCGAAGCCATGCTGGCGAGGGGTCTTGCCATTGACCCAGCCGAACACCTGGCGCTCCTGCGCCGGCGTCAACGTCCGCGGGCGACCGCTGCCATTACGCGTCATCAATGCGCCAGCGCCGCCCTCCTGTGCTCGCGCCAGCACTTCGTACGCCCAGCCGCGATGCAACCCGAACGACGCGGCCACTTTGGCCGGCGATTCGACTTCGCCCATCCGTTGCAACGCCATCAGGCGCATTTCTTCCAGCGCCGCCCGCGATACCAAGCGTCCGTCTCTCTTCATCATGGATGGTTGGACAGCAGACACCGACATTTGTCCCCTAATTTACTGACTTATTAGTAAGCGCGCATCGCGCTGCAGCGCTGTCATGGTCGGGTTCGATGATCATTCGTTGACATATGCGCAGTTACTCTGCAGGTCAGGTTTGTTTATTCCGGAACACGTCAAGTCATGAGCAGAGATCCATCCGTCATCGATGTACAGGCCGAAATCGCGCATTGGCAGGCGCGGCATGCTCAGGGGAACCTTGGCGCAGGCAAGTTCAGCGAGTTGTCCCCGGTGGTGAAGATGGCCTGCGATATCTACCTGCAGGCACCGCGCTCGAGCGATCAGGAACGTCTGCGCCTGTTCCGCGACCGCCTGGAACACCACTTCATTTCATCCAGCACACAGTCCAACTACGAACAGCTGGCAACCGACTGCTGGCAGCGTTTAGGCGCACGCAATGGTTGAGTTCGCAGTATCAAGCAGTACGAGCAGTACCTGTCTTTCATTGGAGATCGTCATGAAAAGCCCGTATCAAGTGCAGCAGGAGCTGGAACGATTGGAGCGGCTGGTTCCGCACATCGTCAGCGACCAGGGCGACCGCGCGGAGGAAATCCTTGGCTTCCACATCGCCAGCCTGCTGGGAAGCGCACCGGCCAATGAACACATGTTGATTCGCGCACGTACCGCACGCATGGCATGCACCTGCCGCAGTGCACAGGATGCAGTGCGTGCACGCAAGGCACCTGTCAGACCATTGGGCATTGCGCCCGTTGCCTAGCCGCAATCGGCCTGACTGATGCATCTCCTGAGCCGCACAGCGGCTCCTTTGCATTTCACCCTCGGCATTGCCGATTCTTTCCGGGACCGCCATGAAATCCACGCTTATCACTGTTTCGCTGCTGGCCATGCTCTGCCTGACGGCGTGCGATCGTCCTGGCGGCGATGCATCGCGCACTGCACCCGCGGTATCGCCCGAACCAACGGCTGCGCCTGTCAGCGGCAGCGGCGCGACCGAATTAGCCAAGGATGGTCTGATCAACGCGGCCGGGAAATGAAGCAAGCCACATCTGCGGCGCTGAGGGCGCTCAAACCCCTGATTTTTTGCCGTTTTCGGCGCGTTTTCGGTGTATTTCCCGGGTTACAGGCACACCTTCCCCGCAGCGGGCATTTACTCTTTGCGCTTCAGCCACAGATTCGACAGCGCAAACAGCGTCAGCATCTGCGCGGTGTTCTTGACCAGGCCGCGATAGCGCACCTTGACGTAGCCAAACTGACGCTTGATCACCCGGAACGGGTGTTCCACCTTCGCCCGCAGGCTGGCCTTGGTGTGCTCCCAGCGCTTGGCCAACTTCAGTTCGCGTTTGTTCTTGATCTGCTTCAGCTTCGAGGGTTTCTCGGCGATCAGGTAGCGCAGCGTGCGCTTGCGCTTCATCTCCTCGCGCTTCTCAAGCCCGGTGTAGCCGCTGTCCCCGCACACCGTATCCTCCTTGCCGTGCAGCAGCTTGTGCGCTTGCGTGATATCGGCCACGTTGGCCGCCGTGCATTCGACGTGGTGCACCAGCCCGGAGTCATCGTCCACCCCGATGTGCGCCTTCATCCCGAAGTCATATTGATTCCCCTTCTTGGTCTGGTGCATGTCCGGATCGCGCTCGCCCTGCTTGTTCTTGGTCGAACTGGGCGCCGCAATGATCGTGGCATCCACGATCGTCCCGCCCCGCAGACTCTGCCCTTTACGCGACAGGTGCGCGTTGACCCTGAACAGCTTGCGCGCCAGATCATGCCGCTCCAGCAGATGCCGGAAGTGGAGAATCGTCGTTTCATCCGGCACCTCGTCCAGCCCGCCGATCTTCGCGAAGCGGCGCATCGACACCGTGTCGTACAGCGCTTCTTCCGCCGAGGGATCGCTCAGCGCATACCACTGCTGCAAAAAGTGGATGCGCAGCATCGTTTCCAGCCGATACGGCTGTCGCCCCGGCTGCCCCGACTTTGGATAGTGCGGCTCGATCAGCGCCAGCAGGCCCTTCCACGGCACGACCTGGTCCATCTCGGCCAAGAACACCTCACGCCGCGTCCGCTTGCGCTTGCCGTTGTACTCCGCGTCGCCGAAGGTCAGTTGCATCGTCGTCGTCACGTTGCGTCTGTGCGATTGTCGCAGGATCAGGGGGAGGTGTTCAGAGTTTCCCCAAGGGTGACGGCGCAGTGCTGGGCGTGCTGGCGGCCATCGACGAGAACGAGATTGCGCTCGCCAAGCAGGCCATCGAACAGGATCTGGGCGGTGCCACTGGCGACGTTGCACAGCAGATGCTGCACGACCAAGAAGCGAATCTTGAACAGACCAAGTCGCTTGGCGCAGCCGAGAGCCCGCGTGCCCAAGCTATGCGCGCCAAGGGCAAGGCGGCAGTGGAAGCGCTGTCCAAAACGCTGACCTTGCCCGATGGCAAGGACGCGTACCGCAACGCGTTCATGCGCACCATGGTCATCGACCATGGCGACACCATCAAGATTATCGATTCGGAACTGCTGCCCGCCGCCGAAAGCGCGCCGGTCAAGCAGGATCTGGAACAGACCCGCCGCGTGGTCTCGGCGCATTTCGAACGCGCCCACGCGGTGTCTTCGTCCAGGTAAGCAGCCGACTGCGCTGCACCCTGCAAACGCGCCGGCCCGTCCGGCGCGTTTGCGTTTAGCGGCCAGCACAAGCCGCCGCCTGCCAGGTGCTTCGCCTTGCAGCGCGATGGCAGCGCACGGCTGCATGCCCGTGCTAGCTTCACCTCGCTTGGCTTGATCCTGGCCTATCGTGATGCATCGATTCGGCCCAGGAGCCCTCCATGCATCTGCTCATCACTGGCGGCACCGGCTTCATCGGCCAAGCCTTGTGCCCGGCATTGCTGCAGACCGGCTGTCAGGTCAGCGTCCTGACCCGTGACGTGCGACGCGCCCAGCGCACCCTGCCCGGCGTCACTGCAGTGGAGACGCTGGATGGGGTGCGGGCCGATGCAGTCATCAACCTGGCCGGCGAGCCGCTGGCTGCAGGCCGCTGGACCGATGCCCGCAAGCAGCGCTTCCGCAAATCGCGCCTGGGCATCACCCGCCACTTGCATGCCTGGGTCGCGCAGCAACCGGCCGCGCAACGCCCCTCGGTTGTGATTTCCGGCTCGGCCGTGGGCTACTACGGCGAACGGGGCGATACCGCACTGACCGAAGCCGAGCCCGCCGGCGATGACTTCTCTGCCGTGCTCTGCCGCGACTGGGAAGCCGAAGCCAACACCATCGCCGCGCTCGGCCCGCGTGTGAGCTGGATACGCACCGGTATCGTGCTGGATCGCGATGGCGGCGCGCTGGCTCGCATGCTGCCGGCATTCCGTTTCGGCGGCGGCGGGCCGTTCGGCGATGGCCGGCACTGGATGAGCTGGATCCACCGCGCCGATATGGTCGCCCTCTTGCTGTGGCTGCTGCAGCACGGCGAGCACGGCGCCTACAACGCGACTGCGCCCAATCCTGTCACCAACGCAGAATTTGCGCGCACGCTGGCCCATGTACTGCACCGCCCCGCCCTGCTGGCGTTGCCGAGCGGCATGCTGCGGCTGGGCTTTGGCGAGATGGCCGATCTGTTGCTGATCAGCCAGCGCGTCCTGCCGCAACGCGCGCTCGATGCCGGCTTTCGCTTTCACTACACCCACCTGGACCCTGCGCTGCGCGCCATTCTGCAGCGATAGGCAGCGGCCGGGCCCCTGGGCAGACGGGAATCGAACGGCGCGCCGGGCCTGGCCCACGCACCGCCTGGGCGTGCAGCAATAGTTGCCTGAACCCCATCCCTGACCGTGCTGCGGATCCCGGACTGCCCCGTGCCCGGTGGAACACCTATGCACCTGCTCGTTGTCGAAGACGACACCATGCTGGCCAACGCCATCTGCGACGGTGTGCGTCAGCAGTCCTGCGCCATCGACCATGTCGGGTTCGTACAGGTGAGTGATGACGGCCCGAGAGCGCACAGGCCTCTATTTTCGAGCGGTTTTATCGCGTGCCCGGCAACGAGGTGCAAGGCAGCGGAATCGGGCTGTCAGTGGTGGCCGGCATCGCACGGTTGCACGGGGCGACCATCGAAACCGGCGAAGGCAACGATGGACGCGGCCTCTGCGTGCGCGTGGTGTTTGCCTGCGACCGTCCCGTCGGCGCGGTCGGAAATCAGCTGCCCGCAGTACAGTGCGAGGCACTACGCAACCAAACGTCTGCGCAGCCACGGGGCTGGCGCGGCCGGTGCTCGGTGCGGCATACCGGCGGCGGTACGTGGAAGGCGCGGGTGTGCAAGCACGGGCCCAGCGCGATAAGCGCGGTGTGACCTATCTGACGCGTACATTGCCGCTCCTGGGCGCCTCTACAGCCACTTGGGGACCGGTCGCTGCATTTTGGCAGCCGCTCTCAGTCGATTGGATGCGGTAGGCCTTGCGACATTGACTGCATGCGTCATGCCTCTGTGCATCGCAATGCTCCGGCGATACTGTCGGGCAGTGCGCTCGCGCAATGCAGCGTCATCACCGTGTTCGCTGCCTTGGTCCATGGCATTCCATCCTCCCACCGGGACATTGTCGCCCTGCATCGGGGAAAAGGTGCCCCGCAGGGGCGGATGAGCGTAGGTGCGAAGCAGCGTGACGCTTGGCGATCGAAGCATCGTGCCGTTGAACGACACGTGTGGCTTCGCCCCGTACCCTCACCCCAACCCCTCTCCCGCAGGAGAGGGGCTTCAGATATCACGTGCATCACGTGTCCGCGTGGCGTCCTGCGCCGTAGCGTTACAACCTCAGCGCGCGACGCGCTTTGCCGCCTTTTTGCCCACTGCCTTGCGGGCAGCGGTGGTCTTGGCCACAGCACGCGTTGCCGGGGTCTTGGTGACCTTGGCGGCTTTCTTCAATGCGGTTTTGGTCACGGCCTTCTTGAGCGGAGCTTTCTTCACTGCGGCCTGTTTGGTCGCGGTCTGCTTGGCGGCCGGCGCCTTCTTGGCCACGGGCTTGGCTGGCGTCTTGGCAACAGACTTCTTCGCTGCTGCCGACTTGGCCGCTGCCTTCTTCGCTGCCGTGCGCGCGTTCACCGTTGCAACAGCGGTCTTGCGCGCTGCGCTCTTGGCAGCGGTCTTGGCGCTCAGTGCGGCCGCTTCGGCCTTGGCGTTGGCTTTGGCAATTTCCAGCTTGCGCTTGGTGTTGGCCTTGGTGTCGGTGATCTTCTTCTTGGCCGCGGCGCTGGTGCTGCTCAACTTTTGCTTGGCGGCATCGGTGGTCGAGGTCAGCTTGTGCTTGGCCGCGTCCTTGGTCGACACCAGCTTCTGTTTGGCAGCATCTTTGGTGGCGACCAGCTTGTCCTTGGCAGCGTCCTTGGTTGCCGTCAGCGAACGCTTGGTCTTGGCCACGCTGCGCTTGACTGCGGTAGCCGCGTCACCGGCCTTCTTGGCCACAGTCTTTTCGACCTTGACTACAGCCTTGCGCGCTTTGACCACACGCGTCTTGACCTCTTCCACCGCCGTGCCTGCAGCCTCCTGCACGCTGGCGACCGCCTCGCTGGTGGTACTGGCGATGGTCTCGGTCAACTCGTTGGCGGTGCTCTTTACGCTATCGACGGCGTCGGACAGGGTTGCCGTTACACCATTGCCGTTGCTCATAGACCCTCCTAAGGGCGTCAGTGCGGGAAACCGGGCGATGCGCGACCGCACGCAACATGCTGAACAGGCATCGGATGAAGCGGACGCTACGCCGGGTCCGACAGGCTGTCAACGCAATCGGGCCAAGGGATGCGCGGCACTTTCACCAGCAGTTAAATTGCGCGCAGGCACTCTCGTTCAGCTTGATTTACGCAGTCAGACGCCCCATTCCTCTTCCACCGCGCAACCCGGAATCCGTTCCATGCGACCGCTGCCCACCTTGCTGACTCTCTCACTGGCCGCTGCCTTCGGCGGATTTGCCGCCACCGGCATCAATGCCTGGCTCGATAACCGTGCCCAAGCCACGCCGCCGAGCAATGCCGCCTTTACCCTGCCCACGACCGCCGCGTTGCCGGCCGCAGTCGCCGGCCAGCCGGTGCCGTCGCTGGCGCCGATGCTGCAGCAGGCGATGCCGGCGGTGGTGAGCGTCAACACCAAACAGGTGGTGCGCGTGCGCAACCCGTTCTTCAACGATCCGATCCTGCGCCGGCTGTTTCCAGAGGTGCCACAGGACCGCATCAACGAATCGCTGGGCTCGGGCGTGATCATCGATGCGCAAAAAGGCTACGTGCTGACCAATCACCACGTCATCGAAAATGCCGACGATGTGCAGGTAACGCTGGGCGACGGACGCACGGTCAAGGCCGACTTCATCGGCTCCGATGCCGACACCGATATCGCGTTGATCCGCATCAAGGCCGACAACCTCACCGACATCAAGCTGGCCGACAGCAATGCGCTGCGCGTGGGCGATTTTGTAGTGGCGATCGGCAACCCGTTCGGCTTCACCCAGACGGTCACCTCGGGCATCGTCTCGGCAGTGGGGCGCAGCGGGATCCGCGGGCTGGGCTATCAGAACTTCATCCAGACCGATGCCTCGATCAACCCGGGCAACTCGGGCGGTGCGCTGGTCAATCTGCAAGGCCAGCTGGTGGGCATCAACACCGCCAGCTTCAATCCGCAGGGCAGCATGGCCGGCAATATCGGCCTGGGCCTGGCGATTCCGTCCAACCTGGCGCGCAACGTGGTCGAGCAACTGGTGACCAAGGGCGTGGTGGTGCGCGGCACGCTCGGCCTGGAAACCCAGAACCTTACCCAACAGATGCTGCAGGGGCTGGGCGTGGATTCGTTGCGCGGCGCCTTGGTGACGCGCGTGTTGCCTGGTTCCGCAGCGGCCGCCGCAGGCGTGCAACCGGGCGATGTGGTGGTGGCGGCCAACGACCAGCGCGTGGACAGTGCCGAGGCGCTGCACAACTATGAGGGCCTGCAAGCCGTTGGCAGCGCGGTGACCTTGGACATCCGTCGCGATGGCAAGCCGCTCAAGCTCAAGGCCACGCTGAAAGAGCAGGACCGCGCCGTGACCGGCGACATGCTCGACCCGCGTTTGACCGGCGCCACCTTCGTAGACCTGCCCGAATCGCTGCGTCAGTCCGGCATCACCGGGGTGATGGTGAGCGAGGTCAAACGCGGTGGTCGCGCCGCAGCCAATGGGTTGGTCACCGGCGATGTGATCGTGGCCAGCAGCGTGGGCGAGTTCGCCGATCTTGCCAGCTGGCGCGCCAATTTCCAGCGCAAACCGCAGCAACTGGTGGTGCGCATCCTGCGTGGCAACGCGCAGTACGACGCGCTGATGCGTTGACACGATGTGTACCCGCAAGTGCATCCACTAACGCCTCCTACACCCCCCCGATGCTATTGCTACTGCTCGACCGCACGTGAGTGGCGGCTGCCATCAATGACCGAAGGAGATATCGCATGAGCCCCACCAATACCGATCAGCTGAGGGAAAACCTGAGCGAAGCCGGCACCCACCTGAAGTCGGCCGCCAGCGCCGCCGGCGAAGCCGTCAAGGGCGCCACCAGCGCTGCTGGCGATGAACTCAAGCTCGGTCGCGCCAACGTCAAGGCCGAACTGTCCGACACCGCGCTGGCCGGGATGGCCGCTGCCGAGTTCGGCGGCGCAGCTGCCAAGGAACAGATCGACGTGTTGGTTGCCAAGGGCAACGATCTGCTGGAAAGCGCCACCGACCTGATCCGCGAGCGTCCGCTCGCTGCCTTCGGCGTCGCCTTCGCCGCCGGCTGGGTGATCGCCAAGCTGGCACGCAGCAACGACAACTGAGTCGTGAGCGATCAGGCCTCTACAGCTGCCGGAGCCGACGCGCCTGACGCGCATGCGGAAACGCCAGGACTGGACGAAAGCGTCCGCGCGGTCGGCGCTGCCGGCCGCGCAACGCTGAGCTCGGCCAAAGACACCAGCCGCGCCTTGCGCCGGCTGGTGTCGGCCGATTTGCAACTGGCACGCAGTGCGTTCGGGCGCGGCCTGGCCTGGGCGTGTGTGGCCGTCGTGTTCGGTGCGTCCTCATGGCTGCTGTTGGCCGGTGCGATCATCGCCTTGCTGCAACGTGCCGGGCTGTCATGGTTCCAGGCGATGTTCTTCACGGCGTTGGCAAGTCTGCTGGTAACCGGCATCGCTGCATGGCGGGTGTTCTTCTACTTCGACCACACCGGCCTGAACGCAACACGCCGTCAGCTCATCAAGTTGGGGATTTTCGATGACCCCAGCCAGGATGAAGATGCCACGACGTCTGCCCGTGGAGCACGCACATGAAGTTTGGAACCTTACGCCAGCGCGTTGAACGCGCCGAGTTGCTGGTGGACGGACGCGCGCAAGAGACGCGTCTGCATTGGAGTCAATTGCGCCAAACCTGGCGTGCAGGCTGGTCGCCGCTGCGCATCGTGACGGTTGGCTTCGGGCTGGGATTTGTCACCGGTCGCAACGAGCCACAGGCCGCGCTGGGCAGCATCGCCGGCAAGCTTGGCGGCATTCCAAAGATTTTGCAGATGATCAGTACGATCTCTGCGCTGTTCACTGCGCAGCGCGCGCAGGAAGCCTGCGAGCAGGCCGAAGGTGCAGCAGACAATGCCGAAGAAGTTGCGTCCGATCCACCTGTTGCGGTGGTGCAGGTCCCGGTCGATCGCGCAGCCTGATTGGGTGATGTTTTCGACGGTGGCGAGCAGTTTGCTGTGCCGCCGTGCTGAGTGGCGGCCGGTGAAGAACCGCATCAGCCATGTACCGAACCGGCGCAGCCGATTAAGAGCGGCTAACAACACGACTGCGCTCACCGGCAGGCGGGCGCGGCCGGTGGCCGGAAGCGGCATATACCACGCGTCCACTGCGGTTCTGAGCGCGCCGTCCGCGCCTACATGACCGCTGATCGCGACCTGTGGTTAGCCGCTCTAAGCATGCAACCGACGGGTGCGCATGTTCGGTCCTTGCGCTGCGCGCAGCGCTGATGTATTCGACGTTGTGGTCATCGAAGAGGACCACTGCTCGATGCGACCGACTGATGATGGTTGTGCCATCGATATCCGTCGCACGGCTGCTGGCTGTATGTTGCCAAACCCTGTGAGCTTTGACGTAAATCGAGCCCCATCAGTGGCCGCTCGATTTCGCTTTGGCTAACGCTCGTGTGCCTAACGCCATGTCGCGCGCAATCGTCGTGCTGCCAGTTAACTGCGGAGTGACATCGCCGGACGCTAGGCCTCTAATGGATGCCCCATTCCCGGAGCAGTACACGCGCCCGCCGCTCGATGAAGCGGTTCGCGTTGGCCTGCGCCTGTTCGGACTCCTGCTTGGCCTCTGCTTCCCCGATGACACCCTCATGCGCTTCGTCAAGCTGAGCCATCGCCCACGTGATCGCCGCATCCTGCGCCGCTTTTCCCTCCACGTCGTGCATGGAGATGTAGGCCTTCAGTGGCGGCCACATTTCCGCACGCCCGGTGAGTTGATTCGTGCTGCGCAGCAGCCTCTCCCTGGCCAGCCCCAGGCCGGAATTTTGAAGGGCTTGCTGCAGCAGGCCCAGTGCGGTCTCCTGGTCCTGCGTGTGCATGATGTTGTGCTTGAGCATCTCGGCAAACGCGGTTTTGACGTCTCCTCGCACACGGGGCCCGCCATCACCCACTTGCGTCATGCCATCCATGTTGAGCGTCTTGACGGTGTGGTCGTTCAAGAATTGGCCGAAGGTGCTGCGGAATTCGGGTGATCGAATGGCCTCGGCCACCACCTGGTCCAGCAGGGGCATGTCGGCCGATGTGATGGATGCGCCGAAGATCCTGGCATTTTGCGTCAGGCCTTGCGTCCACTTCTCAAAACGCTCGCCCAGGTCGGCATCGACACTGCGCAACACGCGCGTGAACTCGGGGACGCGGTTCCACGACGCCCCGGCCTGTTGCGCCGCCGGCACGGACGCGTGTCGTCTCCTGTCGGCAAGCCGCTGTGCCGCGCGCTGCGCGCGTTCCGGGTCGCGGATCTGCTGCAATTGGTCTGCCAGATGATCCGACACCTTAATGTCGCAGCGATCGGGCAGTCGTGCCAGCCACGGTGGAAGGGTCTGCAGGCCAGTGCCGCGCAGGTCCAGCAGTTGCAGCTGGGCCAGATCCCCCACGCTGCCGGGCAGCTGCCGCAGCGCAGCGCAACTTTTCAGCGACAGTTCCGTCAAGCCGCGCAGTTGACCGATGTCCTCAGGCAAGTGCGCCAGCCGGCGGTTGGACGACAGGTCGAGTTTCTTCAGCCGATGCAGCTGCGTGAGGCTGCCTGGAAGCTGCTCCAGCTTGGAATTCGATGCCAACTCCAGTGACCTGAGCCCCTGCATGAGGCCGATGTTTTCAGGTAACTCGCGAAAATGCGACGAGTGCGACACGCGCAAACCGGTCAACCGGCTCAGTTCAACGATGCTGGCCGGCAGACGCGCATAGTGCCCGCCACCTAGCGCGAGGCTGCGCAGACCCTGCATGCGCCCAAGGTCTGCGGGCAATTCGTCCAAGGGGACCATCATCAATTGAAGGGTTCTGAGATTGGACAGGCGCGTCAACGAGGGTGGCAGTGTTTTCAGCTCCTGCGCGCCAGAGATCTGCAAATGGTGGAGCTGGCTCAGCTGTCCCAGGCTGTCTGGCAGCGACTGAACCCCGGTATAGAGCAGCATCAATTTCTGTAGCGCGTCGAGCCGGCCGATCGCGTCAGGTAGCCTCGTGGCAGGGAGGCCGTCGACAAGAAGTTCGGTGCTGCGGCGGGTCGCTGCACGGCGTATTGCTTCTGCGGCGCTTTGCAGTACATCCCGCGACGTATCTCTCGACCCGTCGTGCAGGTTGTAGCCCGTTGGGATCCGTTCTGCCATCGGTAGGCTTTGCGCAAGCCAATCGTCGATGTCGTGCTCGATGCTGCGCGGTGGTGCAGAAGAGGCGCCCGCGAGTGCCTCCGGCTGACTCGACGGATGCAAAGGCGATCGGGAGAAGCGCCCTTGCGCCGCATTTCTGGGCGTCGACGTGTCTGCCGCTGATCTGCTTTCGCGCCGTCGCGGCCGCGCGAGCAGAGGACTCAGCAAGCCCTGTGCGGGTGAAGGTTGCCGTGAAGGCCTGTCTTGCGCGGGCGCTTGATCGGCGTTGTCCGTTTGCGGGCGAGAGCGCAGTAGGCGATTTATATTGAACATGGAGATACACCCTGCTTGGTCGGCTGGCTGCAGCGCTAAAGAGTGCAGGCTACTGAAAGAATGCAGGCTACTGCGATGCGACTGCCATCGCCGCATCAAAGTGAAGAGGCTGTATCGCTTGGCGAATCAGTTTTTTCTTGCACAGGCGCAGCTGTGCTGCATCTCTCATCACCGACAGCGGTGATTGTTCGGCGTTCGACGTCATCGGCTGTCAGCGTGATACACACGCTGGCAACGGCGATCGATCAGATGACGCGCCGCATCGTTCGCAACGCAATCTCCACGCGCATCGACGGTCTTCATTGCCAGGATGTCGATGCTCCCGGGAGAGCTTCTGGCATCCCGTCGCCTGTTCGCCAAGGCACATGGCTGCAGCGGCGCAGGAACGTGCCTCCAGGCACCTGGAGGCACGTTCATACGAACGTCGGCAAGCGATACCGCAACACATCGGCATGATGTTGCAGCACGTCGTGACGACCGACCGGCGTTGCTTCAACGCTTACCTTCCCGAGCACCAACGCCGGCGGCAAGACGCCTAACGCAACCTCGCTGTGGTAAGCGCGTTATCTGCGACGTATCCTGACATTGCGCAGATTCTGCCGCACGTCTCCCTCGAAGTTGTCGGCGATGCCTGTGGGGATAATCTGCTTACCCACCGGGGCGCCGCCGGCGTTGTCCAGCTTCTGGTGGATCTCTCCGTCCTTCTGCTTGTCCAGCTGATATTCTTCGTAGTGCAAGCCCGCCATGACGGGCTTCTTGAGAATTTCAGTCGATTTACTGATGGTGCTGCCGGCCACGTAGCCTTTTGCGAACGCAGCGGCGCTGGGCCGTTCGGCCGCGGTTTTACCTGCGCCTTTGGCAGCTCCCTTTGCAGTTCCTTTGGCCGCGCCCTCGGCGGCTTCCTTGGCCGCGACTTCGGCGACGCCCTTGGCGGCGCCCTTGGCCCCGATTCTGGCCGTGGGTCCACCGACTGCTCCAACCACTGCCCCGGCCATGTTGATGCCGGCCAGCTTCAAGGCAAGCGACATGTCGCCACCTTGAATCGCAGTGTCGACCACCTGCGCCGCCTGCGCCTCGCTCTCCAATGCAATCGCCGCCGCATCGGCAATCTCGCCGATCACGGGAATTCCGTTCAATGCGCTGAGCCCGACCGACATCCAGTCCAGGATCTTACTGTCCCACTTGAGGAACTCATGCAGGCCCTGTTGGAACGTGCCGACATCCTTTTTGGGCTTCTTGATCGCCGGCGGATCGTCCTTGCCCATCAGCATGTCCGCGACGGCCTTTTGCTGATCGGGCGAGCTCGCCTCGTGCGTGGCCGGCGTGTTCACGGTCTTGTTGGCTGCACTCATGTGGTCATAGAACTGCCGGAAATCGTTCTGGCTGATCTTGCCCGAATCGACGACATGGCCGCCGCCGAAGAAGTGATGGGGTTTCTTGTAGCCGGTGATCGAGTTGTTCAACAAGCCGAACAGCAGCGGATCGGACGCCAACTGTGTTGCGGCCTCTTTGACCGCCGGGTCGGCCTTGTTGTCCTTGGAGATCGCGTCGAGCTTGTCGCGCGTGAGTTCCTTGCCGTCGCCGTAGAACGCGTCCTGATGACTGTTGATGGTGTCCAGCGTCTTCTGCTCGTCCGCAGTCAGGTGCATCTCGGAGGTGGACTTCTGCAGGAAGTCCGGCGTGCTCATCGTGCCGGCGTCTCCTGAAAATTCCTTCCACTCGTCCGGATGATCGCGAAAATATTGAGCAGCCGCGATCAACTGCGGTGGGCACTTGCCGGTCTTGCTGTCGCCATCGACGATCTTGGCGAATTCGTCCTCATTCAGGTTGCCGGGCAGATAGTCGGAATAGCGATACATCTCGCGCAGGGCATCGCTTTTGGTCATGACCGACGCCTTGGTTTTGTCGGGGCTATCGGATGCGATGTAGTTCTGCGTGTAGCTCTTTGCCTTCTTGTCGTTGTATTCGGCAATCTGCGGATGGTAGTACGAGAAGTCTGTGAGGTCCTGCGCCTTGATCTTGCCGCCGCACTTGCCGTCCTTCTGCGAGCCGATGGCGAAGAACAACCGCGGATCGTTCTGCAATCCTTTCAGCGCTTTCTTCAAGTCAGGCTGCGTCGACGGGTCGTTGATCTTGGCATCCAGCTGATCGAAGGACAGCGAGTCGACCTGGTCCTTGTGCCGATCCAGAACCGAAACAATCTCCAGTTCGGATTGATTGAGCTGGCCGTCGTTCCAGGTAACCGTCGAGCCCTCCGCCGCCTGTGGCGGGTTGGACCCCTTGATGTCCTTGGGATTGAACTCGTCGTTCTTTCCGCCCAGGTCCTTGACCTGCGGATGTGAATCAGAGAAATCCCACAGATCCTGCGCGCTGACCTTGCCGCCGCACTTGCCGTCTCCCTGAGAACCGATCGCAAAGAACAATCGCGGGTCCTGTTTCAGGCCCTGCAATGCAGCCTTCAGGTCGGGGGGCGTGGAAGGGTCGTTGATCTTGTCGTCGAGATTCTTGTACTCGATCGGCATCTGATCCTTGTGTGCATTCAGCGTCGAAACGATCTGAAGCTCAGACTTGGTCAGCGTGCCATCGTTCCAGGTAACCGTCGACCCCTCCAGCGCCGGCGGCGCATCCTTCCCCTTGATGTTCTTGGGATCGAAGTCGTAGCCCAGGGATGGCCAGGAGGTGCGCTTTTCGATCGGCTGGGTGGCCTGCCAGTCCGATGCGGACATCTGTGTGTCAGCATCGCCGCTTGCCGTATTGGCCGGCGTATCACCGGATGCACTGGTTTGCGTGTTGGCCTGAAGGGCCGCCAGCAATAGGTAGATTTGCTGAAAGATGGTATCCATCGTCGATGGCAGGTCGGAGCCATCGTTGGACGAATCCGACCCGAACAGTTCCGATGAAGACGATTCGTTGGAAGAGGTGCCCAGCAGTTGGCTGGGGTTGCTCCCGGTAGAAAGCATGTTGAGCGACATATAGGCGGCCTCGCGAATGACAGAATTGGCAGAGCACCTTCGTATAAGTTTATACTTATACGACCGCACGGATCCGCCCATGCGGTGTAGACGTATGTTGCCCATTTGCGCAACGTGCACTCTGGCCGACGAACTATTTTGGCGAAAAAAGCGCAAAAATCGTCCGGTCGATGCGTTGCCTGCCGGTGCTGCTTGGCGACGACACGTGCTTCGAGATGCAGATCATCGTGGTGTTTCGGCGGAACGTGTAGCAATTATCAGCGTTCTGTCACACGGCGGCCGCCCCCCAGTCTCGGATTGTGACGGCTGTTCTGACTGAAGTCTTGGACCTGCTGAAAGGGGCTTTCACGGAACCTGGTTGCATGACATTTCTTCTATTTCCCGACTGGAGCGGTGAATCACGGCCATGAAGCGTGTTGGGATCATCTGGTTCGCTAGATGGGGCTTGCACTGAATCAACGCGATGGCGAACGCTAACGCTGATGAAGTGCGCAGATAGTGAATACCTCATTAATTCCACTATGTTACAAATAATCGTACCTTTGTGCCACTATGGGAAGACCTTCAGGCCGCGCGGGAGAGCTGTGTTGAATAGGACACTGGAAGTGCGTTTTGAACAGTACGAGGAAGTAGTTGCTGCCGCCCTGTCCCATCGGATCGCAAACAGCCCGCACACTGGTACCCGAAGGGGTTGCTACTGCCTGGAGGGCGCAAGAGCGTGGAGCCCATGGCCGCGCGGGTGCACCCGCAGAACGTGGGCTCAGCCCATCAATCGATGCACCATCTGGTGGCCGATGCCGACTGGAGCGATCAAGCGCTGCTGGCGGCGGTGGCGGCACAGGTGCTGCCGCCCCTGAGCAGGAAGAGCGCAGCGTGTCACTGGATCGTGGACGACACGGGATTTTCAAAGAAGGGGGTGCATTCGGTCGGTGTTGCACGCCAGTACTGTGGCCGCCTTGGCAAGACGGACAATTGCCAGGTTGCCGTGAGTTTGTCGATCGCCAACGAACACGGCAGCCTGCCAGTGGGCTATCGGCTGTATCTTCCCGAGCAGTGGGCTCAGGACACTGTGCGGCGCAAGAAGGCAGGCGTTCCGGATCAGGTCGTGTTTCAGACCAAGACAGCGCTGGCCATGGATCAGATCGACAGCGCGCTGGCGACAGGGATTGCGGCAGGCGTCGTGCTAGCCGATGCGGCCTACGGCACCGAGACCCACTGGCGAGACCAGCTCAGCGAACGCGGCCTGCTGTACATGGTCGGCGTCCGCAGCAACACGAAGGTCTGGTGGGGATCGCACCAACCTGCGCCCATGCCGCCAGCCAGCCCTAAGGGCGGTCGGCCCCGCACACGACCGATGCGCGATAGCGCACATGCGCCGATCTCGGTACATGAAGTCGCGCAGCGCTTGCCCGCAAGGACGTATCGGCAGGTCAGCTGGCGCCAGGGCAGCGACGCAACGCTCAGTTCGCGGTTCGCGGCGGTGCGGGTTCGTGCCGCACACAATCGCCAGGCACATGACGAGCAGTGGCTGCTGATCGAGTGGCCGCCGGGAGAGTCCGAGCCCCGCCACTACTGGTTCTCGACGCTACCAAAGCAAACGCCGGTCAAGACACTGGTTGCCACGGCACAAGGCCGATGGCGGATTGAACGCGATTATCAGGAGCTGAAGTCGGAGTTGGGCCTGCATCACTATGAAGGGCGTAACTGGCGTGGTTTTCACCATCACGCCAGTCTGTGCATCGCCGCATACGGGTTCTTGATGCGCGAGCGCCTGCGCAGTAAAAAAAACTCCGTCGCATTCAAGATGCCTGCAGTATCCAAAAGTGTCCGCCCGCGCGGGTCTGGCCCCAATGCAACGTCACCATCCCAACTCGATTGCCACGCTGGCCTTCGGACTGGCTAGGCTTATCGCCAGAAGCCTCCCACACTGCCCGTGTTGCGGGGTCTCACCGTACCAACGGATTCGTATTTAGTAACACAGTAGAATTAGGTAATTTAAATGCGCCCAACTTCGTGTATGGGGCGGTTGGTTCGCCCCGCTTCGTTCGGGCGCGTATTTCAGGGCAAAACAATATGCGGCGCCCTGCCGGCGCGTCGCAACCCATTGAAATTTCCTTGAGGAGTATTTCAGATGATCTTGGAATCGCACAATCAAACAGCAGCGACTACCGCTTTTTTTATCGGCCTGAGCGCATGCCTTGGGTTACCTGGTGAGCTTGCGCAGCGGCTCGGCGAAGGCGAAACCATTCTGGGCCCTGCCGGCATGCTGTGCCGCGTCCACACGCAGGGGCAGCCGGGCGAACTGATGGCCTTCCCGGAAGTGATCTTGCCTCTGGCGGCACGTGAGCTTGGAGGCGAGGAGGTGGTGATGCTGCTGTCGCTGCAGGAGCAACTGCTGACCGAGTATGGCTGGCGGCTCACGCTCTCGGATCTCGGCCTGCTCTGCGTCTGCCCCCTGTTGCTGGTGCGCACGCCTGAAGAGGTGGCCGCTGCACTGGACCGCGGGCAGGTGGTTGCCCGTGTCGTGTTGGACGCGCTGGCGACGCAGGTCGATACGACGCAGGAGGTGGCATCATGAAACTCTCCGGCGGTATCGAGGCCGCTTCCAGTAGCGGCGCAGCCTCGCACCCTCCTGTAGAACCAACGCAGGCCGAAGACGTTGATGCCCCGCGGGAAGAACACGCACAGACTGAACCGCTTTGGGGCTTGACCTCTTCCAGCACGGCGCTGCGCAGTCGTCGCACATCTTTGAGCGGTCGCTCCAGGCCTCACGCAGATGAAGAAGGGGCCACGCTCGGCGGCTCACATCCGCAGTCGTCGCAATCGTCGGGCGCCAGATTTTACACCGCAGAGGTCGTGTCCCAAGTCCAGGAAATCAACGCACCGGCTGTACCTGCCGCCGCGGCGACCTATGCCGAGCGCAGCACGGCGGCGGCCGCCGAGGTGAAAGCGCAGCTACGCGCCCGTCTGGACGCTCTGCCATTTGCTGCGCCCTCGAAAGAGCAGACCGCCCTGCAGGCGAGCTATCTGGAATGGGCTGACGCACGCGTGCAGGAACGCATCACTGCCTTCGGGCCGGATGCCGGGTACCAAGCTGTCGGTGACATGAAGACAGCGGGCACAAAAGCGGCATTGCCGATTGCCTACCAATGTCTACGGTCGTTCATTATCGGTGCGATGCGTAATCCGGTCGGTCTGGCGACGGGTGCGGCCTATGCGGCCCGGCGCCCGATTGGCGCGGAGGAGCTGAGTACGGTGATGGTGTCGGGTGTCGCGGCGGGGTCGGCGTCCTATATCAGCGATACTTTGTTGATCCCGGCAATGGACCGGCGCACGCGCGTTGCCAACATGCCGAAGTTTCAGGCCGTCGACCCCAAAATCCTGGCGCCAGATCCACCACCGGTCATTCTGGAAGTGACCGCTGAAGGCAAGCGCTTCACGCGTCCGGGCGATAACGATGCGCCGACGCTTGCCGAACTCAAGGCCCAGACCTACGACCGCCGCCTGGAGATCACGCAGCTCCAATCGAACCTGGACGACAAGTCACTCAATACCTTGTTGCTCAAGCCAGTGATCAACGGAATATTCAATGCCGCGCGCCGGACTGGTGGTAATCCGGATTTGCTGACGCCTGCCGGCCAGCTGGGGTTCAGCGCACTCGCCATTGGCGGCGCCGGAATCGTTCAAAAGACATTGCTTGAGACAGGCAAAGCTGTGGCACGGACCGGCCAAATGAGTGTCCCGGATCTAGTTGGCGGAGAGCAACGGCTGAATCTGTTCGCATTGGCGTTGCCCGACAAAGAGCGCCGGCCTGCACAATGGTCCGACGCCGTGCATTTCCCGCCTAGATATTTGCTGGACACCGGAAAGGAAGCGTTGGCGTTGGCAAGGCAGGGCATCAACAGCGCAAACGCGATCGCCACCACGACCCGCGACCTGTTGACCCGCCACATGCTGAGCAATGTCATTTCCAGCTTCGCCTCGATGGGGGCTGCGCGCATCATCACAGCGCCGTTGCGTGGGGGGAGTCACACACGTGTTGCTGGCGAAGCCGCCAATTCCAGGGCTGTGGTCGCGCAGCAGGCCGTGCAAACCCTGTTCAACGATACGTTATGGAATGCGCTCAAGGCCAAGAATGGCACCAATACCTCCCAGGCGGCGCGCCTGGACAACGAACGTGCCGTGCTTGCAGCCAAGCATCAACGCACAATCGAACAAACCATCGAGGCCCTGGCCGAGCCCGTGGGTCAGGCGATCGCCACGCTTTCGGATCAGACACGTGCCATGGAGGAGGGGATGCGCGTCGCGCCTGGCGCTTGGCTGCGTGGCCAGACACTGCGTACCGCCCTGCAGGCATTGCTTAAAGAGATCCGCGCGCAGTCCGTCTCGATCGCGACCATCGATGCGGTACGCACTGCACTGCGCGAGGAGGGGGGGCAAACGTCTAGAGCCGTGCCCCCCGACGCGGCCACGCATGCACTGGATGGTCAGCTGCAAACGCTCAAGCGTGCACTGCATGACAGCGAAGAACTCCGCCAGTGGCAAAGCGGGCGAGCATGAGCGCTCAGCTGCCGCATTGATACTCAGGAGTGTTGTACACCGCTGCCACAGACGTCACTGTCGTCGCGTCTGTGGCAGAGGTGGTGGTGTCTGGCAGCTTAGAGCGGCGAACAAAACGTAGCGAGCAGCTGTCAGGTGGGTGCGGACGGCGCGCTCAGAACCGGAGGGTCCGCGTGGTACATGCCGATTCCGCGCACCGGCCGCGCCCGCCTGGCGGTAAGCGCAGTCGTTTTGTGGCTCTCTTGAATTTCAAGTGGGTTGCCGGGCATGCGGGTTGAACGTTTGGAAGTCCAGCTTGCCGGCAATCAGGAAGATGACGGTCTTGATGGTGGACAGGCGTTTGAAGCCGCGAGCTCTGCGCTTGGCGGACTGGAACAGGCCATTGATGGCTTCAAGGAAGCCGTTGGTCTGACGGGTCTGCGCCCAGGCGACGATGCCGTCCATGTGGCGGCGCACGAGGGCTGCGACTTCCTTCATCGCCTCGACCTTGGATCGCATCACGCAGACGCACCAGTGCTTGAGCCTCTCGCGCATCACGTTGATCTGCTTTCGGTCAAGCGCCTCGCGCAACTGCTCCTTGTAGAGCCACGCGCGGGCCGTCCGTGTGAGCTTGGGTGCCGTGATCAGCCCGTGCAATGCTGCGCCGGCCGTCGGTTTGAGGCTGAAGACATCCTTGAGCAGCGTCCAGCGCATGCCCTTGAGGGACTTCTCGGTGCGCTGCTCGATGCGCCTGGTTTTGTCCACGGCCGCGTTCGCATGTCCGACAACGTGGAACTTGTCGAAGGTGATCTGCGCGTTGGGCAACTGGTCGCTTACGCCCTTGATGAACGCGGGCGACATGTCGATGCTCACCGAGGTGATCTGTTCGGGAGGGCAGCCATGAGCTGCCAGATCGGCAGCCAGCGCCTTCACGGCTTTGGCGTCCCGCCCCTCAGTCACGAAGATCACGCGTCGCGCCTGGGCGTCGGCAGCCAAGGTCACATAGTCGTGGCCGCGAGCGCGCGACGTCTCGTCGATGGCCAGCGACGTGACGTCGCTGAAGTCGGCCTGCTCCAGGGCCATCTCGACATAGCGGTTGCACACCTGCATGCACCGGTACGCCGACTCGCCCACGATGCGCGCAACGGCCGCGAACGGCATCTGCTGCGACAACATCAGCACCAGCGCCTCGAACAACAGCGTGAAGCCCGACAACCGCCCAGCGAAGTCCGGCTCGACCAGGCGAACCGATCCGTCCCCAAGCTTCACACGCGGCGTGCGAACCTTCAGGTAGCACTCGTGCTGGAAAAAGTTCAGGTGCCGGTAGGTCTTGACCACGGTGTCATGAACCGGATGCAGCCCCTTTTGGCCCGATACCTTGAACCTCGTGCCCGGCTTGAAGTCCACCGGCACCGTCAACACCTTGGTCGCTTCGTCGAACTCGACCGCGCCTACCGACCACGGCGCGCCGATCCCCAGCGCCGCTTCAAACACCTTGGCCGTCATCCCAATCCCCGCGTCAGTGGTAAACCAGCCGAAATCCTACCCACTCAAATTTTCAGAGAGCCCGTTTTGTTGGTCGCTCTCAGCCGTTGCCAGTCATGATGGAATACCACGGCCACACACCTCGCGCCGCGTCGTAGGCCGCTCACTGCACGAGGCAGGCAGTGCACTGCGACTCGGTTGCTGTGCCATGGCTGATCGGTGCAGCTGCAGCCATGATTGATGCTGCGGCAAGATGCCAACAGGCCTGTATCAGGCGCGCAACCACAGATAGTTGCCCGTCGCGATTCCTTCGAACATCTCGTCGTGCGCAACGAAGATATTATTGTTCCAGTAGCGGCCATGCTCGGCGTAGTGGGCAAGCAGATCGCATATCCACGCGCCATCCACGTCGTCGTCCAGCGGTACCCGTACGATTAGCACGATAACGCCGTTATCGTTCAATCCAAGCTGTGCCTGGTCCTGCGCATACACTGAAAGATTGGCTTCGAGCAGAAGCCTAAAAACGGTCAATGTCCGCCCGGCAGGTGGTAACCCGTAAGCGATGCGTAAATACAGTGCTTCTTGCTGTGCGTCGTCTCCTGGCTGTGGTGTCGGCAGGTGCAGATAGACCTCAAAGCCCTCTACCCAAAGCACACGCCGACTAAGCACCGACTCCACATCTGGCAAGTCCAGTGACTCGCACATCTGTCGAACGATGGTTTCGAATCGCGCGCTGCTCATCCTTGGTGAGACATGAACAGAGCCCCCTACAAGCCCTGCGCATGTCTAAGCCCATTACTGGCCAACGAGCTGCTTAGCGTTGTCGCCCGCCTTGCCGATGAACTTGTTGAGTGCCACGTTGAAGTCAAGATCGTTTTTGAGCTGCGTGATCTTGTTGTTCATGGACTTCTGAGCCTCGTCCGAGGCACTCATGTCGCCGAGCAACGAACCCATCTGCCCGTTCGAGCCAAAGAGTGCAGAAGCACCGGAGATTCCATTGGCCACACCTCCGGTATAGCCATCCATACCCTGGTGGAAGCGCGAATTAAGTGAGCTGATTTGCGGAAGTATTTCCATAACAAGACTCCTACGTAGTGAACGTGTAATGGTGCGCCTGTCGGCGCGTTTTGCTTGGTCGAAGCGACCAAGAAATCGATTTACCGCATATTTGCGATATGCGCGACGATGTTGCGCGCTGCAGTGATGCCGTCATGCAGGACGTTGAAGTCGCTGCGCGCGGCCTGGTCGCTCGCCGCAGACCAGTGCCCGCGAATCTGTTGCGCAGTGGCATCGAGCGCTGTGTCCACGTTGCGCAGCCGCTCGCCGGACAGATCCGCCGCCTTGGTCTGTAGAATCTTGCTCATATCCTGAGTGACCGCATCGGTCATTGCATCGAACATGGTGGGCTCTCATTGCGCCGCTTGCTGCGGCAGGGATGTCATGTGCTTGGTACCATCCGGCGTTTCGACATAGTGCAGGTCATCGGCGAGCAATGCCGCGTCGTAATTATCCGGTGTTTTTATGGACGGGTCTTGCTGGCTGATCTCCACGTGCAGCGCGCGGACCTCGGGGCCCAGGTCGCTGCGGACGTCGGCAATCCGGCGGCTTGCACGTTCTGCGTAGTCGCTGCTGCCGGAAACCGAGAAAACGCCATTGCCCTCGTAACGTACGCTGAGGGCGGGGTCAGCCAGGGTGTCGCGCAGCGTCGCCACCACCTCGTCCACCACGGCCACGTTGACGGCAACGCCCGGGTGATAGCGACGCACCTGCGCACGCAAGCGTGCAGCATCGGCGCTGCTTGGCACCAGGCCTTCGATCAGCACGCGCGTGCCGACCTGTGCAACATGCGCTTCGCGAAAGCCCAGCTGCTTCAATAAACCTTTGGCCTGATTGACGGCAGTTTCCGGATGTTGCCGGGCGGCAGCATCGGACAGAAACGCGGGCTGCAACGAGGGGAGCAACGCCGCGGCTGCAAGTGCTAGCACGGCGCCCACCGCAGTACGCACGATGTTGCGCCTGGACGTGCGCGGCGCTGGTGGCGGTGCTGGGGAAAGCAGCCGCTCCAGCAACGCCACATCGTCCGGCCAATCGGCACCAGCATCGCCAACACATAGCACCAACGGGCCGAAGCGCACTGGCTGAAACGCAACGAAGGACGTTTCTGGCAACGTGTCGCTGCTATAGCGGATCTGCCCATCTTGGTCTACCTCGATACTGAGTGAGCAACCAGGCCAATCGTCTATTCGTATATCGGTTTGGGGATCACTCCCCAGGGTGTAGCGACCTGGTGCCAAATCTAATCGTGCGCCTGCGTGGGTTCCTGTCAGTACGCGAAGCTGCATGGTCATGGGCGAACCTCCTGAGCCGCCTGTTCTGGTTGCTCAATCAGAAGTGTGTTCAGACGTGTGATGGCATGTCTACGATCGACCTGTCTGCGCGGTTTTTCCGCATTCAGCAATATCAGTGGAAGCAGTAGATGAAAATTGCGTAGCGCTGGCACCGGTTCCAACTCGGATGGCATCAACTCCAGTAATCGGGTCCGCAAGGTCTGCAGGTTTTCCGCCGCGGTGGCCTTGTCGTACGAGCTCAGATGCTCGCGCATCAACCTCCAGACCGTCTCAGTCAACGGGGCGACGGCAGGATGCGAAACGCCGATGGCGCGCAGTTCGACAAGCGCAGCAGCCAGCGCGTCTCGCTTGGCCACTGGATCGGCGTCGCGCCTGGCCACGTAGCGATTGAGAATCGCGTCGATGCACGTGCGTATGCTGTCGGTCACCTGCCTTGGAGCGCCACCGTGCCACGGACCGGCCTGCGTGTCGTCGGTATGCGTGTTGCGGTCACCGCCGTGCTGGTCGCTCTGGCCATGCTCCCGGCTCTGGGCCGGAGCGATCGCCACGCTCACCCGTCCGCGCAGTGCGCACTCGCGTTTGGCTTCGATCTCTTCCTGCTCGTTGGCGTCGAATTCATCCTCGTGGCCGTCCAGCGACCGGTTCCCGCGTCGTCGCCTGCGCGGTGGAGCAGGGCGCAGACGGGTTGCTCTTGCCGCAATGTCGGCAGGCGACCCTGCGCTGGTGCTTGCCGCATCGGCATGGTGATCGGCATGGTGATGCGAGCCGCCATGCTCGGTGGAAACCGAGGGCTGCAAGGGACCGGGCGAGATGCGACGGATCATGGGAACGCCGCCTGCATCAATGCCTGACCGAACTGCATGATGGCCGAGGCACCCCACGGCGCTGTCACGGCAATGGCGGCCACCACCACCACCAGCTTGAGCGCGAACGAGATCGATGCGTCCTGCAGCGACATCACTGCCTGGACGAAGGCGATCAGCAGCCCGGTCAGCGCAGCGACACCGACCACCGGCAAGGACACCTTTAGGCAGAGCAGCAAGGCTTCGGAGGTAAATCGCACTAGATCGTCGTGGTCCATGGCGTCACCGATAGCTCAGAACCAGGCCATGAATCAGCATCGACCAGCCGTCCATAGCGACAAACAGCAGCAGCTTGAACGGGATCGCCACATTGGTCGGTGTGACCTGCGAAAGGCCCATCGCCATCAGCGCGTTTGCCACCACCAGGTCGATGACGATAAACACCAGATACAACAGAAACCCGATGCGGAAGGCTTCGGTCAATTCGCTGAGCGTGAATGCCGGTGCCAAGATAAGCAAGTCGTCCGACTTGAGCGTGGTGGCCTTGTCCTTGGGCCAGATCTGCTGTGCAGAACGCATGAAAAATGCCTTTTCGCGCTCCGGTGTATGCTTGAGGAGGAATTGCCGAAAGGGCTCCCGGCAGGCGTCGAGCAGCACCACAATGCGGCTGTTATCCGACCCGGCACCGTAGTTCTGTGCGGCCTTGAACGCCTCCATGCCCACCGGCGCCATCACAAAGCACGACACCAGCAATGCAACGCCATTGAGGACCATGTTGGGCGGCACCTGCTGCACCCCGATCGCATTGCGCAGCAAGCCGAGCACGACCACGATCTTGGTGTAGGAGGTGACCACCATCGCTGCGAAGGGCAGCAAGCCCAGCATGATGACCACCAGCAGCAGCGAGCCAACGTCAGGCATCTGCATGCGTGCTCTCCGACATGCTGAGGATCTGCACACCAAGATGTTCGCCCACTGCCAGCAACCTGCCGGTGCCGATGGTCTGGCCGTAAACGACCAGACGGATGTCGGCTTGATCGACCGGCACCGACAACTCCAGGATCTGCCCGGGCTGTAAACCCGACAAGGTCGATAGAGACAGCGCAAGTTGATCCACTTCCAGTTGCACCGGCAGTTCCAGTTCCGCCACGTTGCTGGTGGACGGCGCGACTTCAGGCTCAAACGTATCGTGCTGCATTGTGGGGCTGGCCTCCAGAATCATCTGTTGCATGTTCAAGCGCACCGCCGCACGCAATACCGCGCCTCCAGCGATCCCCCAAAGCACTTCGCCGCTGGTGAGCGCAGCCGCAGCCGTGCAATGCAGCAAGACATCGCCAGGTCGCAGCGATTGCAGCAATGCAGCTGATGCGGTGCGCCCGCCGATGCGCAGGCGCGTGTTGACGCGCAGTGCAGCCAGCCAGGCTGGCAGCTGCGCGGGCGCCGCAAGTCCGTCAACTGCGGCCTGCAGCGTGTCCAGCAGCGACGCGCTCGCCTTCAGCGCAATTGCATCGAGATCGCCCAGTGTCATACCGATGCCGTGGCAGTCGTCTGGCGTTGCATCGCGCTCGAAGGCGATCACCTCGGCAGCAGCCAGGCCGAGCGGCGCAAACGCGCCCAGATGATCGGCCAGTAACATTCCCGCGATCGAAACGCGTAGTGCGTCGTCGTCCTCGTTCAATAACAGCGCCAGGCCGTCGCGCGCAGCAATCCGCAAATCCATCTGGCCGGTATCCACCTGCAGGCGCAGGAGGGCCGCATCATTGGGTGAGATGCCACGGCAATGTGTCACGAAGCCGCATTGGCGTGCGGCGCGTGGATCGCCGAACACCCTGCCCAGCTGCGCGCGCTCGGCCGAAACGCGCGTCAACGCCTGAGAGAGTGCGCGTGCCGTTGGAGCCTGGCTCTGCTCGGTTAGCAAGATGGAGTTCCTCCAAATGGCTTTCTGTCGCCAGTGCAGCGTTAGACGACCTCGATGCTGATCTGGAGCGTGCTACTCAGTGTTGACGTCAGTGCAGCCTCCAGGCGCTGCCTTCCACACCAAAGTACCTCGCGCGCGTCTGGCGAACTGGTATTGAAGCGAAGCGATAGCTGGTGTGGCGAAAGTCGCAAAAACAACGTCGTCTGTGCGACGACCTCTTGATCGATATCCAGCCACGCTTCCCAGCTCCCTGCGCTGCGCACGGGCTTGGCGTTGCAGAAATCGGCCACTCGCAGCGCGATGTGGTCGATCGCCATTTGGGCGCGTTGCGTGCGTATCCACTCGGTCGCGATCTGTCGCCCCACGGCGCCATTGTCGTTGCCTTGGGGCGGCTCTCGGTGTTTCGGCCCATCGAGACGTAATGGCGGGTCCGTTTGTACGGGCGCGCTGTCACGCGCCTCAGTGAAGCGCTCCTCGGCATCAGGCTCCGGTCGATCCTCGTCGTCGCACTGTGGTGGCAACACCATGCAGGGAAGCGCGAGCTCTACGCTGCGCAGGCGCTGGCGCAGTTGCAGGAAGCTGGAACGCTGCGCCGACCGAGCTGGCGTGGCTGGAGTCGCCGGCCGCTGCAGTGCGCCGCTGACCGGCAGGATGCGCACATGGCGGAGGGGCAGCTTGCGCATCACACCACCACTCTACCGATCGGCTGCAGCTGTACCTCCGAACCCAGCTCCTGGAACGAATAGACCTGCAGCCACGTCAGCCGTGCTTCGATCATGCGGCGTACATATCTGCGCACGTCCATCGACGCGACCACCGCCATCGGATGCTGCGCCTGACCGCCAACGATGCGTTCCACCTGTTCGACAAGCTGGTTCGCCTGCTCGGGCGGAAGTGCCAGGAAATTGCCGGCCGCGGTCGCGCGAATCGATTGCCTGATCAATTGTTCGACAGCGTGGTCGAGCATCACTGCGGGCAGCTGCCCGGTGCCTGCGGTGGCGGTATGCGCAAGATAACGGCTGAGGTCGCAGCGCACATATTCGGTCAACATCAGAAGATCCTTTTCCTTCGGCCCCCATACCACCAGACTCTCCAGAATGCTCTTGATATTGCGCACCGGAATCCTTTCTTCCAGTAGACGCCGCAACACATCGGCAATGCGCTGGGCGGGCATCGCCTTGTTGACCTCCGCAACCAGCCCGGGATAGTCCGCAGCCACCTGCTCCAGCATCCACTGCGTCTCCTGGATGCCGACGAACAAGTGCGCCCGTGCATGCAGGGGCGCGATGGCCTGCCGGGCCAGTGCTCCCTGCATGTCCTCCGTGTTCTCCAGTTCGGCGCGTGTCTCGGGGACATCGTGAATCAACACCTCGTATTGCATGCCTTGCAGCGACTCGCTCTGCCATATCGCAATCCCGGGAAACGGCAAGCCCAGCAACTCGACCAATTGATGGCGCTCGCTTTCGATCGCCTGATCCAGCCGCGCGGGGTCGAGCAGAGCAGCCAGCTGCGGCGACAGCCGCATCGACAACGGTGAGGCGAAGTCAGGAGCGGTTTTGCGAATATGTGGCGCCTCGCCTTTGGCACCTTTACGGCTCGTCGAAGGCAACTTGCGCTGATCGTTGCCGCTGATGTCGCGTTGCTTGCGCCAGATCGCATAGCCGCCGGCGCCGACGGCCGCTGCCAGCAGCAGGAACAGCACGGCCGGAAAGCCAGGGACGAATGCAAAGCAGGCCAGCAGCACGCTCGCTGCCATCAGCGCTCGCGCGTTGCTGGTGAGCTGACGGCCGATATCGAGCCCGAGCGAGCTGAGCCTGGTCTCGTTTTCATTGGCCACGCGGGTGATCATGACGCCGGCAGCCACCGATATCAGCAGTGAGGCGATCTGCGACACCATGGCATCGCCCACCGACAGAATCGCAAAGCGGTTAGCGGCGTCGCCCGCCGTCATGCCGTGGTACGTCACGCCGACCACGATGCCGGCCAGGATGTTGACCATGGTGATCACCAGGCCGGCGATCGCATCACCCTTGACGAATTTCATGGCGCCATCCATGCCGCCGTGCAGTTGGCTTTCAATGGCCAGCCGCGCGCGTTTGCGGCGTGCCTCATCTGCGGTCAAGTTGCCGCCACGCAGGTCGGCATCGATACTCATCTGCTTGCCGGGCATTGCGTCCAACGTAAAGCGCGCACCGACCTCGGCAACGCGCTCGGAGCCCTTTGCGATCACGATGAACTGCACGGTGGTGATGATCAAGAAAACGACCAGGCCCACCACCAGATTGCCGCCGACCACCAACTCGCCAAAGCTCTCGATGATATGGCCCGCCTCGGCATGCAGAAGGATCGACTTCGTCGAAGCGATATTCAAGGACAACCGCAGTAGGGTGGTGAACAGCAGCAGGGAAGGAAACGACGAGAGTGAGATCGAGTCGGGCACATACATCGTGACCATCAACAGCACCACGCTCAGGGTGATGTTGATGCCCAGTAGCGTATCGATCATGGGCGTTGGCAGGGGCAGGATCATCAGCCCGATGACCGCCACCACCAAGGCGGCGATCGCCACTTCGCCGCTATAAGCGAAATACCTTGTCGCTCGCACGCGATCTCCTAGCATGGCAGGGCTCCATTGCCGTCGCCGTCGCCGTGGTCGCGACCGAGTCCATCGACCCAGCGCAACACCACCGCAACCGTTTCGAACAATTGCTCGGGGATTGCGTCGCCCAATTCCACCTGATACAGCGCACGTGCCAGTGGCGGATTGGCAACGATCGGAATGCCCTGGTTATGCGCAAAGGCGCGCAGTTCCAGCGCGCCATCGTCTACGCCCTTGGCAACGACCTGCGGCAAGCCGAAGTCATCGGGCTCGTAGGCCAATGCCACCGCGTAATGGGTCGGGTTGACCACCATCACCTTGGCCTTGGCGACGCGTTGGCGGGGGTCGCCGAAGACCAGTTCCTTGGCGAATTCCTTGCGTTTGCCCTTGATTTCGGGGTCGCCCTCGCTTTCCTTGTATTCGCGCTTCTGCTCGTCCTTGCTCATTCGCTTGTCGCGGATGAACAGCCAGTGCTGCACGCTCCAGTCTGCAGCGCCGACCAGTATGAACAGCAGCACGCCCAGTGCGAAGAGCATGCTCAGGGTTCGCCAGGCAATTTGGGAAATGTCAAGCGGTGTCTCGTAGGCAAGCCCAATGATCATCGGCATGAGGGTGCGGATACCGACCCACAGCACCACGCCAATCAGGATGGCCTTGATGATCAACTTCAGTAGATTGATGAGACTTCTCAACGAAAAAAGTTTCTTGACCCCGTTTGCGGGATTGAGCGAATCGAACTTGGGCGACACCGGCTTGAGCGAGGCGTTCAGGCCCGTCTGAAACGCACCGCCTACCAAGCCAGCCACCAGGCACGCAGCCAGGAACGGCAGCATCAACAGCAATCCCTGGATGCCGATATGGGCGAGTGCACGGTTTATCGCCGTTGCATCGCGTGTGTTTTCCGAAAAATCGAAGCCGATCCTCGTCAATGCGCGCATGTGATCGACGAAGTAATCGCCGGCCGATTTCATCACCAATAACGCGCCGAAGAGCACCGCGGCTGCAGTGACGTCCGGGCTGACCGGAACTTCCCCGTCCTTGCGCGCATCCCGCAGTTTCTTCTCGGTCGGCTTCTCGGTTTTTTCTTCCGACATTGCCTTATCCTTCCGCGATCGCAGCGCCCCCGATTGTGGGGAGCTGTGGTCGAGCGATCCGTTTTCCAGGCGAATGTGTGGATGGCCTGGCGAAGCCGGAATGATTTGTTCGCCAGCGACTTCCGATATTCGCTTCCGGAAGGATCTGACCGGCGTGGCGCGCGTAGCTTGCCCCGCATGTACGGTCCGCATGCCATAAAAAACGAGGTGCAGTGTGGAGAAGATTCAATGTCCCGGGTCGGTCGTGAGTGGGCTCATCGAGCTGATCACGGTCGGACTCACCCATGAAAAGATTCAGGACGCTGCCGCTGTCCTGGCCGCAGTGCGAGTACTGCGGCCAGAGCTGAAAGCGCTGGACACGTTCGATGCATGGATTTCGATCAAGCGCGGCAATTACGTGGACGGTGCGCGCCTATTGCGCGAGCTGGAGGGCGACGCCGGCTCCAAGCCTCTGTGCAGGGCCTTGTACGCCTGCTGTCTGTTCGCGATGGGGGACCCGTCGTGGCATGGCGTTGCAGACGGGCTGATCGAAGAAGACGCCGATGCCGACGCGGTGGCCTTGGTCAAGGCGCTGTCCGGGCGAACTACCCCAACGTCCGCACCGGCGGACGTACCGGTTGAATCGTCAGCACCGATGGAAGTTCCGAATTCGCAGTACCTGCGCGCCTGAGTCACGCCAGTCCCGACCCCATAGGAGTATGTGATGACGCTCATTCCTCCTGTCCAAGCGATTGCCGGCACCAGTGCTGCCGCTACCCAAGCGCTGTCGCCGGTGGCAGCGCCCAATCAGGCGCTTGTGAATCGCTTTCAAGCGCTGATGCAATCCTCCAGCCCCTTGCCGCCCGCCATGCAGCGGGTGGGTAGCCCGAGCATGATGAGCCGGGTGGTCGATGTGCAGAACGATGGTGTGCGTACCATCGCCGAGCATATCGATGCCTTCAGCATGCAGGCACCGACCATGGGGCTGCAGGAAATGGCAGCGCAGCAGATCAAGTTGATGCACGAGCTCACCATGGTCGGCTTCAACCTCAATGTCAGCGTCGGCGTGGCGCAATCGGGAAAGAACGCCGTGCAGACGCTGGTGAAGAACCAGTAGCATGCGCGCGCTGAGATACCTGGTGGTGCTGCTGGCGCTGCTGCTGTCTGCATGCAGTCAGCAGCTGTATTCCGGGCTCACCGAAAATGATGCGAATGACATGCTCGAGGTGCTGCTGCATGCGGGCGTAGACGCGTCCAAAGTCACGCCAGACGACGGCAAGACCTGGGCGGTGAACGCACCGCACGATCAGGTCTCGTATTCTCTGGAGGCGCTACGCGCGCATGGGTTGCCGCATGAGCGGCACGCCAATCTCGGCGAGATGTTCAAGAAGGACGGGCTGATCTCGACACCCACCGAAGAACGCGTACGTTTCATCTATGGCGTATCGCAGCAGCTATCGCAGACCTTGTCGAATATCGATGGGGTGATCTCGGCCGATGTGGAAATCGTGCTGCCCAACAATGACCCGCTTGCCACCTCGGTAAAACCGTCCAGCGCTGCGGTGTTCATCAAGTTCCGCGTCGGTAGCGATCTGACCAGCCTGGTGCCCAATATCAAGACGATGGTCATGCACAGCGTGGAGGGACTCACCTACGAAAACGTCAGTGTCACGCTGGTGCCGGGCGGAGCGGAGAGCGATGCGCAGTTGACCGCATCGGCACCGCCGAGACCTTCACCGTGGCCTTGGGTGGTCGGGTGTGTGGTGACGTTGTGTTTGGCGGGTGCGGCGGCGCTGTATTGGTGGCCAAACCCCCAGGCCGGCCGTTGGGGCGGCTTGCAGCGCCTGCGCGAGTTGACGACGAAAGGCAAAGCCGGGTGAGCGCTGGATGGACAACACGCGGATCGACAATGCGGCACGATGTGTTCAGCGCTGGACGGACGCGTTGGCGCAACTGGCAGAATCGTTGGACGCCGCACGGGTGGCGCATTGGCTTGGCCCGGTGGCAGCGTCAGGCTGGGCAGCGGCGCCCGTCTACCGTCGTATGCGGGTAATCCAGGCGTGGTCAGGATGGTCGGAATTATCGCCGTCTGCGCTCGGCGTGCACGCGAACCAACTTGCCCTGCTGATGCCCGCGCGATTGGCCAATGTCCTGATCGCGCGTGCGCTGTTCTCGCGCGGGTTGGCAGTGCGCCGGTGCATCGAGCGCGAACGTCTGGGCTGGCTCGAACAGTGTGTGGGGCCGGCCGTGCTTGAGCATGTGCGCCAGAACGCGTCGGCCGGCCTCTCCGTGCCCCTGTTGCCACGCGATGCCGATCAGGCGGCGTGGGTCGGCGACGGTTGGCGTCGGATGCAGGCCGATGGCGTCTGGTCCAACCCGGTTGTTGCCAAGCTGCTGGCGCTGTCCTTGCCGTTGGGCGCCGCGCAGGTGGCGACCGTTGCAGCAGACGGTGCAAGCGCTGCATTCCTGACCGCGCTTCCCACCCTGATGCCGGAGGCGTCATGCGTGTCTGGTTGAGGTCAACGCCCGACGCGATCGGTCTGGATTGCGATGTCGTTCCGCGCGAGGCGCTGGCCTCGGTGTTGGCGCTGGATGCTGCCGCTGTCGAAGTGCACGCACGCTGCGAGCAGGCCCTGAGCCAGGCGCAGGCACGTGCACAGACGCTGATCGAAGAGGCCCAGCAGCAGGCCGAGGCGATCCTGCACGATGCGCGCCAAAAGGCCGAGCGCAGCGCACGCCTAGGATATGCAGCCGGCCTGCGACGTCAGCTTGATGAGTGGAACGAATCCGGCCTGCGTCATGCCTTTGCCGCCGAAACGGCAGCGCACCGGGCACGTGAGCGCCTGGCTGAGATTGTGGCGCGCACCTGCGAGCACGTCATCCTCGGACACGATCCCGCGGCGCTGTATGCGCGTGCGGCGCAGGCCTTGGAAGGTGCCCTGGACGAGGCCAAAGCCTTGCGCGTGAGCGTGCACCCCGAGGCGCTGGACGCTGCGCGGCGCGCCTTCGACGCGGCCGCCACCAAGGCGGGCTGGACCCTGCAGGTAGAGCTGTGCGGCGATGCCGATCTGGCCGTGGGCGCCTGCGTGTGCGAATGGGATACGGGCGTGTTCGAGACCGATCTGCGCGATCAGCTGCGCAGTCTGCGGCGCGTCATCCGCCGCGTGTTGGCCGCACCCCAGGAGCCCGCGGATGTTGGCTGAGACGCCCCTGCTGGAGACAACGCTCGAGCGCGAACTGGCCACGCTCGCCTTCGGTCGTCGTTATGGAAAGGTGGTCGAAGTCGTCGGCACCATGCTCAAGGTGGCCGGCGTGCAGGTCAGCCTGGGCGAGGTGTGCGAGTTGCGCCAACGCGATGGCACCTTGTTGCAGCGGGCCGAAGTGGTGGGCTTCAGTCGCGATCTCGCGTTGCTGGCGCCGTTCGGGGAGCTGATCGGGCTGTCGCGCGAGACGCGCGTGATCGGATTGGGGCGCCCGTTGGCGGTGCCTGTTGGAGCGGCCTTGCTGGGGCGCGTGCTCGACGGCCTGGGCGAGCCATCGGACGGGCAAGGAGCAATCGCCTGCGACACCTGGGTACCGATCCAGGCGCAGGCACCAGACCCGATGCGTCGGCGGCTGATTGAACACCCCATGCCGACCGGTGTGCGGATCGTGGATGGCCTGATGACACTGGGCGAGGGCCAGCGCATGGGCATCTTCGCCGCAGCAGGCGTCGGCAAGAGCACCTTGATGGGAATGTTCGCGCGCGGTACGCAGTGCGATGTCAACGTGATCGTGCTGATCGGCGAGCGCGGGCGCGAGGTGCGGGAGTTCATCGAGTTGATTCTCGGCGCCGATGGTCTGGCACGCAGCGTCGTGGTTTGCGCAACCTCTGATCGCTCATCGATCGAGCGCGCGAAGGCCGCTTACGTCGGCACCGCCATCGCCGAGTATTTCCGGGATCGGGGCCTGCGCGTCCTGCTGATGATGGACTCGCTGACGCGCTTTGCCCGAGCGCAACGCGAGATCGGTCTGGCCGCTGGCGAGCCACCCACGCGCAGGGGCTTTCCGCCATCGGTGTTTGCCGAGTTGCCGCGCCTGCTCGAGCGTGCGGGCATGGGAGAGAGCGGGTCGATCACCGCGTTCTACACCGTGCTGGCCGAGGACGATACCGGCAGCGATCCGATTGCCGAGGAAGTGCGCGGCATCCTCGATGGGCACCTGATTCTCTCTCGCGAGATCGCGGCCAAGAACCAGTACCCGGCAATCGACGTGTTGGCCAGCCTGAGCCGTGTGATGAGCCAGATCGTCCCGTCAGACCACTCGCAGGCCGCCGGCCGGTTGCGGCGCCTGCTCGCCAAGTACAACGAGGTGGAAACCCTGGTGCAGGTGGGCGAATACCGTCAGGGAAGCGATGCCGTTGCCGACGAAGCGATCAATAGGATCGATGCGATTCGCGACTTTCTCAGCCAGCCGACCGACCAGCTCAGTGACTACGAAAGTACGCTGGAACAGCTGGCCAACGTGACCGACGATGCGTGAGCCTGCCTACACCTGGTCGGTGCTGCATCAGCTCAAGGCGCGCCGCTGCGAGCGCATGCAGGAACGCCTGAGTGATTGCAGGCGTGCGTTGGAACACTGCGACCGCGAACTTGCCAGGTGCAGACAGGACACAGAGGCTTGCACCACGCGCTTGGCCGACTGCGATGCCGCACTCATGGACAAAACCGGCGTGGGTGGTTCGATCAATATCGATACGATCCTGCAGCATGAACGCTTCCGCACCGTGCTGGTCGAGGCCTGTCGCGCTGCCGAGCAGGCACAGGCAGCGGCGGATCAGTCGCTACAGAGCGCCCGCGATGAACTGGCCTCCGTGCAGCAGGCACTGAGCAAGCTGCAGGCACAGGCGCAGGTATACGCAGACAAAGCCGCCAGTGCACGCCGCGCCCGACAGGCGCAACGCGACGCGGCGGAGGAAGAAGACGCGATCGAGACGCTGGTCGCGCTGCGTTCGCACCGCGCCGCACATGGGGGCGCCCGATGAACGACGTCACCGATGCCTTGCTGGCCCTTTCCTCGCAGGGCGTGTCGCTGTTGACCCTGCTGGCACTGTGCGGGGTGCGCGTGTTCGTGATGTTCATCGTGCTACCGGCAACGGCGCAGGACAGTCTTCCCGGAATCGCGCGCAACGGCGTGATCTACGTCCTGAGCTCGTTCATCGCCTATGGGCAGCCGGCCGATGCGCTGGCGAAGATCCAGACGGTCGGCCTGGTCGGGGTGGTGTTCAAGGAGGCGTTCATTGGTCTGCTGATCGGGTTTGCGGCATCGACGGTGTTCTGGATCGCCGAGAGCGTTGGCCTGCTGATCGACGACCTTGCCGGTTACAACAATGTGCAGATGACCAACCCGCTCAGCGGCCAGCAAAGCACGCCGGTGTCCACGGTGCTGCTGCAACTGGCCATCGTGTCGTTCTACGCATTGGGCGGCATGCTGATGTTGCTCGGCGCGTTGTTCGAATCGTTTCGCTGGTGGCCGCTGACCCAGCTTGGGCCGAACATGGGGGCGGTTGCCGAATCGTTCGTTATCCAGCAATACGACAGCATGATGGCCGCCGTCGTCAAACTGTCCGCACCGGTGATGCTGGTGCTTGTGCTGGTGGATCTTGCGATCGGCCTGGTGGCGCGAGCGGCCGACAAGCTCGAACCGTCGAACTTGAGTCAGCCAATCCGTGGGGTACTGGCGCTATTGCTGCTCGCCTTGCTGATCAGCGTCTTCATCGCGCAATTCGGCGAAGCACTCGGTTTCCTGCATTTCCAGCAGCAATTGCACGATGCTGCCAACCTGGGTGGCAAGGCAGGCGCGTCGCACTGATCTTTATTGAGACATTCCCGGCTTTACATTCCCTACACTGGGCGTTACCGAATTTTTAATTTGCCTAGGAGAGGGAACGTCAATGGCTCCTGCCTGTACCACCACCCACCGCCAACGTGCTCCATTGTTCGCCGTACTGCTGCTCAGCCTGCTGCCGCTGTTCTCGCCACAGGCCGACGCCGCCCAGGTCCCGTGGCATTCGCGCACGTTCAAATACGTCGCCGACAACAAGGATCTCAAAGAAGTGCTGCGTGATTTGTCCGCCAGCCAGTCCATCGCCACCTGGATCTCGCCAGAGGTGACCGGCACGCTGAGCGGCAAATTTGAAACCTCCCCGCAGAAATTCCTCGACGATCTGGCGGCCACCTACGGCTTTGTCTGGTACTACGACGGCGCCATGCTCAGGATCTGGGGTGCAAACGAATCCAAGAGCGCGACCTTGAGTCTGGGGACTGCATCGACCAAGTCACTGCGCGACGCACTGGCGCGCATGCGCCTGGACGATTCGCGCTTTCCGGTGCGTTACGACGAGGCCGCGCATGTGGCGGTGGTCTCCGGACCGCCAGGGTATGTGGATACCGTTTCGGCCATTGCCAAGCAGGTCGAGCAGGGCGCCCGTCAGCGCGATGCCACCGAAGTGCAGGTGTTTCAGCTGCATTATGCGCAAGCGGCCGACCACACGACACGCATCGGCGGTCAGGACGTGCAGATTCCAGGCATGGCCAGTCTGTTGCGCAGCATATACGGCGCACGCGGCGCGTCGGTTGCGCCGATAGCCGCGTTTGGCGCCAACTTTGGCCGGGTACAGCCGATCGGCGGTGGGTCCTCCAACACATTTGGCAATGCCGCACAGGGTCAAGGTGGCGGAGCCAGTGGCACCCTTGGGCTGCCTTCGGCCTGGTTCGGCGGGGCCTCGCCGTCCGATCGCATGCCGGTCAGCCCGCCGTTGCCCGGCAGCGGAGCTGCTGCGGGGTCGCCGGCCAGCGTATGGCCGGAGCTCAGCAAGGGACGGCGCGATGAATCCAATCCGATCGACGCCGGTGGTGGCGCAGAGCTGGCCTCAGATGCGCCGGTGATCGAAGCCGATCCGCGCACGAACGCCATCCTGATCCGCGATCGACCGGAGCGGATGCAGAGCTATGGCACCCTGATCCAACAGCTGGACAACCGGCCCAAGTTGCTGCAGATCGATGCCACCATCATCGAGATCCGCGATGGCGCAATGCAGGATCTCGGTGTCGATTGGCGCTTCCACAGCCAGCACACCGACATACAGACCGGCGACGGCCGTGGCGGTCAGTTGGGTTTCAACGGCGTATTGAGCGGCGCTGCCACCGATGGCGCGACCACGCCGGTTGGCGGCACCTTGACGGCCGTGTTGGGAGATGCCGGACGTTATCTGATGACGCGCGTGTCGGCGTTGGAGACGACGAACAAGGCAAAGATCGTGTCTTCGCCCCAGGTTGCGACGCTGGACAACGTCGAAGCGGTCATGGACCACAAGCAACAGGCATTCGTCCGGGTCAGTGGATACGCATCAGCCGATCTTTATAACCTCTCCGCCGGGGTGTCGTTGCGGGTATTGCCCAGCGTGGTGCCAGGCTCGCCGAACGGTCAGATGCGTCTGGATGTGCGTATTGAGGATGGCCAGCTCGGATCCAACACCGTGGACGGCATTCCGGTCATTACCTCCAGCGAGATCAAGACCCAGGCTTTCGTCAATGAAGGCCAAAGTCTGCTGATTGCAGGATACGCCTACGATGCCGACGAGACCGATCTGAATGCGGTACCGGGTCTGTCAAAGATTCCGTTGCTCGGTAATCTGTTCAAGCACCGCCAAAAAAGCGGGTCACGCATGCAACGGCTGTTTCTGTTGACCCCACATGTGGTGTCGCCCTGATGGTTCTCGAAAAGCCATCGTTAGGCGATGAGGAGCTTGCTGCCATTGCCTGACATTCGGCGCATACCATTGGCCGAATACTGCCGGGATTGTTTAGGAAATCATCAGACGGGCCATGCAATTGGCGCGTCTGTGTATCGACCCGGAGCGCCTTGAGCCACCGCCTGGATGATCGTCAGGCGGTGCCGGGAAGCAGCATGGATCACTCGCACATGCTGGTTCTTACGTGTCGCCGCAGCCTGACTGGGCGATCACATGACAGGCTTGTCGCCTGCGAAAGACGCGTTCCTGGCAGTCAGCTCGGTATCTGTGGTAGACGATAAGAGGGCCAGCGACATCTAGGCCTTTAACGGCCAGCGGTTGCGCGCGATCGTGTCAAGATGCCATGGGCCGGCAGCAGTGCGCATGGCCGGTGCGTGGGCATAGCAGGCTCTAGTCGAGTGACGATGGCGTGATGGCGTGCGATTGAACATCCAACCAATATCACTCCAGCAGTGAAGACCCACTTGAGAAGGCGTGTGCCGGAACAAAAATCCGGCAATGTCGTGCCGCGTTGAAGCCGGAACGGCTCGGTTAGCATGCCGATGGCTGTATGTCAAGCACCTGCGGCGCAAAAAAAGACAAGCGCACCTGAAGTGGGTAGCGCATGTTCACGGTTACAGGAACGAATGAACCCGTAGGCTGCCGCATGAAGCGGCAACCTGCAGGCCGTGGCCGGTAGGGGCGACCAACAGTTCTTTACTGCATCGATGCGCTGTCGCTCGAGAGGTTGGTGCCGAGGCCGAGGTCGCCACTAAAGTCACCGCCGAACCCGCCGCCGAACCCGCCGCCGAACCCGCCGCCGAACCCGCCGCCACCAGCACCACCACCATTCTGCGCCTGGAGAATCTCTCCGACGATATGCATCAGCATCTGGGTGAATGGCGAGGGGCCATTCTGCTGCCCAGCCTGCTGCGAATTGCCGCCCTGGCCACCGCCATTATCGCCACCCTGACCCTTACCCTCCTCAGCATTTTTGCTCGACTGAAGCAGGGCCGAGATGAGCTGGCACAGCAACTGGTCCAGTTGCTTTTCCGAGATGCCCTGGTTGCCGCCCTGGTTCGAACCGAACGTTGTGTCCTGGCTTGGGCCAACCTGAAGGTTGGACGTGCTGCCGCCGAATTGTGTGTTCAAAGAATTCATCGTGACGATTCCTCTCTGATTAAATGGTATGTGTCTTTAGTATCAACAGCCGTGCCTAGACAGCGGTGGCTGCGAGGCGCGTTTTGCGCCCCGATCAAACAGTAGAAGCGGAAGCCCATCATCGCCAGAAATTTTGCGAAATTGCGCTTGTACGCGCGAAGAGGGCAAGTGAAAAAATGTTTTAGAATCGATAACAAATCCGCGGGGCGTTGTTGAGAAAAGCTTTTTTCGCTTGCCCGTTAAGTGTTTCGTTGGTCCTGGGTAAATCACGTACAGGTGGCGTTATGTTTCCGCCGTCGAGCGTCGGGGGTCGTTGTGTGCCGGCGCTCTACTCACCTAGAGACCTGTATTCAATCGAGATCGAGGTAACGACACATGATCAATTCAACGATCGCATGCCAGTATGTCGGTAAAGCATGCAATTGGCAGTTGGAGGCCTCGCCCGGGCCATCGCCAAAGCGACGCGTGCACGCGCAATTGTCCCGATGTGGTCGTTGGGCAGGAACTGGTCCGCAGCGTATTCTATTTGCAGCAGCGCTGGCATGCGCGGCACCTTTCGCACGCGCGGATTGCTTCGAAGAGGCTGCCGGATATCAGCACGTCAACCCTTGGGTGTTGCGTGCCATTGCCTGGCAGGAATCGCGCGGTCGCGCCGACGCGATCCATCGTAACAACAATGGTACGGTGGATTACGGAAAGATGCAGATCAACTCCATCCATCTGCGGCGGTTATTCGGCTATGGAATCTCCAAGGAAGCGTTGATGCAGCCGTGCGTCAGTGTGTATGTAGCAGCTTGGCGGTTGCGCGAGATGACCAATAAATATGGAAATACCTGGGCTGCAGTAGGCGCCTACCATTCGGAAACGCCGGGGGAGCGTGATAAATATGCGCATGCCATTCATTCGATTCTGCTAAGGCGTGGTGTGATTGGTGAATAGGGCAAGTGATCCTGCAGGGATGCGCGGTGCAGCCATGAGGATGCACAGGGCCTTGCATCAGGTGGCGTAGGGTCACGCAAGATGGCGGCACATTGACGCCGATTGTCTGCGGAAAATAGCGCCTATTTTTCTTAGTGATTGCGCATACGGTGACTGAAATGACGGTCGCCCCGGCAGCATCCGTCATCACGTGTCGACAATGTGCGAGCGCGGCTGGATACGTGCCGTGCAGAGGCCAGCTAGCCGCGACCTGAGCTGAGAATTGGCATACGCAGCCTAGCTTTCGATCAATCCCCGCTGTCCGCCGCCGCCTGGTGGTTTTTAGGATGTGCTGGAGGCTGCGCATAGAGCCATCACACAGCTGTCGCACGCGCACTGCCGGTGAACCGACAGTGCGTGTGTGACCACCTGTTGCTGCACTAACCGATGGCTGCGCGAGAGCCGGCGCGAAGCACTGTCCCGCTTACTCGGTTTGCGCGCGAGCGGCCTCGGCTTCGCGAACTGCCGCTGCAGCCTGCCAGGTGCCGGCAATGACCTTGTACTGCATGCCGGCGGCCACGCCCGCCAACGTATTGGAGAGCAGTGCGCTGCGTGCTGGCGGCAAACCGAGCCAGGTGCCAATCATGTTGACTGCTGTACCAAAGGCGATGTTGGAATTGATGGCGGCCGTGCGCGCGACAGAATGATCCATGATCCGCTCATAGTCCTCGCGCTTGGCCTTCCAGGCTGGTTCCCAGATCTGCTGCGTACCGGCTTCGTCGGCTTCGTGTTGGGTGACACTGAGCCAGTCGGCTGTCTCCAGCGCGACATTCAAGGCCGCGTTCACCGCCGCTTGCTGAAAGACAATCCTGGTCGCATCTCCAATGTTGAAGGGCGACAACAATCCTGCCCAGCGTTGCCTGGCCGATGCAAAGTCTGGTGCCTCCAGCTCATTCGATGCCAGGTTGGTCAGGATGTTGGCAATGCCGTAAAACCTGCCTGCACTGGTGACGTGGGGATCGCTAACGCCACCGTTGGTCGGTGCCCGCGTTCCCACCATGCGGAATGTCGCCTGGATGGCATCGCGGGCCGCTGCATAAGGGGCGACCTTGAGCTCACTGGTCAGCAGCCTGGCCGCCATCTCCGGTCTGCCATAAGCCTTGCCTGCAGCGCCGATGGCGATATTGCTCAAGATGCCGGTCAGCGCGAGCCGGGTGACCAGATCCGAATAATGTTGCTGCTCGCCCCTCTTGTGATGACGTTCGTCTTCGGACAGCGCTTCCCACTGTTCAAGATTAAGGTTGTGAAAGCCTCGGGCGGCGGCGTCCGGATTGCGGTTCTCGCGGTTGCGCCGCAGCGTATGCAGCGCCAGATGCAGCGTGCCCGACACCGCCTGCATGGCGACGACCGCTTCGGGTGGGAGGTGGCGAAACGCGGCAAACATCGCTTCGCCTATCAACTCGCGCACGAACGTGGTTGGACCCACGGAGGTGGTCTGGTGCACGAGATGTCCCAGCGCAGCGCCCAGGTATTGTTTGTCGAAGCTGATCGGTATGATGCCGCGCGTCGCCGCTGCGACCGCAGTCGCGGTGGGTCTACAGAGGGTGGTGACTCCATGCGTTGCACCTGCACGGACTGACGCAGCCAGTGCGCTCAAGCGCGCAGTGCCTGTCGCAGAGGCGGATGCATGCGCTTGGAAGCCATGTTGTGCAGCGTGTTCCTGGGACGGTGGAGCTGATGGTTCCAAGGAGTCTTCGGCGTCATAGAACCGCTCGCTGCTGCTCTCTTCCCCGCGCAGCGAAGCATGCAGCCGCGGACCTCCATAGGGAGACAGGTTTGCCTCGTTGTCGGTTTCATATCTGCTGTCGCTTCCTGTGCTATTGCGTCGTCCCGCAGGTCTGGGCGGCAGGGAGGAGAGGGGAGAATCGATCCTCGGCGTCGATCCATCGTTGCGTCGTTGTGCCTGTATCTCGATCGCAATGTGGCCGCTTGTCGCTTGCGGTTGGTGGGAGGTACTGGCTGAACGGATGTTCTTCACGGCATGTCCTCGCGTTGGGGGGGATATCGGCATGCAGTCGCCCGGTCTTGCAGGGTGATTGATCGCCGGTGCCGGACGATGGGTACCTCATCAGGACGGGCGTGGCGGCGAGGGTCTTGATTGCAGCGTGTGGGTCGCTATTGGCAGCCAGACGCGTCGACCGGACAATCATGCGTCACGTGCGGCACGCCGACCCGGCAGGGTGCATATGCTGCGCTCCGCTGCCCGTGCAACTAGAGCGTGACTTCTTCGCTCGCAATCGATGCGCCCAGGCGTCCTTGCTGTCCACGGCGACCTTGGGTGGTATGTTTCATCGTCGTCGGCGAGCTTGAAGTTCGCATGAATCCACACAATCTTGACGCGCGCTTGGCGAAACGATCATTCCATATCCGAACAATCAATTTGTATGTGTCGGGCAAATATGTTTTCTGGTGCGTTCGTCTTTGCAGGGGCGAAGACGGGTGCACGTGTACCGGCAGCGCTGCGACATGCGTTGGTTGATGGACGTCGGTGCCCGTGCCGATTGACGGCGTAGATGGTTTGAGCGCTCGCCCAGCGCGCGTGGTGTGGCATGGAGAGCAGCTGGCAGCATTTCCGAGTACCAAGATCGCGAAGCCAACAAGGTGTAACCGCACCAAGGCTGCAGACAGCTGTTTGAGCGGTGTTTTCCCTACCAGCGCTGCGACCTATCTGCTTCTGCGCATCCCCTTATTCGCATGCAAGCCACACGCTGCCGAATCCTGCGGACCAGGGCGAGCTTGGCTGGATTAGGGAAATCGAGTGAATGCGTCGGTCCGTGGCCATGCCACTGTCGAGCGATTGCATTGCTGCGATCATGGAAAACTGCAGCAGTTGGCTATTATTTGGGCGTTTGCAATTACGGTTGACGCACCTGGGAGCTGCCCGGCACCTGAAAGGGCTGACTGACGAATCTATCGGTAAGTAATGGATATCGAAAGCTGAATTGCGCAAGGCGAGTCTGATCTGTTTGCTGTCGAAATCTACGCATACTCATAAGTCAGAAATATAGGCGACACTTGGATGCCTGAAGAACGAGCGCACCAATTCTGGTCGAGCTGCAATGTCGGATAACTGATCATGCACCCGATCGGCCAGCTTCCCGCCACTGCGCAGCGGGCTGCGCGCTACGCCCGTGCGCTTGGTGTAGCTCCACACCAATCTCGTCGGGATTCAAGTCCGGCGCGTCACCCGGCAGGAAATGCAGCGTCAGCCTGCCCTTCAGGCTGTCCACGTCATCGCGCACGCCACGGGTCTTGTGAGCAGGCAAACCATCAAGCACCAGATGGATTGGACGGCGACGGCCTTTCATCCATTCGCTTGAGCAGGTCCACGAACAATTCACCGTTCAAGCCGCCGCTGTACACGGCGAACCAGAACCCGCCCTTGCTGTTCCCGCCGAGGCCGCACTGATGCTCTGGCGCTGCCCCGGCACCGCGACAACCGGGGTGACGCCCTTGACGGCCCACGTCCGTCCTTGCACCGCATCGGCACGGAAGCCAGACGCGTCCCAGAAGTCAATCTCGGCCTTTTCCCGCTTGGCGTGCTTCACGATCGCCGGGGACGTCTGCTCCTGCCACTGTGCTACCGCCAGTGGATCGCGCTGATAGGCGTGTTGCAGCGGCTTCTGTGGGCTCAGCCCCAGCCGCGCCAGCAACGTCCCGACGCTGGCCAGACTCAACCTTGCGGCACATTTCTTCTGGATCAGTTCACGCACTACCTGCCGCGTCCACAGACCGAAGGCGAAGCCATGCTGGCCAGGGTTCTTGCCATTGACCCAGCCCAACACCTGGCGCTCCTGCGCCGGCGTCAACGTCCGCGGGCGACCGCTGCCCTTGCGTTCCATCAAAGCCCCAGCGCCTCCCGCCTGTGCTCGGCCAGCACCTTGTACGCCCAGCCGCGATGCAGCCCGAACGACGAGGCCACTTCGGCTGGCGATTCGCCTTCGCCAATCCGTTGCAACGCCATCAGGCGCATTTCTTCCAGCGCTGCCCGCGATACCAAGCGGCCGTCTCTCTTCTTCATGGATGGTTGGACAGCAGACACCGACATTTGTTCCCTAATTTACTGACTTATTAGTAGCAACCGTCACAGCGTTTGCGGGAGCGCTTCGTGCATCGCTAGGTGACGTGCCACGGTGCCATCGCCGCAAAGGTTGGCAGCCGCCGAGGCCATGTGCCAACCTCCAGATCAGATCACAGCATGTCCGGCGGCGGGGCGGTGGCCTTGGAGTGCTGCTTGCCGCGCGCATGTTCGATGGCAGTGCGCAGCTTGCGCGCAGCTCCGGTCACGGCAGAGGCCGTCGTTTCGGCGCTATTGGTGGCCGCGATCGGCGGCAGGCCGGCGACGTGCGCCTCGATGCTGCAGGTTCGATCCGCCGCGCCGCCGCGCTGGCCGTTTTCATCGCGCAAATGCACTTCCACACGGGTGATGTCGCTGGCGAAATGCGCCAGCTGGGCGGTGCAGGTCTTTTCGACATGCGCCACAACAGACGGGTCGTGCGGCACGTGATTGTCGGTCTGGATCTGAATCTGCATAGAGTGTCTCCTTCGCGGTCATCCGCTACGTCTGCCGCAGCGGTGGTTCGATTCTGCGTCAGCCGCGTGTTGTCGCAAAGTGACAACGCGGTATGCCCATTCATGCGCTAGCAGGGTCCTCTGCCGCCATCGCCGCGGTGCAGCGAGATCGTCCGATCGGTGCGCGGATGCAGACCTGCCGCGGCTGAATCAACGATGCCGGGCGATCGGCTCAATCAAGGGCGGTGCCTTAAGATGCCGGCACCCGCGGTCGCCCGCGCCTGTTCGATGCCTGCCTGTGTCCGAATTCCGATTTACCTGTGGTGCCCGCCGGGGCTTGTTGCGGCGTCTGTTGTTGCTGGCCGCGCTGTGGATGGTCTGTGTTGGCACGGCTTTGGCCCAGGACGAGGACACGGTGCTGGAGGCCGCGCAGACCCAACTGGACAGCATGCAAAAGGTGCTGACCCAAGCCGAAGCGGGGATGGAAAAATCCGACACCGACCAGCTGCGCAAGCTGGCTGACGATGTCACCGGCGCGCAGCGCCAGGCCCAGGATCTGGCGCGCTCGCTGGAGCCGCCGTTGAAGGAACTGTCTGTCCGGTTGGCCGGGCTTGGCGAAGAGCAGAAGACCGACCCACCAGATCTACGCGACCACCGCCGCGCGCTCACGCGGGAACGCAACGGGCTGGATGCCGAGCTCAAGCGGGCGAACCTGCTGGCACTGGATGCCAAGGATCTCGCCGACCGGCTCGAAGGCGAGCGCGCCCAGCGGTTCAGCGAGAAGCTCTCTGCGCGCGTTGCCTCGCCGCTGTCGCCCGCGCTAGGGAATGAGATCGCGCAGCAATGGCCCGACGACCGCACGCGCCTGCAGGCGCTGTCCGACAAGGCCGTACAGGCGTTGCGCACCGGCGCAGCGACCAACGGCGTCGCCGGTCCGGTGATCGGGACGCTGGGGGCATTGATGCTGGCATTTCCGTTGCGCATTTTCCTGCGTCATCTGGGGCGGCGGTATGCGGCCTCGCGTGCGCCCGTTGGCCGCTTGCGGCGCTCCGGCCTCGCACTGTGGTTTTTGTTGGTGGGCACCCTGACGCTGGGCATGGCGGCAGGGGCGTTGGCCGAGAGCGTCCGCGCACTGAGCGAGCTGCCGACGGATCTGGAGCAGCTGCTGAGTGCATTTGTGGTGATCAGTTGCGTGGCGGCCTTCGTCGGTTCGCTAAGCGCCAGCCTGTTGATGAAGCACCAGCCCACCTGGCGTCTGTTCCCGTTGGACGATGCCACTGTCGATCGTTTGCGCGTGCATTGTCTTGCCACGGCCGCGGTGAGCTGGTTCAGCGGGATGGCGATCAGAATCAACGACGTGGCGCGCAGCAGCAGCGCATTGACCATCGCTACCGATGCGGTTGCGGCGCTGTTGTATGCGGGATTGATCCTGTCGGCACTGTCTGGCCTGACCCTGTCGTTGCGCGCTCATGCCGCAAACGTGGGTGCGGCCGATGCGGACAGCAGTGCACCACCGCCGGTGGTGTCGCGTGGCGGCGGTTACATCGTGCTGATCCGTCTGCTGGGCCATCTGGCGGTGATCTTCGCGTTGGTGGCGGCCTTGTTCGGCTACATCAATCTGGCACTGTTCGTCGAGCAGCAGATCATCTGGATCACCCTGGTGTGCAGCGTGCTCGCGCTACTGGTGATGTTTGCCGACGACCTGACGACCTGGGTGTTCAAGCCGGAGAGCCGTTTCAGCCGTGCGCTGTCGCATGCACTGAGTGTCGGCAACGGGCGGTTGGTGCAGGTGGGGTTATTGATCTCTGCGGCAGTACGCGTGCTGCTGATGCTGCTTGGCATTGCCGCGCTGGTGACGCCGTACGGCGCCAACCTCGCCGCAGTGACCGGCTGGTTGGAAAACGTTTCGCACGGTATTGCAATTGGCAAGGAACTTGTCATCACGCCCGGCGACGTGGCCAGAGCGCTGTGTGTGTTTCTGCTCGGCATGGGTCTGGTCCATATCGTGCAGAGGTGGCTGCTCAGCACCTATCTGCCCAAGACCGAACTGGATGCGGGAGCGCGCAATTCGATCAGCACCGCGGCGCGTTATCTGGGCTGGTTGATCGTGGCGGTGTGGGGGCTCACGGCGCTGGGTCTGGATTTGAGGCGGCTGGCGCTGGTGTTGAGTGCGTTGTCGGTGGGTATTGGTTTTGGTCTGCAGGCGATCACGCAGAACTTCGTGTCGGGGTTGATCCTGCTGGCCGAGCGGCCGGTGAAGATCGGCGACTGGGTGCGCATCGGCGATCAGGAAGGCGATGTCCGCAAGATCAGCGTGCGCGCGACCGAAATCCAGGTGGGCGACCGTTCCACGTTGATTGTTCCCAACTCGGAGTTGATCACCAAGAGCGTGCGTAACATGACGCTGTCCAATCCGATGGGCCGTGTGCAGTTGCAGTTCTCGGTGCCTCTGGAAACCAACGTGGCCAAGGTGCGCGACGTGCTGCTGGCATTGTTCGCCGAGCACGAAAAGGTGCTGGCCGAGCCGGCGCCGTCGGTGTTCATCGATTCGTTGGCCGGCGGGCACGTCAATTTCAATTCGTTCGCCTACGTGCGCAGTCCACGCGATTCGTATGGCGTGCGCAGCGAGCTGTTCTTCGCGCTGCTGCAGCGCATGGCAACAGCCAGCATTGCCTTGCAGTCGCCGCAGGAAATCCGCTTCAGTCGCCCAGGTACGGCGATGGAACGCGATGCGGGCGATGGCGCGCCTGTCTCGGAAGACTGAGTTGGGCGAGCTCAGACCTCACTGCTGGGGGCGCGGTTTGGCTTGCCGATACTGGTGCTTGTCGCCTGTCCGCTGTCCGTTTGGATCGACATTCACGCACACGCAGCCATCGCAAATGACCGCATCGGATGCGGAATACGCTTGGAGGACACGCATGGCGTTCTCGTAGCGCTGCAGCTCTTCCTTGACGGTGGAGAGTTCGCGGCGGAAGTAACCCAACATGGCCCAGCCGACAAATAACACCAGAAGCAGGATTGCCGCAGCGGCAGCGAACCACATCCAGACGGTCTTACTAGGGCCTGTTAACATTAATGTCTCGAGCGATTAAACTATTGGGCATGGAGATCACGCCAGCACAATTTGCACTCATCGAGCATTGCCTACCTTTGCAACGCGGCAATGTCAGCATGACCAACCTGCAGGTAGTCAACGCCCTTCTTTACGTCGCAGAGCATGGCTGCAAATGGCGCGGTCTGCCCGAGCGCTTTGGCAACTGGCATACGGTGTACACGCGCATTAACCGTTGGGCCAAGTCCGGTGTGCTGGACCGGATGTTCGCCCAATTGCAGACCTGCCAGATCGTGCGCATCAAAATCGAAGCGGTCTCGCTGGACTCCACCAGCATCAAGGTGCATCCGGATGGCACTGGCGCATTAAAAAAAACGGCCCACAATCCATCGGGAAATCGCGCGGCGGATGGAACACCAAAATTCATATGGTTGCCGCAGATGCTCGAACAGCCATCACGTTCGGATTGACGCCTGGCAACGCACCTGACGCACCCGCAGGCCGCGCGTTGCTTGAACACCTGGGGCCAGTGGAGCGGCCGGTTCATCTGCTGATGGATCGCGCTTACGAAGGCAATGAAACCCGCCAGTTGGCGCTCGATCTTGGCTTCGTGCCGGTGGTTCCACCCAAGTCCAATCGGGTCGATCCTTGGGAGTACGACAAGGAAATGTACAAGCGGCGCAACGAAGTGGAGAGGCTGTTCCGTCGCTTGAAGGGCTACCGACGGATTTTCACGCGCTTCGAGAAGCTGGATGTCATGTTCCTTAGATTCCTCAGCTTCGTTCTGGTCGTCGATGGGCTTCGGATGTGTTAACAGGCCCTAGGTGTTCAGTCCCGGCATTAGTTCTACTGTGTTACTAAATACGAATCCGTTGGTACGGTGAGACCCCGCAACACGGGCAGTGTGGGAGGCTTCTGGCGATAAGCCTAGCCAGTCCGAAGGCCAGCGTGGCAATCGAGTTGGGATGGTGACGTTGCATTGGGGCCAGACCCGCGCGGGCGGACACTTTTGGATACTGCAGGCATCTTGAATGCGACGGAGTTTTTTTTACTGCGCAGGCGCTCGCGCATCAAGAACCCGTATGCGGCGATGCACAGACTGGCGTGATGGTGAAAACCACGCCAGTTACGCCCTTCATAGTGATGCAGGCCCAACTCCGACTTCAGCTCCTGATAATCGCGTTCAATCCGCCATCGGCCTTGTGCCGTGGCAACCAGTGTCTTGACCGGCGTTTGCTTTGGTCGCGTCGAGAACCAGTAGTGGCGGGGCTCGGACTCTCCCGGCGGCCACTCGATCAGCAGCCACTGCTCGTCATGTGCCTGGCAATTGTGTGCGGCACGAACCCGCACCGCCGCGAACCGCGAACTGAGCGTTGCGTCGCTGCCCTGGCGCCAGCTGACCTGCCGATACGTCCTTGCGGGCAAGCTCTGCGCGACTTCATGTACCGAGATCGGCGCATGTGCGCTATCGCGCATCGGTCGTGTGCGGGGCCGACCGCCCTTAGGGCTGGCTGGCGGCATGGGCGCAGGTTGGTGCGATCCCCACCAGACCTTCGTGTTGCTGCGGACGCCGACCATGTACAGCAGGCCGCGTTCGCTGAGCTGGTCTCGCCAGTGGGTCTCGGTGCCGTAGGCCGCATCGGCTAGCACGACGCCTGCCGCAATCCCTGTCGCCAGCGCGCTGTCGATCTGATCCATGGCCAGCGCTGTCTTGGTCTGAAACACGACCTGATCCGGAACGCCTGCCTTCTTGCGCCGCACAGTATCCTGAGCCCACTGCTCGGGAAGATACAGCCGATAGCCCACTGGCAGGCTGCCGTGTTCGTTGGCGATCGACAAACTCACGGCAACCTGGCAATTGTCCGTCTTGCCAAGGCGGCCGCAGTACTGGCGTGCAACACCGACCGAATGCACCCCCTTCTTTGAAAATCCCGTGTCGTCCACGATCCAGTGACACGCTGCGCTCTTCCTGCTCAGGGTCGGCAGCACCTGTGCCGCCACCGCCGCCAGCAGCGCTTGATCGCTCCAGTCGGCATCGGCCACCAGATGGTGCATCGATTGATGGGCTGAGCGCACGTTCTGCGGGTGCACCCGCGCGGCCATGGGCTCCACGCTCTTGCGCCCTCCAGGCAGTAGCAACCCCTTCAGGTACCAGTGTGCGGGCTGTTTGCGATCCGCATGGGACAGGGCGGCAGCAACTACTTCCCCGTACTGTTCAAAACGCACTTCCAGTGACCTATTCAACACAGCTCTCCCACGCGGCCTGAAGGTCTTCCAATAGTGGCACAAAGATACGATTATTTGTAACACAGTGGAATTAGGGAAGGTCTGAACAACCCATCAAACCTCTAAAATTCCAGCTTCTTGCATTTCAATGACTGGAAAAATGCTGAGTCGGGTGCGATTTTTGCAACGTTCTGGCGGTTTTGGCTGCCGCCAGGCAGCATTATCCCCTGGCCGGCAGCAAGTGCCGGCGCACCATCCACAGATTCGACAGCGCAAATAACGTCTGCACCTGTGCGGTGTTCTTGGCCAGGCCGCGATAGCGCACCTTGGTGTAGCCGAACTGCCGCTTGATCACCCGGAATGGGTGCTCCACCTTCGCGCGCACGCTTGCCTTGAAGTGTTCCCAACGTTCTGCCCAAGCACGCGCGCGCTTGTTGCCAATGGCTTGAATCGTGGAGCGCTTGGCGGCAATGAAAAATGCAGCCTCGCAGCTCTGCAACTCGTCACGTTTTTCCGCACCGGTGTAGCCGCTGTCGCCGAACACGCTGTCTTCCTTGCCGTGCAGCAATGCGTGCGTCACCGTGACATCGGCCACGTTGGCTGCGGTGCACTGCACGTGGTGTACCAGCCCGGAAAATTCATCCACCCCAATGTGCGCCTTCATCCCGAAATACCACTGGTTGCCCTTCTTGGTCTGATGCATCTCAGGGTCGCGCGCACGATCGGCATTCTTGGTCGAACTGGGCGCAGCGATCAGCGTCGCATCGACGATCGTGCCCGACCGCAGGCTCTGCCCCTTGCGCGACAAATGGGCGTTGACCGCTTCCAGCATCCGAGCGGCAATGCCGTGGGTTTCCAGCAAACGGCGAAAGTTGAGAATCGTGGTCTCGTCTGGAACGTTATCCAAGCCGCCGAGCTGGGCAAAACGCCGCAGGGTCGGGATCTCGTGCAATGCCTCTTCCATCGCCGGATCGCTCAACGCATACCACTGCTGCAACAGATGAATCCGCAACATCGTCGCCAGCGCGTACGGCTGCCGACCCGGTCGTCCTGACACCGGATAGTGCGGCTCGATCAGGGCAAGCAGTCGCTTCCACGGCACGATGCGCTCCATCTCCGCAAGGAAGATCTCGCGCCGGGTCTGCTTGCGCTTGCCCAGGCCCTCGGCGTCACCGAACGTCAGTTGCATGGATGCCTCCTCATTCCGAACAAATAGTGTCTCGCATTTGTGGTGCGTTGTTCAGAGGTTCCTTAGTTCCACTGTGTTACAAATAATCGTATCTTTGTGCCACTATTGGAAGACCTTCAGGCCGCGTGGGAGAGCTGTGTTGAATAGGTCACTGGAAGTGCGTTTTGAACAGTACGGGGAAGTAGTTGCTGCCGCCCTGTCCCATGCGGATCGCAAACAGCCCGCACACTGGTACCTGAAGGGGTTGCTACTGCCTGGAGGGCGCAAGAGCGTGGAGCCCATGGCCGCGCGGGTGCACCCGCAGAACGTGCGCTCAGCCCATCAATCGATGCACCATCTGGTGGCCGATGCCGACTGGAGCGATCAAGCGCTGCTGGCGGTGGCGGCGGCACAGGTGCTGCCGCCCCTGAGCAGGAAGAGCGCAGCGTGTCACTGGATCGTGGACGACACGGGATTTTCAAAGAAGGGGGTGCATTCGGTCGGTGTTGCACGCCAGTACTGCGGCCGCCTTGGCAAGACGGACAATTGCCAGGTTGCCGTGAGTTTGTCGATCGCCAACGAACACGGCAGCCTGCCAGTGGGCTATCGGCTGTATCTTCCCGAGCAGTGGGCTCAGGACACTGTGCGGCGCAAGAAGGCAGGCGTTCCGGATCAGGTCGTGTTTCAGACCAAGACAGCGCTGGCCATGGATCAGATCGACAGCGCGCTGGCGACAGGGATTGCGGCAGGCGTCGTGCTAGCCGATGCGGCCTACGGCACCGAGACCCACTGGCGAGACCAGCTCAGCGAACGCGGCCTGCTGTACATGGTCGGCGTCCGCAGCAACACGAAGGTCTGGTGGGGATCGCACCAACCTGCGCCCATGCCGCCAGCCAGCCCTAAGGGCGGTCGGCCCCGCACACGACCGATGCGCGATAGCGCACATGCGCCGATCTCGGTACATGAAGTCGCGCAGAGCTTGCCCGCAAGGACGTATCGGCAGGTCAGCTGGCGCCAGGGCAGCGACGCAACGCTCAGTTCGCGGTTCGCGGCGGTGCGGGTTCGTGCCGCACACAATTGCCAGGCACATGACGAGCAGTGGCTGCTGATCGAGTGGCCGCCGGGAGAGTCCGAGCCCCGCCACTACTGGTTCTCGACGCTACCAAAGCAAACGCCGGTCAAGACACTGGTTGCCACGGCACAAGGCCGATGGCGGATTGAACGCGATTATCAGGAGCTGAAGTCGGAGTTGGGCCTGCATCACTATGAAGGGCGTAACTGGCGTGGTTTTCACCATCACGCCAGTCTGTGCATCGCCGCATACGGGTTCTTGATGCGCGAGCGCCTGCGCAGTAAAAAAAACTCCGTCGCATTCAAGATGCCTGCAGTATCCAAAAGTGTCCGCCCGCGCGGGTCTGGCCCCAATGCAACGTCACCATCCCAACTCGATTGCCACGCTGGCCTTCGGACTGGCTAGGCTTATCGCCAGAAGCCTCCCACACTGCCCGTGTTGCGGGGTCTCACCTTACCAACGGATTCGTATTTAGTAACACAGTAGAATTAGATGGATCGGAGCGACCTTGAACCGCTCGGGATCGGATGTCCACAGCTTCCACGGCCTGCTACGCCTATCGACAAATATCGCCGCCACAGAAAAGTCGCGTTGCGCGATCTTCGTCTGTGGCCAGTCTGCTCTTTCCACGTTTTGCTCACTTCCTTGATGGCTCGTCTGTTCCTTGCCGCATCAACCAATGTTGGTTCTTTCAGCACGAACGGTCGCCAGGTAGCGATCGGCCAAAACCGGCGTCCATCCGTCTATTACTGCATCATCATCCTTGTCAGCATCCTCTGCATACTTCTCGAGCGCCGCCAAGCATTCCGCATATAGCCCGTTCTTGCTATTGGGTGATCGCCAGATCGTTGCGGATGGCGCCTTCCTCTTCCCATTCCACTATTGGCAGACAGCAAGACAACCGTTGCACAAACGAACCAGCGCATCTGATGACCGACCATCACGCTTGCCATATGGTTTCCCACCGCCTGTCGCATGCGGGCAGTCTAGCCAATGCTGAGCTCTGGACTCTACGTATCCGGGCTGGCTCGCGTTCCGAACGAAACAATTGCCCATTAACCGTCGAACCGCCATCTTTGGAAACTAAGGAAGGTCTGAACAACCCATCAAACCTCTAAAATTCCAGCTTCTTGCATTTCAATGACTGGAAAAATGCTGAGTCGGGTGCGATTTTTGCAACGTTCTGGCGGTTTTGGCTGCCGCCAGGCAGCATTATCCCCTGGCCGGCAGCAAGTGCCGGCGCACCATCCACAGATTCGACAGCGCAAATAACGTCTGCACCTGTGCGGTGTTCTTGGCCAGGCCGCGATAGCGCACCTTGGTGTAGCCGAACTGCCGCTTGATCACCCGGAATGGGTGCTCCACCTTCGCGCGCACGCTTGCCTTGAAGTGTTCCCAACGTTCTGCCCAAGCACGCGCGCGCTTGTTGCCAATGGCTTGAATCGTGGAGCGCTTGGCGGCAATGAAAAATGCAGCCTCGCAGCTCTGCAACTCGTCACGTTTTTCCGCACCGGTGTAGCCGCTGTCGCCGAACACGCTGTCTTCCTTGCCGTGCAGCAATGCGTGCGTCACCGTGACATCGGCCACGTTGGCTGCGGTGCACTGCACGTGGTGTACCAGCCCGGAAAATTCATCCACCCCAATGTGCGCCTTCATCCCGAAATACCACTGGTTGCCCTTCTTGGTCTGATGCATCTCAGGGTCGCGCGCACGATCGGCATTCTTGGTCGAACTGGGCGCAGCGATCAGCGTCGCATCGACGATCGTGCCCGACCGCAGGCTCTGCCCCTTGCGCGACAAATGGGCGTTGACCGCTTCCAGCATCCGAGCGGCAATGCCGTGGGTTTCCAGCAAACGGCGAAAGTTGAGAATCGTGGTCTCGTCTGGAACGTTATCCAAGCCGCCGAGCTGGGCAAAACGCCGCAGGGTCGGGATCTCGTGCAATGCCTCTTCCATCGCCGGATCGCTCAACGCATACCACTGCTGCAACAGATGAATCCGCAACATCGTCGCCAGCGCGTACGGCTGCCGACCCGGTCGTCCTGACACCGGATAGTGCGGCTCGATCAGGGCAAGCAGTCGCTTCCACGGCACGATGCGCTCCATCTCCGCAAGGAAGATCTCGCGCCGGGTCTGCTTGCGCTTGCCCAGGCCCTCGGCGTCACCGAACGTCAGTTGCATGGATGCCTCCTCATTCCGAACAAATAGTGTCTCGCATTTGTGGTGCGTTGTTCAGAGGTTCCCTAACGATGCCCACGCTCTTCGCGCGCTCGCACGCGGCGGTCGAACAGCAGTGCACTGACCACGATGCCCAGCCCCAGCACAACGCCAAGCAGGAATAGCACCATCGCGATCGCGGGATATCCCCACAACTTCAAGCCGGTGTCGATGCGCATCATCTGCGCCGAGGCCATGATCAGCGCAGCAGTGACGATACCCGCTGCAACGCGGTTGGCGATTTTCTGCAGGCTTTCCATCAGATGCGATTCTTCCAGCCCGGTGACGCGCATCTGCAGGCGGTTTTCCGCAGCTAGCGACAGAATCTCCGAGATGCGGCGCGGGCCTTCGCGCACCAGATGCTGCAATTCCATCGCCTCGCTGGCCAGGTTGGCGGCGGACATGGATTTTTTCAGGCGTGCGCGCATCACGTGTTGCAGATGACGTTCGACGATGCGGCGCGTGTCAAGCGTGGGCGACAAGGCGCGGCACACGCCTTCCAGATTCAATAGCGTCTTGCCGAGCAGGCTCAGTTCCGGCGGCGTACGCAGACCGGTGGAGGTGGCGATGCGCACCAGGTCCAGCACCACGCGGCCTTCGGAGGTGGCATCGTGCGCTGCATAGCGCGCGATCATCTGCCCGGTCTCGCGCTGGTAGCGTTCTTCGTCGTAATCCTCCAGCCGCGTGCTGAGCGCGATGGTCTCTTCGGCCACTTCTTCGCCGCGGCCATCGACGGCGGCGAACAATAATTTGAGTAAGCGCTCGCGCAAGCGCGGCGGCACGTGCGCCACCATGCCCAGGTCGAAAATGGCCAGGCGCCCGTCCTGCAGCACGCGCAGGTTGCCTGGGTGCGGGTCGGCGTGGATTTCGCCATGCACGAACATCTGGTCCAGATACCCCTTGACCAGTTCGGCAGCCAAGCCATCCATCGGCTGTTCGGTGCGGCGCAGCCCGGAGATTTTGTCCACGCGCACGCCTTCGGCCAGCTGCATGGTCAGGACGCGGCGGCTGCTCAGGTCCCAGATCGGTTGCGGCACCCACAACTGTGGAAACGGTTTGAGGTGCTTGCCGAAGCGCACCAGCGTTTCAGCCTCGTCCTGGTAGTTGAGTTCGGCGCGCAGCGTCTTGCCGAATTCGCCTAGCCAATCGGCAAAGCGCACCCGGCGACCGATGCCGGTGAGGCGGTCTGCAGCGGTCGCGAAGCTCTTGAGCACCTCCATGTCCGAGCGCACCTGTGCGGCCACTTCGGGTTTTTGCACCTTGATCGCCACCGGCGTGCCGTCGCGTAACGCGGCACGGTGCACTTGCGCCAACGAGGCGCAGCCCAGCGGTACCGGGTCGAAATGCGAGAACGCCTTGTTGACCGACACACCGAGTTCTTCTTCGATGATCTGGCGGATGTGCTCCACCGGCACCGAGCTGGTGTTCTCCTGCATGCGTTCCAGTGCGGTGGCGAACTCCGGCGGCACGATGTCCGGCCGGGTGGATAGCATCTGGCCTAGCTTGACGAAGGTGGGGCCGAGCGATTCAAGGTCGGAGACGAACTGGTCCGGTGTGCCTTCTGCGGGCACTTCGTATTCGTTGATGGCCGCCGGATCCAGATGCATGCCGGCGAACACGCCCGAGCCGCGATAGCGCAACAACAAGCGCAGTATCTGCGTGCGCCGGCTCATTCCGCCGACCACGGCGTGATCTGCCGGCCCTGTGGCCTGGGCTGGCGCGCGGTGCGGGTCGTTCTGAATCAAGGCCATCTCCGGGGCGTCATGCAGGCGGCGAGTGTGGCCAGTGCCGGGTCGTCGCTTGGTGAATCCGTGCGCTCCTGCACGCTGCACGCACGCCTGCCCAAGGTCGGCACGACCGACCGCAAGCGCGCACGCGGCGCTGCTGGCATCGCTCCAGCAACGGCAGGTAGCAACCGTGCAATGGCTGCTCATCACCCTGCGTGGGCGCCGAATCGGCGAGAATCACGTACACCCAAGAAGGATCTTTGCATGGCCGGTGCCAGCCTGTTCACCCTGCTCGACGACATCGCCACGCTGCTGGACGACGTTTCCATCCTGACCAAGGTTGCGGCCAAGAAGACCGCCGGCGTGCTCGGCGACGATCTGGCGCTCAACGCGCAACAGGTCACCGGCGTCACTGCCGACCGCGAGTTGCCGGTGGTGTGGGCGGTGGCCAAGGGCTCGCTGGTCAACAAGATGATCCTGGTGCCGGCGGCGCTGGCGATCAGCGCGCTGGAAGCCTGGCTGCGCGGGCGCGGCTACAACGTCCCGTTGGTAATGCCGTTGATGATGATCGGTGGCGCCTACCTGTGCTTCGAGGGCGTGGAAAAGCTGGCGCACAAGTTCCTGCACAACGACGAGGAACAGGCGCAGCGGCATGCCGAACGCACTCGCGCGCTGGCCGACCAGAACGTGGACGTGGTGGCGTTGGAAAAGGACAAGGTCAAGGGCGCGATCCGCACCGACTTCATTCTGTCGGCAGAGATCATCGTGCTCTCGCTTGGCGTGGTGACCGAAGTGTCGTTCGGGCAGCAGGTGGTGGTGCTGGTGGCCATTGCGCTGGCGATGACCATCGGCGTGTACGGTGTGGTCGCGGCGATCGTGAAGCTGGACGACCTGGGCCTGTACCTGACCAAGAAAGGCGCCGCGCTGGCGGCCATGGGTCGCGGCATCCTGGTGGCGGCGCCATGGTTGATGAAGTTCCTGTCGGTGGCCGGCACGCTGGCGATGTTCCTGGTCGGCGGCGGCATCCTGGTGCACAACATCCCGGCGCTGCATCACCTGGTGGTGGATCTGGCCACGTCGTCCGGCAGCATGGGCTGGCTGGTCGAAGCGCTGGGCAACATCCTGGTTGGCGTGGTCGCCGGTGCCGTCGTGCTGGGCGCGGTGATGCTGTTTCAGACGCTGCGCGGCAGCAAGAACGTGCAGTGATCCGGTGCCTTGGCTGATTGCTGAGGCGGCAAGCGAATTGATGTGCATGCTGCCGATTATCTGACTGCGCTTGCCTGTGGTGCTTGTTAAGCTTGCGACAGATCATCTGCGGTATGAGCGGATTGCGCTGGCATTGCCCTGTGTCCGACCACGTCGGCCGGTTCCCAGGACAGACAACCGATTGGGTGCAGCATGCAGAAGAGGATCGATGATCGCGCTCATGCGGGCGGATCCGCGCAGGCAGACTCGGCGAATGCTGCCAATGGCGCGCGCGCCGAACCGATCCGCGCGGGCGCAATGATCGGGCGCAGGCGCTTTTTGAGTTTGGGGGCAGCTGCAATTGCGGCGAGCACGACCGGTGCCCCGGCGCGGTCAGCTCTCCCCGGACAACGCCAGATGCGGGCCACCTGGGTGACGAGTGTGCTCAATCTCGATTGGCCAAGCGCGGTATCGGCGCAGATGGCCGATCCGGTCGCGCGTGTCATGGCCCAGCAGCAGGAATTGCTGACCATTCTCGATCAAGCCCAAGCGCTGCATCTCAATACGCTGGTCTTCCAGGTCAAGCCATGCGCCGATGCGCTCTACCGATCAAGGATCCTGCCGTGGTCGCAGGTGCTGACGGGCGTGCTCGGGAAAGACCCAGGTTTCGATCCATTGGCGTTCTTGCTCCGTCACGCACATGCACGTGGCATCCAGGTCCATGCCTGGCTCAATCCTTATCGTGTATCGACCGACATCAGCCAGGCCACGCTGGAGATGTTGCGCACTGCGGCGAGCGATTCGCCACCCAGCGTGTATGTGCAGCATCCCGAGTGGGTGGGCGTGGCCGCCGACCGGCTGGTGCTTGATCCGGGCATTCCGGCCGTCCGTCGCTGGATCTGCGCCGTCGTGGCGGAACTGATTGTCCATTACGACGTGGATGGTGTGCAGTTCGATGATTATTTCTACAGCGAAACTGCCCAGTCGCCACTGGACGATGCCCAGACCTACGCGCGCCAAGGAGCAGGTTTCGCCGACAAAGGCGATTGGCGACGCGACAACACCTATCGATTGATCCGCGATGTAGGCACGACCATTCGGGCGATCCGGCCAAGCGTGGCGTTCGGTTTCAGTCCGGCAGGCGTATGGCGCAATCGGCAGGACGACCCTCGGGGATCGGACACGCAGGCAGGCGCGCCTTCGTTCGATGTCGCCTATGCCGACACCCGACGCTGGGTGCGCGAAGAGCTCATCGATTACATCGTCCCGCAGATCTACTGGCCGTTTGCGCGGCAGATCGTACGTTACGACGTCATCGCGCGCTGGTGGGCCGACACCGTTGGCACCGGGCGTGTGCAGCTCTACATCGGCATGGCGCTCTACAAGGTGGGTACATCCAGTGCATTGGAGCCGGACTGGACTGTCGCAGGCGGTGTCCCCGAGATCGCCCGCCAGTTGGATCTCAATGCTGCCTTGCCGCAGATACGCGGCTGCATGCTGTTTCGCCATGGATTTCTCGCCCAGCCCCAGACCGCACAGGTGGTGGATTACCTGACGCTGCGTTGGCAGGGCGATTAATCGGCGTTGATCACCCGGTTCTTGCCGGCCGACTTGGCGTCGTACATGGCGCGGTCGGCGCGGCGGATGACGTCGTCCTGGGTTTCGTCGGTCCCGCGGAGTGCCACGCCGGCACTGAAGCTGATGAACACGCGCACGTCGTCATGCAGCAGCGAGCGTTGCGACAATGCGCGCTGCAGGCGGATCACTGCCGCGCTGGCTTCGAAGATGGTCGAATCCGGCAGCAGCAGGACGAATTCTTCGCCGCCGAAGCGGGCGATGGCGTCGGTGGTGCGCAGCACGGCCTTGGCCACGTCCACGGTGTGGCGCAGCGCGGCGTCGCCGCCGGCGTGGCCGTGGGTCTCGTTGAGGCGGCGGAAATCGTCCAGGTCCAGCATCGCCACGCACAGCGGCTGGCCGCTGCGCTGGGTGCGCACCGCTTCGCGCTGGAACAGTTCTTCAAAGCCGCGTCGGTTGAGCGCGCCCGTGAGCTGGTCTTCGCGCACCAGGCCGGCCACGTCCTTGAGCTCCTGCTCGAGCGAGGCGATGCGTTGTTCGCAATCTTCCACCTGCCGCCGTGCCGAAAGCAGCTCGTCGCGCGCCGCCAGCGCCTGTGCCTGCACACCGGCGGTGTCCTGCAGCAGATCCTGCAGCAGCCGGTTGAGGTCGGGAATGCCGCGTGCTTCGCCAATCGCCTGCGAATAACCGGCCACGCGGTCATGGTATTCGCCGGTGCTGGTGGCCATGCCATCCAGCCGATCGACGAAGGACACCATCATTTCGCGCATGGCGGTCTTGGACTCGGCGATGCCCTGTTTGAGCAGGCCTTGTTTGTAGATCACCTCGCGCAAGGTGCCGCGGGCTTGTTCGATGGAGCTGACGTCCAGCGGGCCGGAAATCAGCTGCCGCACCACCGAGATCTGGCCTTGCAACCAGCTGCGATCATCGAGGAGTTCGCCGACGTTCTCCAGCAACAGATCGAATAAGCCCAATAACAGGTTCTGCTGTTCGCTGGCATCTTCGGCACGCAGGCCGATCTGATGGCTGAGCTCGCGCAGGCGCTGTTCCAGCGTGAGCAACTCGTGGCCCGGGCGCCAATGGCGCAGCGCCGATGCCAGCGTCTGCGCCTCTTCGGCCAGCTCCGGGCTGCGCTGCAACAGGGTGGCCAGTGCATTGCCTAGTGCGTGGCGCAACAGATCGCGCAGTTGCTCGGCCTCGGTGCGGCCTTCGGCCAGCGAATCGCCAATGTCGATGGTGCGGATGTACTTGTCGATCAGCTGACGCAAGGCACGGCCGTAGCCGGGCCAGTCGCCCGCCGCATAGGCCGCGCTCAGGCGCACACCCATGTCGCCGAGTTCGCCGTGCAGGCTGGTGATGCCTTCGGCGAAGGCGAGCAGCAGTGCCTCCGGATGCGCGGCATGCGAAAACAGCCGTATCAGCAATGCGGTGGCGGCGGCGGGATCGTGTGCGCCGGACTTGGCCTTGGCCGGTACCAGTTGATGCGCGGCCAGGCCCTGGCCGCCGCGCTCGCCGTTGATCACGGTGTGCACAGTCGTGGCCGTGCGCGCAGTGTCCGCGCCGCTCCAGGGCAACAGGCGGCGCAGCCCGCCACGTGGACGGCTTGGGGATTCGGGCTGGTCTGCCATGCGCCAGGGTCTCGAAAAGTCTTCTGCTAACGCTCGTTATCGGCGCGCCGACGGTGTGCTTGAGCAAGCCGGGCCGCAGCGCGCACCCGCAGCATGCAGGCAACAGGCGAAGCGAGGTCGCAATGGACGATCCAGTGCATCAATGAACAAGTTATCCAGATGATGGCGAACGCGGCCGATTTTTCCCGCATTCGGTGCATGTCACTGCGTGCGCATCGATACGGGGATGTCATCTCACTGCAATGTGGCGCTTATGCATGCGCGCCTGCGCAACTGTGCGTAAAGGAATTTGGGCTGTTGCAAAAAAGTCAGCACGTGTTCACGCATATTTTATTTGGTCGGGGTGTAAATTCATCGTCGAGTACGCGGGTTGTCCCCGCTCCTCACTCGTAGCATGTCGTCTGGCTGAATCGGCAGACGGCGGTTTTCGCTTCGCCGTTTTCCGTCTCCACCAACATTACGACAGATGTTCCATGGTTGCCATGATGCCGCTTCATGCTACTACCGCACGTTTAGAGCGCAGCACGATGCTCCCGGCGTTGAAGAAGGGCGGTCGACCGCGCGATGCGCTCGGCCGTTTCATTCGTCACCACGAGCGCTTGCCGGTGTCGCTGGCAGACACGCGTGGCGTCTTGTTCGTGGTGTCGGAGATGGCGGACTTCATCAAGGCCGGTGGTCTGGGCGATGTCGCCGCCGCGCTGCCGCGCGCCCTGCGCCATCGCTACGACGTGCGCGTGCTGATCCCCGGCTACCGCGCAGTGCTCGAGCGCGCCGGTAAGGTGGAGATCGTCGGCCGTGTCCTGGCGCATGCCGCGCTGCCGGCCTGCGACATCGGCCGCATCGTGCAGTCCGACGGGCTGCCCATCTACATCCTGCTGTCCAGGGAATTGTTCGAACGCGACGGCTCGCCGTATGTGAGCACCAGCGGTTCGGAATTCGAAGACAACGCGATCCGTTTCGCCACCTTGTCGCATGCCGCCGCGGACATTGCCGCCGGCCATGCCGGGCTGGGCTGGAAGCCGCGCCTGCTGCATCTGAACGACTGGCCGTGCGCGCTGGCGGCCGGCTACGTGCGTTGGTCCGGCGGCACCACACCGTGCCTGCTGACCATCCATAACCTGGCCTATCAGGGCTTGGTGCCGTATTCGATGGCGGGCGCGCTGGGCATTCCCGCCGAGCGAGTGGCGGAGTTGGAGTTTTACGGGCAGATGTCGTTCCTGCGCGGCGGCATCGTCAACGCCGATCACGTCAACACGGTCAGCGTCAGCTACGCAAAGCAGATCACCGGCCCGGCCCAGGGGTGCGGCCTGGACCGGCTGCTGGCCGGTCGCGCCGCCAAGGGCGCGCTCACCGGCATCGTCAACGGCATCGACGCCAGTTGGGATCCGCGCACCGACGAATACCTGGATTCGCACTTCAGCGTGAACCAGTGGCAGGGCCGTCAGGACAATGCAGCGCAAGTGCGCAAGGCGTTCGGGCTGCGCGAAAGCACCGGCCCGTTGTTTGCGGTGGTATCGCGGCTGGTGCACCAAAAGGGCCTGGACCTGATCTGCGAGGTCGCCCCACAGATCGTAGCGGCCGGTGGCCAGATCGCAGTGATCGGCGGTGGCGAGCCTGACATCGAGCGCCAGGTGGCCGAATTGACCCGGCGCTATCCGGGCCAGGTGGGTGCCTTCATCGGGTTCGAGGAAGGCCTGGCGCGGCGGATGTTCGCCGGTGCCGATTTCCTGCTGATGCCCTCGCGCTTCGAGCCCTGCGGCTTGAGCCAGATGTACGCGCAGCGCTTCGGCTGCCTGCCGATCGCACACGCCACCGGCGGGCTGATCGACACCGTAGACGACGGCGTGACCGGCTTCCTGTTCCAGCACGCCAGCGTCGAAGCCTTGCGCCGTTGTCTGGAGCGCGCCTTCCGCACGTTCCGCCTGCCTGGCCTGCTGGCGGCGATGCGGCGCGCAGCGATGCTGCGTCCCAGCGGTTGGGACGTGGCGGGCAACAAATATCTCTCTCTCTACGAACGCACCGCTGCAATCGCGCCTGCGCTTGCGACGGTGTCATGAGCGAACGGCAGGGCGGGCAGGAGCAGGACAGGGAAGCAGACGGCGTGACCACGGAAGGGATCTCGGAGATGTCGCAGACCCTGCAAGCGCTGGCCGATGGATTGCCGGTCGACGCCTTTGCGGTCCTTGGGCCGCACCCGCTCGCCGATGGGCGCCGCCAAGTGCGTGTGCTGGCGCCGGGGGCCGAGGCGATGGGGTTGATCGACTCGCGCGGCAAGTTGCTGGCACGCATGCAGGCTAGCGCGATTGACGGCGTCTTTGAAGGCATCCTGTCGATCGAAGGGCCGTACCGGCTGCGCATCGTGTGGCCGGACATGGTGCAGGAGATCGAAGACCCGTACGCGTTCGCGGTCACACTGGACGAATCGCTGTTGCTGCAGATCGCCGCTGGCGATGGTCAGGCGCTGCGCCGCGCGCTGGGCGCGCAGCATGTGCAATGTGGCGAAGTGCCCGGCGTGCGCTTTGCAGTGTGGGCACCGCATGCGCAACGCGTGGCCGTGGTTGGTGACTTCAATGGCTGGGACGTGCGGCTGCACCCGATGCGCCAGCGTATCGGCGGCTTCTGGGAACTGTTTCTGCCGCGCGTGGAAGCTGGCCCGCGCTACAAGTACGCCGTCACTGCAGCCGATGGCCGCGTGCTGCTCAAGGCCGACCCGGTGGCGCGGCAAACCGAATTACCGCCGGCCACCGCCTCGGTGGTGCCCGGCACGGCCACCTTTGCGTGGACCGACGCGGCCTGGATGGCCAAGCGCGATCCCAGCGCCGTGCCGGCGCCGCTGTCGATCTACGAAGTGCATGCCGCGTCCTGGCGCCGCGACGGACATAACCAGCCGCTGGACTGGCCAACCCTGGCCGAGCAACTGATTCCCTACGTGCAGCAGCTCCGCTTCACCCATATCGAATTGCTGCCGATCACCGAGCACCCGTTCGGCGGTTCCTGGGGCTACCAGCCGCTGGGCCTGTATGCGCCCACCGCCCGCCACGGCAGCCCGGACGGGTTTGCGCAGTTCGTCGACGCCTGCCACCGCGCTGGCATCGGCGTGATCCTGGACTGGGTCAGCGCGCACTTCCCCGATGACGCGCATGGGCTGGCGCAGTTCGACGGCGCCGCGCTGTATGAGCACGCCGACCCTCGGGAAGGCATGCATCGCGACTGGAACACCCTGATCTACAACTACGGCCGGCCGGAAGTGACCGCCTACCTGCTGGGGAGCGCGCTGGAGTGGATCGACCATTACCATCTCGACGGCCTGCGCGTGGATGCGGTGGCCTCGATGCTGTACCGCGACTACGGCCGCGCCGAAGGCGAGTGGGTGCCCAACGCGCATGGCGGCCGCGAGAATCTAGAGGCAGTGGCGTTCCTGCGTCAGCTCAACCGCGAGATCGCCGCACACTTCCCCGGCGTGCTCACCATCGCCGAAGAATCCACCGCCTGGCCGGGCGTGACCGCGGCGATCAGCGATGGCGGCCTGGGCTTCACGCACAAATGGAACATGGGCTGGATGCACGACACGCTGAGCTATATGCAGCGCGATCCAGCCGAACGTGCGCATCACCATAGCCAGCTCACCTTCGGGCTGGTGTACGCATTCGACGAGCGGTTCGTCTTACCCATCTCGCACGATGAAGTGGTGCACGGCACCGGTGGCTTGCTCGGGCAGATGCCGGGCGACGACTGGCGCCGCTTCGCCAACCTGCGCGCGTATCTGGCGCTGATGTGGGCGCACCCGGGCGACAAACTGCTGTTCATGGGCGCCGAATTCGGTCAATGGGCCGATTGGAATCATGACCAGTCGCTGGATTGGCATCTGCTTGAAGGCGCGCGCCACCGCGGCGTGCAGCTGCTGGTGGGCGACCTCAACGCCACGTTGCGTCGCACTCCCGCGTTGTATCGCGGTACCCATCGCGCCAAAGGTTTCGACTGGAGCGTGGCCGACGACGCGCGCAACAGCGTCTTGGCCTTCATCCGCCACGATCCTGACGGCGGCGGCGTGCCGCTGCTGGCAGTGAGCAACCTCACCGCGCAACCGCTGCACGACTATGGCGTGGGCGTGCCGCGCGCCGGCGCCTGGCGCGAAATCCTCAACACCGACAGTGCCCATTACGGTGGCAGCAACCTCGGCAACAGCGGTCGTCTTGCGACTGAGCCGATGGGCATGCATGGGCATGCGCAACGCCTGCGCCTGACCCTGCCGCCGCTGGCCACGATCTATCTGCAAGCGGAGAAATAGCGATGAACCAGCGCACTGCAATCACACCGGTCTGGGGTGCCTGGCCGGCGGGTGAGGGACAGGTGCGGTTTGCGCTCTGGGCACCGGCTGCCAAGAACGTGGATGTGGTCTTCGACACCGGCGCGCGCAGCGCGCTGCAGGCCGGGCAGGACGGCTTTTTCAGCGCCGTGATCGACTGCGCGCCCGGTGCGCGTTATCGCTACAGCATCGATGGCGGCGAGCCGGTCCCGGACCCGGCCTCGCGCTGGCAGCCCGAGGGCGTACACGGCCCCAGTGCGGTACAGCCAACCGATGGCCATGCCTGGCAAAACACCCGGTGGCAGGGGCGGCCGTGGGACCAAGCGGTGATCTATGAGCTGCACGTAGGCACCTGCGGCGGCTACGCCGGTGTGCAGGCGCAACTGCCGCAACTGGCGGCAATGGGCATCACCGCGATTGAGCTGATGCCACTGAGTGCGTTTCCTGGCGCGCACAACTGGGGCTACGACGGCGTGCTGCCGTACGCACCGGTGGAAGCCTATGGCACCCCCGACGACCTGAAGGCGCTGATCGATGCCGCGCACGGGCACGGCCTGATGGTATTGCTGGATGTGGTCTATAACCATTTCGGCCCGGACGGTAATTACCTGCACAGCTACGCTGCGCCGTTCTTCAACGAAGACAAGCCCACCCCGTGGGGCGCGGCGATCGATTTCCGCAAGCCGCCGGTGCAGCGATATTTTCTCGATAACGCACTGATGTGGCTGCACGAATATGGCTTCGACGGCCTGCGCCTGGATGCGGTGCATGCGATCTCGCCGAATGCGTTTCTGGACACCTTGCGCGAGACCATCGAGACCAGCTTGCCGGCTGGCCGGCATGTGCATCTGGTGCTGGAAAACGAGGCCAACCAGGCCTCGCAATTGCAACGTGGCTACACTGCGCAATGGGACGACGACTTCCATAACGCCCTGCACGTGCTGCTGACCGGCGAAGAAGAAGGCTATTACGCCGCGTTCGCCGACAAGCCGACCGAGCACCTTGCGCGCGTGCTTGGCGAAGGCTTTGCATACCAGGGCGAGCCGGATCCGCGCGGGCATGTGCGTGGCGAACCCAGTGGCGCCTTGCCGCCGCACAAGTTCGTGGTGTTTGCGCAGAATCACGACCAGATCGGCAACCGCGCCCGCGGCGAACGGCTGAGCGTATTGGTGTTGCCGCAACGCTTGCGTGCAGCCCTGGCGCTGACCGCACTGACGCCGATGATTCCGTTGTTTTTCATGGGCGAGCCGTGGGGCGCCAAGCAGCCGTTTCTGTTCTTTACCGACTTTGGCCCGCCGCTGGACGAGGCGGTGCGCGAGGGACGCCGGCGCGAGTTCGCGCACTTCGCTGCGTTCGCCGACGCAGCCCAACGCGCCACCATTCCCGACCCGAACAGCCATTCCACATTCGCGGCATCGCGTTCGCCGATCGCCGACGCAACGCATGGCGACGGTGCGCAGTGGGCGGCCTGGTTCAAGGCATTGCTGGACGTGCGTCGCCAATGGCTGGTGCCTGGCGTGGCGCAAGCGCGCGCCGTGCGTGCCAGCGTCCTTGCCGATGGTGCGCTGACGGGCACGTGGCAATTGCCCGGCGGGCTGTGGCACATCGCCTTCAATGTGGGCACCCAGGCAGTGCCGATGCCGCCGCTGCGCGGACGCGTGGCGCATGTGGAAAACGTGGCTGCCGATACGCAGGAATTGCCGGTCGATGGCTTCATCGCCTGGTACGAGCCGCAATCGTGAGTACGCGTGCCCCGGGCAGTGAGGACCTCGACGCCCTGGCCGCTGCAGCCGGGGTGATGGTGGATTGGGTGGATGCCAGCGACCAGCCGCGGCATGTGTCCGAGCAATCGGTGCATGCCGTGCTCACCGCGTTGGAATTGCCCGCCGCCACCGCGGCGCAACGCGCCGACAGCCTGCGCCGCTGCCAGGCACAGGCCGCCGAGCCGGCGCCGCTGCTGACGGTGCAGGTGGGTGAGTTGCTGCCATTGCGCGTGGCAGCCAATACAATCGGCCGCTGGACCGACGACAGCGGTGCCAGCGAAGACGCCCGCACAGATGCACGAGGGCAACTGCGCGCGCCGCCGCGTTTCGGTTACTGGACGCTGCAGATCGGCGCGATCACCCAGCACGTGGCCGTGGCACCGCGCCGCTGTTTCAGCGTGGCCGATGCCTGTGGCCAAGCATCGCCGCGTGCCTGGGGCATGGCGCTGCAGGTGTATTCGGCACGCAGCCTGGATGACGGCGGTATCGGCGATGCTGCCGGCACGGTGGAATGGCTGCGGCACGCGACCTTGGCCGGCGCCGACGCCCTGGCATTGAGTCCGGTGCACGCCTCGCGCCCGGTGACGGGCGCCTACAGCCCGTATTCGCCGAGCGATCGGCGCTTTCTCGATCCGTTGCATGCCGCACCGGTGCGCATCCTGGGTGAACTGGCGCTGGATGCAATCAACGCGGTGCCCGGTCTGCGCGAACGTTTCGATCGCCTGCACGATGGCGCATTGATCGATTGGCAGGCCTCGGCGCACGCCAAGTGGGAATTGCTGCGCCAGTTGTACACGCGTGTTGCGCCCGATCATGCCGACCTGGTCGCATTCGGCAACGCAGACGGCGCGGCGCTGCAGGGCTTTGCACGCTTTGCTGCGCAGGATTTCGGCGACAACGATCCGCAGTTGCATGTGTTCACCCAATGGCTGGCAGCGCGCAGCTGGTCCGATGCGCAACGCCAGGCGCATGAGCGCGGCATGAAGATCGGGTTGATCGCCGATCTGGCGGTCGGCTTCGACCCCAATGGCGCCGAAGCCGCAGCAGCAGCAGACACCGTGTTGCGCGGGCTGGTGCTGGGCGCGCCACCGGATGCGTTCAATGCTGATGGTCAGCATTGGGGCATTGGCGCGTACTCGCCCACCGCATTGCGACGCAGCGGCTACGCGCCGTACATCGCACTGCTGCGCGCGGTGTTGCGCGACCGTGGCGGTATCCGGATCGATCACATCCTGGGCCTGATGCGGCTGTGGGTGGTGCCCGATGGCGCCAGTTCCAACGAAGGCGCGTATCTGGCGTACCCGTTGCACGATCTGCTCAATCTGCTCGCGCTGGAATCGTGGCGGCATCGCGCAATTGTCATCGGCGAGGATCTGGGCGTGGTGCCGCCGGGCATCCGCGAAGAACTGTCGCGGCGTGGGGTCATGGGCATCGATGTGTTGATGTTCACCCGCGACGACGACGGCGCGTTCGTCTCGCCGGCGCTATGGCGGCCGGATGCGATCGCCACCACCACCACCCACGACCTGCCCACGCTCACTGGCTGGCGCGAAGGCCGCGATATCGCATGGCGGCGCAAGCTGGCATTGATCCAGCCTGCGCAGGCCAGCGATGACGCCAAAGCGCGCATCAAGGACGTGGCACGGCTGGAAGCCGCTGTCGAACACGCCGGCCTGAGCAGTGCGCATGACCCGCTGCTGGGCGCATTGCGTTTCACCGCCGCCAGCGTCTCGCCACTGGCTTTGTTGCCGGTGGAGGATGCGCTGGCGCTGGACGAACAACCCAATCTGCCGGGCACCGTCGAAGTGCATCCCAACTGGCGTCGACGCCTGCCCGATCCCTTGCCGCATGCGCGCCTGAGTTCGGCGCTGCAGGGCTTTGCCGAGGCGCGTCGCGTCGCGGCCGTTTCGGAACCGCATCCATGATCGATCTACGCGCCACCGCCCGCCTGCAGCTGCATGCCGGTTTCACCCTGCACGATGCCCTCGCGCAGCTGCCGTATTACGCCGGGCTGGGCATCAGTCACCTGTATCTGTCGCCGATCGGTACGGCGGTGCCGGGCTCCACGCACGGCTACGACAACATCGACCCGACCGTGGTCAATCCCGAACTCGGCGGCGAAGATGCGTTGATCGCGCTCTCGCAAGCCGCGCGCGAACACGGCATGGGCTTGATCGCCGATATCGTGCCCAACCACATGGCCACGCATGCGCAGAACGCGTGGTGGTGGGACGTGCTGCGCAATGGCCGCAGCGCCAAGCATGCCGACTGGTTCGACATCGATTGGCGCGCACCGGGGCGCGACGGCAAGGTGTGGCTGGCGGTGCTGGACCGGCCGTATGCGACAGCGCTGGCCGAAGGCTTGATCACACTGGTGATCGAAGACGACGGCAGCGCGGCGTTGGCGCATTACGACCAGCGTTATCCAATCCGTCCGCAAACACTGGAAATTCCAGAAAAAACCGCACTTGCGCAGTGGCTGCGCGACTACAACGACGGCGCCAGGCGCGGCGATGGCCGCCTGCACAAGTTGATCGAACGTCAGCCGTATCGCTTGAACTGGTGGCGCGTGGGCAACGACATGCTCAACTACCGCCGCTTCTTCGATATCACCTCGCTGGTGGCATTGCGGGTGGAATTGCCGGCGGTGTTCGATGCGGTGCACGCGCTACCGCTGCGCCTGGTGGCCGAAGGCCATCTGGATGGCCTGCGCATCGACCACGTGGATGGGCTTACCGACCCCACCGGCTATGTGCGCAAGTTGCGCAGCCGGCTGGATGCGGCCGGCCGTACCCGTGGCCTCAGGCCCGGCACGTTGGGCCTGTATCTGGAAAAGATCCTCGCCCCCGGCGAGCACCTGCCGGCCGACTGGCCATGCGATGGCACCACCGGCTACGACTTCATGGACCAGGTAGGCGCCGTGCTGCACGACGCGGCCGGCTTCAAGCCACTGGCGCGTGCCTGGCAGAAGGTGAGCGGGCGCAGCGGCGATTTTGCACAGGAAGAACGCAGCGCCCGCGATGAAATCCTGCGCGGCCCGCTGCAGACCGAATTCAATCGTGCCGTCGGTGCGTTGTCGGCGTTGGCGCGACTGGATCCGCCCACGCGCGAGTTCAGCCCGCAGATGCTGGCGCGCGGGCTGTGCGTGTTGCTGCGCTGGTTTCCGGTGTACCGCACCTATGCCGGTGCGCAGGGCATCACCGGCAGCGAGGCGGAGCGTTTGCGCGCCACTGCCGCAAAGGCGCGCGCAGGCATGCCGGAATCGATCGTGGCCGCCGTGGATGCGATCGAGCGCTGGCTGCTGGACGATGCCGGCGCCGACCGTGCGCAGATCGCTTTGCGGCGCATTCTGCGCCGTCGTGTGGAACAGCTATCCGCACCGCTCAATGCCAAGTCGGTGGAAGACACCGCCTTCTACCGGCATGGCGTGCTGCTGTCGCGCAACGAGGTCGGCAGCCACCCGACCCACTTCGCGAACGAAGCCGCCGAGTTCCACGCGCAAAATCTCGAACGCGCCAAGCATTCCCCGCGTGCATTGCTGGCCACCGCCACGCATGACCACAAGCGCGGCGAAGATCTGCGCATGCGGCTGGCGGTGGTGTCTGAGCAACCGCGTTGGTGGGCGGAGCAGAGCGCGCAATTTGATGCGTTGGCCGACGCGCTGGAATCGCCGGCATTGGCCGGTGGCGACCAGCAGATGCTGTGGCAGACCTTGGTGGCGGCATGGCCACTCGGCCTGGGCGCCGATCAGACCGAGCCACTCGCCGACTACGCCGAGCGCATCGCGCAATGGCTGCTCAAGGCGGTGCGCGAAGCCAAGCTGCACAGCAGCTGGACCGACGGCTCGCCGGCCTATGAGCAAGCCGTGCAGGCCACGGTAGAGCAGGTGCTGTGCAGCCCTGCCGGGCTACCGTTGCGGCGCGCGTTGCTGCGCGCCAGCAACCGCATCGCCGCCGCTGGCGCGCGCAACGCACTGGTGCAAACCACCTTGCGCCTGACCGTGCCCGGCGTACCCGATCTGTATCAGGGCACCGAAGGCTGGGATCTGTCGCTGGTGGACCCGGACAACCGCCGCCCGGTGGATTATGCCCAGCGCCAGCAATGGCTGCAGCAAGCGCGCGACTTCACCGGGTTGCTGCGCAGTTGGCGCGATGGCGCGGTCAAGGCGCGCCTCACGGCGCTGTTGCTGCAGCTACGTCGCGAACATCCATTGCTGTTTGCGAAGGGCGACTATCAGCCTTTGAACGTGGCGGTCAGTGGCGATGCGCAAGCGCTGGCGTTCCGCCGCCAGTACCGCGGGCAGTCGCTGGTGGTGGCCGTCACGCGGCTGGGCGCTGGCGCCGAGGGCGAGGGCGACCTGCCGTTGCTGGTGGCGCCGGCCACCTGGGGTCGGGCGTCGTTGGCATTGGGCGAGGGCACATACCGTAATGTGCTCGACGGCAGCACGCTGCAGCCGCAGCGCGGCCGCGTGGCGCTATCCACGCTGTTTGCACGTGCGCCGGTGGCAGTGTTGCTGTCCCAAGACAATTGACCCCCCGAGAGAAACGTACGCAATGAATGACATGGAACGGCAGGCGCGGCTTGCCCAGTTGGCACGGGAGATTTGGGAGGCGGAGGGCCGCCCGGACGGGCACGCGGACCGCCATTGGGCCATGGCCGAGCGGCTGGTGGAGGCCGAAGAACGCGCCGCCGAACAGGCCGCCGAGTACGCGGCCAGACCCATCGCTGCACGTCAATAACGCTGCCTCTGCCACCGTGCATGGGTCGGTCTGCGGGCCGGCCCATGTGCTGCGGATCGCTCCGCCAGTGCAAAATCGCGCACCGTTTGCGTTTACCGTTCTAAGGAGTCACCGATGGCCACTCGCAAGTTCACTCAGCGCTCGCGCATTCGCGAAGGCCGTCCCAACTCGCTCGGTGCCACCTGGGACGGGCTAGGCGTCAACTTTGCACTGTATTCGCGCAATGCCACCCGCGTGGAGCTATGTCTGTTCGACGACCGTGGCCGCGAGCAAGAGCGCATCGCGCTCCCCGAATATACCGACGAGGTCTGGCACGGCTATCTGCCCGACGCACGTCCCGGCCAGTTGTATGGCTATCGCGTGCATGGGCCGTATGCGCCCGACGCCGGTCACCGCTTCAACCACAATAAATTGCTGCTGGACCCGTACGCTAAACAGATCGTTGGCGAACTCAAATGGGCGCCGCATCTATTCGGTTACATCATCGGCCATCGCGACAAGGACCTGAGCTTCGACCGCCGCGACAGCGCCGCGTTCATGCCCAAATCCGCGGTGATCGACCCCGCTTTCACCTGGGGCCAGGACCGCCCGCCGCAAACGCCCTGGAACCGCACGGTGATCTACGAGGCGCACGTGCGCGGCCTGAGCATGCTGCATCCGGCAGTGCCGCCGGAAGAGCGCGGCACGTTCTCGGCGCTGAAGACCGATGAGTTAATCGACCACATCAGCTCGCTCGGCGTCACCGCAGTGGAACTGCTGCCGGTGCACGCGTTCGTCGACGACCAATATCTGCTGGAAAACGGCCTGCGCAATTACTGGGGCTACAACACGCTGGGCTTCTTTGCGCCGCAAGCGCGTTACATGTCCACGCGCACCGTGGCCGAGTTTAAGCAGATGGTCGCGCGGTTGCATCACGCCGGCCTGGAAGTGCTGCTGGACGTGGTCTACAACCACACTGCCGAAGGCAACGAGCTCGGCCCCACGCTTTCCTTCAAGGGGATCGACAACGCCAGCTATTACCGCCTGGCCGACGATCGCCGCTTCTACATCAACGACACCGGCACCGGTAACACCTTCGATCTCACCAATGTCGGCGCGCTGCGCATGGTGATGGATTCGCTGCGGTACTGGGTGCAGGAAATGCACGTGGACGGCTTCCGTTTCGATCTGGCCAGCATCCTCGGCCGCGAGCGCTACGGCTTCGATCCCTCCGGCAGTTTTCTGGATGCGGTACGCCAGGACCCGGTGCTCAGTCAGACCAAGTTGATCGCCGAGCCGTGGGATATCGGCCCCGGTGGCTATCAGGTGGGCAATTTCCCGCCCGGCTGGGTGGAATGGAACGACAAGTTTCGCGACAACGTGCGGGCGTTCTGGCGCGGCGACGGCGGCCAGCTGGCCGAGCTGGCCACGCGCCTCACCGGCTCTGCGGATCTGTTCAATCACAGTGGCCGCCGGCCGACCGCGTCGGTCAATTTCGTTACCGCGCACGACGGCTTCACCCTGCGCGATCTGGTCAGCTACGAAGGCAAGCACAACCTCGCCAACGGCGAAGATGGCAGAGACGGCAGCGACCACAACATCTCGTGCAATTACGGCGTCGAAGGCGAGACCAACGACCCGACCATCAAGCAGCTGCGTCGCCAGCAGATGCGCAATCTGCTCGCCACCTTGCTGCTATCGCAGGGCACGCCCATGCTGCTGGCCGGCGACGAATTCGGCCATAGCCAGAACGGCAACAACAACGCGTACTGCCAGGACAACGAGCTGACCTGGATCGACTGGACCGCCGCCACCAAGGCTGCCGCCGCCGACCAGGCTGCCTTCGTGCGCCGATTGATCCGCATCCGCCAGCGCTACCCGTTACTGCATCGCGCGCGTTTTTTCGATGGCAAGTTCGACGAAGCGCTGGGCCTGAAGGATCTCACCTGGTTGGCGCCGGATGGCCACGAAATGGACGAAGCCGGCTGGCACGATCCGGAAGCACGCGCGTTGATGCTGCGCCTGGACGGCCGCTCACCGGCCACCGGCCTGCGTGAGATCGCTGCCAATGTGACGCTGCTGATGTTGATCAATGCCGCTTCCACCAGCGTGTCGTTCACGCTGCCGGCGATGCACGACGAACACTGGCGCGTGCTGGTGGACACCGCACGCCACGGCGGACGCGTGGTCGCCGGCGGTAGCGAATGGAAGGCATCGGCGCATTCGTTGACGTTATTGGCGGTGGAACGCGACCGCATCATCAGCAGTGCGCGCATCGTCTCCGAAGGCGCACGTTGATGCCGAGGATGGCTTGATGGATGTCTTGTTGGCAGGGGCGACCGGCCTGGTCGGCAAACAGGTATTGCAGCAATTGCTGGCCGATACGCGCTGCACTGGCGTGGTCGCGCTCACGCGGCGGCCGCTGACGCAGATCCACCCCAAGCTGCGCAACCAGGTGATCGACTTCGAGCGGCTGGAGCATTGGACCGCACCACGTATGGAAGCGGCCATCTGCGCCTTGGGTAGCACGATGAAACAGGCCGGCTCGCGCGAGGCGTTTTATCGCATCGACCACGATTATCCAATGGCCATTGCACGCGCAGCCTGCGCGCATGGCACGTCGGTTTTCGTGTTGAACTCGGCGGCCGGCGCCAATGCGCAGTCGCGCATCTTCTACAGCCGCGTCAAAGGCGAGCTGGAACGCGATCTGCGCCAGATCGGATTCCCTTCGCTGACTTTCGTACGCCCCGGCCTGATCGGCGGCGAACGCGAGGAGCGACGTGCCGGCGAACATCTCGGCAGCCTCGTGCTGGGCGCGCTTGGCCCGATCCTGCCGCGGCGTTTTCGCATCAATCCGGCCGAACGGATTGCAGCGGCGATGGTGGCTGCCGCGCTGGCGCCGGCGCGGGGTGAGCATAGCGTCGAGGCGGCGGAGTTGGTTCAGTAGCCCCAAGCCAAGGTGACGTTGGTAGAAAGATTCAGCTGCTATGCCAGTGATCGTAGGGCTTCAAGATCGCGGCCTGCCACGGATTTTGTCTGCCCAGGTGTAGGCAAGCTCCGGTTCCTGATAACCTTGCCCTCTCCGCGACAACTTCGCCAAAGGAACGGCTATGCAAATTTTGAAGAAAGGGATTCTGGCCGCGTTGGTCGGGGCACTGTGCGGCTGTAGTGCACCTTCTGGCAGCGCCGATAAAGAGCCTCAGGCTGACGTGGCGTCTCAGGCCGCCGCGAGTTCAGCGAAAATACGAGAAATCCTGGTCGTGGCTGAGAGAAGCGGAGTCAACACGCAGAACCGGTCCATGCCGGTGAGTCCTGACTCGCCGATTTCAGTCACAGTATCTGTCACACATTCAGGCGTCGACACGCCACCAATTTCGCTTCGGTTCATTGATCTAAAGAACGGTCAGGTACTGGGAGAGCAGAGTCAGCCAATGACGCCTGGCGGTGATTCTGTGCGATTTGAATTCAAGCCTGCTAAGCCGTGGTCGGAGGGGCGTCATTTATTGGAAGCGCGACTTGGCAAGACTGGGAAGGTAGTTCAGCGCGAGTTTGACGTGGTGCAGAGCCCACCCTCCGCTGCTGCCAAGATTGAGGCTAAGAGCGGCTAACAAAACTACTGCGCAGCCGCAAGGTGGGCGCGGCCGGTGCTCGGAATCGGCGTGTACCACGCGTCCACTGCCGTTCTGAGCGCGCCGTCCGCGCCCACATGACAGCTGCTCACTACGTTTTGTTAGAGCCGCTCTCAATCTTAATGAGCGTTGTTGGGCAGGTCTTCAAGCGCATGCAGGAATGCGTACAGATCATTCTTTTCTCCTGCCGTCAATGAGATAGGAGTGCCGCGCGAAAGACTGCGGTAATAGATCTCGCGCTGGATCGCCTCTTCAAGGTTTTGCACGCTGCCATCGTGCATGTAGGGTGGCGTACGGGTGACGTTGCGTAAGGTTGGGGTTCGGTATGCCGCCAAGTCATTGCCTTGGCCGCTGATTGCAAATCGTCCCAGTGCGGCCATGTCCGGATCTGACAGTACGAGCTCAGCGACTGGAACACCCTGCTCGCGTTTGGTTTTAAAAGATTCAATGGTAGTGCTGATTTGTCCAGCCATCCGATCCATCCCGACGTTGGAATGGTGAAATCGGTTGTCCGTGAAAGCGGCTGGAGTACCGTTTAATGCATGGCATGAAGAGCAGTCGGCTTTCCCGCGGAACACATCCAGGCCGCGGCGCTCTGCCGTTGTCAAGGCGGTGGTGTTTCCCGCGACGAAAGCGTCGTACCGGCTGCGACCAGTCGTAACGGACGCCAAGTAAGCCAAGATGGCACTAGAGATACGTTCCTGATCGACCCGCTCATCGCCAAACGCTGCCTTGAATTGAGTTCGATAATCCAGCCGTTGTGACACCGCCTTGATCAACACACTCATATCCGGTTGAGCCATTTCGGCCTGATTGGTGAAGGCCGCCACCGCTACTCGCTCCAGTTTTTCCTCGCGACCATCCCAGAAGAAATGAGTGAAGTAAGGAAGGTCCAATAAGCTTGGTACGTTCCGGGTGCCGGTCCTCTGACCATAGACAATGGGGACTGCGATGTCTTGGGCGAATGCCTTGCTTGGATCGTGGCACGAGCTGCAGGCCAGGGTCCGACGCGCGCTGAGAGTGGTGTCCTGGAACAGGGTGTTACCCAGGGCTACCGTGGCTTGACGGCGCTCTCCTTGATCCAGATCCAATCCCGCCAGCCAACGTACGCCCAGCAAAAGCAATACGACGGTCAAGAAGATGGAGATGATGATTTGTCGCGACATTTTGCTTGATTTCAAAGATTGGACAGGATATTAATCCTACTGTGTTACTAAATCCGAATCCGTTGGTACGGTGAGACCCCGCAACACGGGCAGTGTGGGAGGCTTCTGGCGATAAGCCTAGCCAGTCCGAAGGCCAGCGTGGCAATCGAGTTGGGATGGTGACGTTGCATTCCAGTGTCTTGACCGGCGTTTGCTTTGGTAGCGTCGAGAACCAGTAGTGGCGGGGCTCGGACTCTCCCGGCGGCCACTCGATCAGCAGCCACTGCTCGTCATGTGCCTGGCGATTGTGTGCGGCACGAACCCGCACCGCCGCGAACCGCGAACTGAGCGTTGCGTCGCTGCCCTGGCGCCAGCTGACCTGCCGATACGTCCTTGCGGGCAAGCGCTGCGCGACTTCATGTACCGAGATCGGCGCATGTGCGCTATCGCGCATCGGTCGTGTGCGGGGCCGACCGCCCTTAGGGCTGGCTGGCGGCATGGGCGCAGGTTGGTGCGATCCCCACCAGACCTTCGTGTTGCTGCGGACGCCGACCATGTACAGCAGGCCGCGTTCGCTGAGCTGGTCTCGCCAGTGGGTCTCGGTGCCGTAGGCCGCATCGGCTAGCACGACGCCTGCCGCAATCCCTGTCGCCAGCGCGCTGTCGATCTGATCCATGGCCAGCGCTGTCTTGGTCTGAAACACGACCTGATCCGGAACGCCTGCCTTCTTGCGCCGCACAGTGTCCTGAGTCCACTGCTCGGGAAGATACAGCCGATAGCCCACTGGCAGGCTGCCGTGTTCGTTGGCGATCGACAAACTCACGGCAACCTGGCAATTGTCCGTCTTGCCAAGGCGGCCACAGTACTGGTGTGCAACACCGACCGAATGCACCCCCTTCTTTGAAAATCCCGTGTCGTCCACGATCCAGTGACACGCTGCGCTCTTCCTGCTCAGGGGCGGCAGCACCTGTGCCGCCACCGCCGCCAGCAGCGCTTGATCGCTCCAGTCGGCATCGGCCACCAGATGGTGCATCGATTGATGGGCTGAGCGCACGTTCTGCGGGTGCACCCGCGCGGCCATGGGCTCCACGCTCTTGCGCCCTCCAGGCAGTAGCAACCCCTTCAGGTACCAGTGTGCGGGCTGTTTGCGATCCGCATGGGACAGGGCGGCAGCAACTACTTCCCCGTACTGTTCAAAACGCACTTCCAGTGACCTATTCAACACAGCTCTCCCACGCGGCCTGAAGGTCTTCCAATAGTGGCACAAAGATACGATTATTTGTAACACAGTGGAATTAATATCAGCCACAAAAATCTAGTCTTGGGCTAATCGCCTAGCGGACCAAAGGAAGCCTCATGGATGGGCGATTGACCTCGCATCGCGAGCGGGCAACGGAAGTGCGTCAGTCGTTGAGGACAAAATTTTGCATTTGGCGCGCAGCTAGGTTGCTCCTGCTGGCGTCACTGATGTTCTCATCCATGACATCCTCAGCCGCTACCTATGTCTACGACAGCAGCGGCAAGTTGGTTGCGGTCAGTGACGATGTCGGTGCCAGTGCCCGATATATCTATGACAGCATAGGTGACTTGCTGACAGTAGATCGATTCGCTGCGGGTCAGTTGGCAATCTTTACCTTTCCTGATTAGCACGCACTTTCAGCGGTGAACATGGTGACATCACGCAGGGCCCGCTCGGACCACGGCTTGCTGGCGGCTGCGGCGGCCAGCAAGCTGGGCACCAGCCGGGTCAGATCGAAACGGCGGTTGAACCGCCACATCGTCTCTGCCAGGTAGCGCTGGGCGTATTTGGCGAATTTGAAGGCGTGATAGGCACCGTCCAGCGAACGCTTTAGGTTGGACAACACCACGTTGACCCAGCGTGCGTTCTCTGCCTCGCAGCGACTTCGACCGCTGCCTTCGATCACCGTGTGCGCGTGCTCGGCTTCCAGTGCTCGAAACGCACCGAGTCCATCACTGTAGACATCTGCTCCAGGATGCAGGCGTTGCCCGATCCATTCCGACAGCGCCGCCTTGGTGAAGCCTGGGACCGGATCCATCACCGCGCGCAATGGACGACCGTCTTCAGTGGTCTCCACGGCGATCACGAAAGGGCGCTTGTTCTCCGAGCCGCGCCCGGCCTTGCCACCGTTGCGTTCTCCGCCCAGGTAGGCATCGTCCAGTTGCACGATCCCGCCCAACTTGCGGTTCGCCTCGCGTTGGGTCATGGCCTGCATCAGCTTGTGCTTCATTGGCCACGCTGTCGGGTAGCTCACTCCCAGGTGTCGCATCAACTCCAGCGCCGACAGGTTCGTCTTGCTCTGGCCCAGCAGATACATGCCAAGCAGCCAGGTGCGTAGCGGCAGCTTGCTGTTGTCCATCACCGTGCCCGAGCGCAGGCTGGTCTGGCGATAGCAGGCCGTGCACTGCCAGTACGTGGTGCCGTGACGCTGGAATCGACTGTGCGCGGTAGCGACGCAACGCGGACAAACAAAGCCCTGTGGCCAGCGCGAGATCTCCAACGCCTGCTCGCACTGCTGCGCGTCGCCATAGCGCTTGAGGAACGCCGGCAACGACAGCCCGGCTTGGAACTGCACACGATTCATGGCCATGATCTGGTCTCGGTGGAGCGACGGTCCTAGCATCGACCGGTCGGCTCTCACTGGCTGCGACTGTGCTGAAAGATCGTGCTAATCAGGAAAAACATTGATGATTCCAGCCCAGGTGCGTTTGCAAGGAATCTTTGATGGCAAGAATCATCGCGTGTTATGGAATGAGTTTGAAGACGACGTCGGACTCGGATCATGGACCGGTCGCGTCGTCAAGCAGACGCAGGCAGATGGTGGTGTGTTGACCATCGACTACGCCCATGTCGAAGGAAACGTGCTTGGTAGATTGATCACCAAGCCTGACGGCAGCAAGCGACGCGTGACGTTTGATCCGGCTACCCTTTATCCGAAGACCGACACTGCTGCCTATGGTACGAACCTCGCTCAGACCATCACCTACGAACGCAGTGCCGGCGGGCAGATCACTGCGCAGATCGCCCCACTGGGGCGGCGCACCGAGTATTCCTACGATGGCAGCGGTCGCAAGACGCAGATCACGATGATGGCGGGGACCACTCAAGCACGTACTACAATCCTGGTCTATAAAGCTAATGGCGATCTTGAATCCATTACTGACCCACTAAAACACAAGACGACCTTTGGTTACACCAGTCGTTGTCTGACGTCTGTCACCAATCCCCTGGGCAACGTGACCACCGCAACCTGCAATGCTGCAGGTCAACGTCTCACGCTGACTGATGCCTTGAATCACACTACCAGCTTCATCTGGACCGGCGAAGACCTGACCCAGATCAGCGATCCGCTCGGTCGCAATGTGCACTTCCGCTATGACGTGCTGGGGCGGATGATTGCCGCCCAGGACGTGCAGGGTAACCTCACACGAATGGAGTACGACGGACTGGGGCGAGCCGTAAAGTCCATCGATCCGTTAGGCAACACCGTGCAAACAGGCTTCGACGCCAACGGTAACGTCGCTGCAATCCTGTTGCCGCACGGCAACGGCGTGACGTATACCTATGACGAACGCGATCGACGCGTGACACGCACCGACGCACTGGGTCAGGTGGAGCGCTGGACCTACGACAAGATGGACCGGGTAAAAACCTACACGGACGGACCGGCGCAACCGGGTGACCACCTATACCTATGACACGCTGGGTCGGCCAGCCACGACCACCTACCCCGGCATGGGCGGCACGTTGACCGCCAGCTACGACGCCGGCAACCGGATGGTGGCGCTGGCCGACAGCTTTTCCGGAACGTTGAGCTGGAGCTACGACAACTTCGATCAGGTTGCTACAGCCAACAGCCCGCAAGGAACAATCACCTATGGCTACGACGCGGCGGGCCGGCGCAAGAGCATGCAGGCGGCCACCCAGGCGGAAGTTGTTTACGCTTACGACAATGCCGACCGTCTGACCGGCATCACCCAAGGTGCCGAGAAGGTGAGCTTCGCCTACGACAACGCCAACCGCCTCACCACCCAGACCTTGCCCAACCAGGTGCAGACGGTCTACACCTACAACAACGCCGACCAGGTCACCGGCATGGCCTGGGGCAAGGCCGGGCAGGCGGCATTGGGAAGCCTGGGTTACGGCTACAACACCGTGGGCCAATTGGTTGCCCAAACCGGCACGCACGCGCCACAGGCACTTCCGGCCGCTAGCAGCGGCAACACCTTCGACGACAACAACCGGCAGACGACGGCCAGTAACGTCGCGCTGAACTACGACGACAACGGCAACCTGCTCAGTGATGGCAGCCGCAGCTACGTCTGGGACGACCGCGACCGGCTTAGCCAGATCCAGGAGGGGGGCACGACGATCGCCAGCTTCAGCTATGACGCATTGGGGCGGCGTACTGCCAAGACGGAGGGCGGCACGAGCACGCAGTATCTATACGATGGGTTGGACACGGTGCAGGAGACACAAGGCAGCACGGTCAACCCAATCCTGACCGGACCTGGCATCGACCAGCGCTATGCACGCAACGACACGGGTGGCAGGACGTACTTCCTGACCGACCAGCTGGGCAGCACGGCTTACACAAATCCTTACCAGTACACAGGGCGGGAAAAAGACCTAAACGGGCTTTACTACTACCGAGCCAGGTACTATCGGCCGCAATGGGCGCGTTTTATTAGTTCCACTGTGTTACAAATAATCGTATCTTTGTGCCACTATTGGAAGACCTTCAGGCCGCGTGGGAGAGCTGTGTTGAATAGGTCACTGGAAGTGCGTTTTGAACAGTACGGGGAAGTAGTTGCTGCCGCCCTGTCCCATGCGGATCGCAAACAGCCCGCACACTGGTACCTGAAGCTGAGGTTTCCCCACATTTCTTCCTGCGAGATCAAGCACTTGTTGCATCAAGGCGTGGAAGAAGGTGCGCGCATGGGGCACGCTTCAAGGTGACTAAGCCAGAGAAGAGTGCCAACCATGCGCGCCAGCGAAGTATTGCAGAAGTGCCTGTCTAACTCACTCTCCGGGATGCATGCATTACGCCAACGCGCCTTGCTACGCGCGGTTGAAGCGCTGGTGCACGGAGGCCGGCTGACGCTGATCGACATCGCACGCGCGTGGCCCGGCGCGAGGCGGGTACGTGCGCCCCTCAAGGCATGCGACCGCCTGCTGTGCAATCGCGCGTTGCAGGTCGAGCGATCAGCCATCGAGCGGGACATGGCGCATTGGCTACTGCGCGGCGACCAGCCGGTGATCGTCATCGACTGGAGCGATTTGAAGCCGGACAAGTCGTGGTGTCTGCTGCGCGCAGCCGTGCCGGTCGGTGGACGCACGCTCACCTTGCTGGATATGGTGGTTTCCGGGAAACAGCAGGGATCGCCAGGCGCGGAGAAACGCTTTTTGCAGCAGCTCAGGGCACTGATTCCAGACGATGTGCGTCCGATCCTGGTCACGGATGCCGGATTCCGCACGCCATGGTTTCGCGCGGTGTCGGCGATGGGCTGGGATTGGGTCGGACGTCTGCGCGGACGTACGCAGGTCAAACCGCAAGACGTGCCCGATGATGCAGTGCAATGGATCGATAGCCGTCGCCTGCATGCGCTGGCGTCCAACCGTGCGCGCGAATTGCCGCCGATGCAGGCCAATCGCAGCGATCCGCTCGATTGCCGTCTGGTGCTCTATGCCAAGACACGCCAGGGACGTCAGCAACGCAACCGGCGCTCACCCGCCAAGGTCTCGCGTGCATCATCCAGTTTGAAAGCCGCAGCGCGTGAGCGCGAGCCGTGGTTGATCGTTGCCTCCCCACAGCTACACGCACCCAGCGCAAAGCAATTGGTCAACCTGTACGCACGACGGATGCAGATCGAGCTGGCATTTCGTGATCTGAAGTCGCACCGCTACGGTCAGGCGATGGAAGACAGCCTGACCCGTCGCGGCGAGCGGTTGCAGATCCTGTTGTTGCTCAACACGCTGGCCACCTTCGCCAGTTGGCTGGCAGGACTGGGATGCGAAGCCACCGGTATCGCCCAGTGGCTATCTCCACGCAGCAGCACACGCAAACTCTACTCGACGCTGCGCGTCGGCCGCGAGGCGCTGGTCAGGTGCTGGCCGATGGAACCAGTCTCACGCTGGCTAGAACGCTTGCGCGCGCTGCCCGACGCAGTGCGCGAGCAGATGACATTGGTGCTTTAAAAACGTGGGGATATCTAAGTACCTGAAGGGGTTGCTACTGCCTGGAGGGCGCAAGAGCGTGGAGCCCATGGCCGCGCGGGTGCACCCGCAGAACGTGCGCTCAGCCCATCAATCGATGCACCATCTGGTGGCCGATGCCGACTGGAGCGATCAAGCGCTGCTGGCGGTGGCGGCGGCACAGGTGCTGCCGCCCCTGAGCAGGAAGAGCGCAGCGTGTCACTGGATCGTGGACGACACGGGATTTTCAAAGAAGGGGGTGCATTCGGTCGGTGTTGCACGCCAGTACTGCGGCCGCCTTGGCAAGACGGACAATTGCCAGGTTGCCGTGAGTTTGTCGATCGCCAACGAACACGGCAGCCTGCCAGTGGGCTATCGGCTGTATCTTCCCGAGCAGTGGGCTCAGGACACTGTGCGGCGCAAGAAGGCAGGCGTTCCGGATCAGGTCGTGTTTCAGACCAAGACAGCGCTGGCCATGGATCAGATCGACAGCGCGCTGGCGACAGGGATTGCGGCAGGCGTCGTGCTAGCCGATGCGGCCTACGGCACCGAGACCCACTGGCGAGACCAGCTCAGCGAACGCGGCCTGCTGTACATGGTTGGCGTCCGCAGCAACACGAAGGTCTGGTGGGGATCGCACCAACCTGCGCCCATGCCGCCAGCCAGCCCTAAGGGCGGTCGGCCCCGCACACGACCGATGCGCGATAGCGCACATGCGCCGATCTCGGTACATGAAGTCGCGCAGAGCTTGCCCGCAAGGACGTATCGGCAGGTCAGCTGGCGCCAGGGCAGCGACGCAACGCTCAGTTCGCGGTTCGCGGCGGTGCGGGTTCGTGCCGCACACAATCGCCAGGCACATGACGAGCAGTGGCTGCTGATCGAGTGGCCGCCGGGAGAGTCCGAGCCCCGCCACTACTGGTTCTCGACGCGACCAAAGCAAACGCCGGTCAAGACACTGGTTGCCACGGCACAAGGCCGATGGCGGATTGAACGCGATTATCAGGAGCTGAAGTCGGAGTTGGGCCTGCATCACTATGAAGGGCGCAACTGGCGTGGTTTTCACCATCACGCCAGTCTGTGCATCGCCGCATACGGGTTCTTGATGCGCGAGCGCCTGCGCAGTAAAAAAAACTCCGTCGCATTCAAGATGCCTGCAGTATCCAAAAGCGTCCGCCCGCGCCGGTCTGGCCCCAATGCAACGTCACCATCCCAACTCGATTGCCACGCTGGCCTTCGGACTGGCTAGGCTTATCGCCAGAAGCCTCCCACACTGCCCGTGTTGCGGGGTCTCACCGTACCAACGGATTCGGATTTAGTAACACAGTAGAATTAGTGAGGATCCTATTGGGCTAGCTGGAGGGATGAACTATTATTCATATGTGGGCGGCAATCCGATTAGCAGTATCGACCCGACCGGAAAGAACGCGGTCCTTGGTATGGAGTTGGGGGCCGAAGGCGGGTTTGCCATTGGTGGCCCACCAGGCGCGCTTGTGGGAGCAGTCATCGGCGGGATTGGTGGCTACCTGATTGCTGACCGCCTCGGAAATTTGATCTTCGCAAAGCCCCCGAAGGACGCTGCGGACCCAAACGGTTCGAAGGCCCCAGGGATGCCTGGTAAGGCTGAAGGCTATTGCGAACCCAAGGGTGGACCTGATTGGGTTAGGAACCCGAATGGACGTGGTAACGGCTGGCGCGATGCCAATGGAGATGTCTGGGTTCCAACTGGGCCCGGCGGTGAGGCACACGGTGGCCCTCATTGGGATGTTCAGACGCCCGGCGGTGGCTATGTCAATGTCTACCCAGGCGGAGCTCGACGCTAATGATCGATCAACCAACGACCGTGGAACTGCAGGCTACCGGCGTGCGGTTTTTCTCGCGGGGTGATGAGACTGCATTTTTTGGCTGGATCAAATCATTCCCGTTCGTCGAGCAGATCGAAGGTCACGGACGGACCCTCTTCATGAAGGTCAACTCGTCCGCTATCGATGAGGATGGTTTGCGAGAACTGCTTGCTTTATTCCGTCGCTACGGGGTGGACATGGCCCAGCTTGTCGCATTTGATCGAGAGGAGTTCGCTGAATGGTTCCGCCGTGCCGACGCTTATTGGCACAACGACATCTTCGGGTCGTCTTCGACAAGCCATAACACTTGAGAGCCGAAGGTCTGATATGCCAACGCAGTTCACCCAAGGCATCCGCTTCGAAGTCGCGCAGGACGTGCTGGGCGCGCTGATTGCACATTGGGCCGAGGCGGCGGCCCAGGCGTTCGACGCTGCAAACCCCGATCTTGGCCGGCTGGCCGAGATCGAGGCCGAGCAGCGCAAATTACGAAACCTCCGTGCCGACCTCAACCCCCGCGACGCCGCGCAAATCGAGTCCGTGATCGCCGAGCACGCACCGCTGGCCAGGCGGCTTTATGCCCCCGCGTGAGCGGCGGCGCTTCCCTCCGCTGCCCGCGCAAATTCCTTCAGCCGCCGACCCCGGCCATCAGAGGCGGGCCATCCCCGCCACCCCTGCAAAGTGGTCACACACCACGCAACTGCGTTGAAATCCCCATACCCAGCGCCAGGCGCGGCGTATGGGCGTATGACACCGACGCCCCGAGCGTATGACATCGCCCGCCGGAATGGGGTGCAAAACCCTGCTGCGACACGCCCTTGCAGTGGCCGTGCCGTGTTGAAGCGTGAAAGTGCAGTGCGGATGCAGTGGGGTGCAGTCAGCGTGCCGTCGGTGCACGATGATGAGGCCGTGCCGAGGCGTCCCATGGACGGCCTAGTGGAACATAAAGCGGCGAGTATGCGGCGGGCGCAAATCTATGGCAAGTGCCTGATTGGATTGCAAAACCCCTGCAATGCGGCCTGGCCTGGTTGGGTGCAAATGCAGTGCATATGCATGGCAGCCTGGAGCGGGTAGTGGAACATAAAGTGCCGCCGACACGGTGGGGTGATGGCGAGGGTACAAGCCCGGCAAATGCTGGATTGCACTGCGCCGACGGAGGTGGGCTTCGAGCGCAAAAAGTCGGCGCAACCGCCGACGATGTTCCTGGGGGTAGTGGAACATAAAGGACGCCAGTCACGAGGGCGAGCAAATGGCCGCAAGCCCGCGCAGCGGCTGCAAAAACGCTGACAGTCAGCAGGGGTTAAACGCCAGTCAAATGACAGTCAGGCCGCTGGGCGCGGTGATGATGGCGATCGGGAAATATAGAGCCGCACCGCGCGCTGCGCGGAAAAAGTTGCGCGCGCGAAACTGCTACGCGGCGCTCGGGCGGTCGATGGGCGCGGCGGCCTCGATCACGGCAACGGAGCCGTCCGGGTGTTCCTGCATCAACTGGCCGTCTTGCAGGAAATGGGTGGGGATGCCCTTGGCGTGTAGGCGCTGCACGGCCTCCTGGCTGGCCTGGCGGGTGACGGTGGCCCGCGCGCCACGGTGTCGCCACGCGTATCGCCAGTGCGACACGGACGACGATCGCTCTGCACGCTTGCCCTGTATCGGCACATTGGCTGCAGCGGTTTGCATTGCCGCATTGCGCAGCGCCGCAGAAAACAGGCATGCGCAAACGGACGCAGCAACACCGCGTACGGTGGCGACCGCTGTCATATCGCTGCCATGTACGATCGGCGTTGCCTGCCCCGCCTGCCTCATCACTGACGGCGATCAGCTCATGCGTTTTTGATTGCTTGGCGCTAACCAAACGTTTACACACCGACGGCAAGCTGCGGGCACAACGTGCGAATCATTCAGCGGGATGTGCACATGGAAACCCATATCACCGTCATCGGCGCCGGCTTCTGCGGCACCGCGCTGGTCCGTGCACTGGCGCAGACGGCCGATGCGCAGGTACGCATCACGCTGGTCGGCGTGGCCGAGACCTTCGGTAGCGGTATCGCCTATGGGGCGGCGCGGCCGGAGCATCTGCTCAACGTGCGGGCCAAGGATCTGGGCATCGATGCACAGGTGCCCGGCGCCTTCGCCGACACCCTGCATCTGGGCGAGAGCGGCCGGCTGGAATTCCTGCCGCGGCTGGCATACGGCGACTACCTGCGGAGCGAACTGGATGCGGCGGTGAGCGGCGCGCAGGCCTCGATCATGCGGCTGTCGCAGGAAGCAGTGGCCGTCGAGCGCGTGCGCAAGGGTTTCCGCGTGTTTCTGGCCAATGGCGATGCCTTTCAGAGCGATCGCGTGGTGCTGGCAGTGGGCGCATTGCAGCCGCAGGCGCTGGCGGGTATCGGTCCGCGCTTGAGCGTGCATCCGCGCTACATCGGCTGGCCGTGGCAGGGCGATGCATTGGCGCGGTTATCGCCGGACGACGATGTGCTGATCGTCGGTACCGGGCTGACCATGGTGGACGTGGCCCTGACCCTGCACACGCGCGGCCATCGTGGCCGCTTGCTGGCGATTTCGCGGCGCGGGCTGGCCCCGCAGGCGCATCTGCGCCAGCCTGGTGCCCCCCTGGAATTGCCGCCGCATCTGCAGCGTGCGCTCAAGGACGCCGACCTGCGCGGCCTGCTGCGCGGGGTGCGTCAGCTCAGTGCGGTGGTCGACGATTGGCGTCGCGTGGTGGATGCGCTGCGCCCGCATCTGCAGCCGCTGTGGCAGCGCCTGGAACTGAGCCAGCGTGCACGCTTCCTGCGGCACCTGCGCCCGTACTGGGAAGTAGCGCGTCATCGCGTGGCACCCGGTGCCGCCGAACAGCTGGCGCAATTGCAGGCATCGGGCCAGTTGCAGATCGTCTCTGCGCGCTTGCTGCGTGCGCGCTGGGTACCAGACGGCGTAGAGGCGGTGATCCGCCCGCGCGGTGCTGCCGACGCGCAGACCGGTCATTACGATGCGGTGATTCGCGCCACCGGGCTGGATACCGACATCGACCGCACCAGCGATCCCTTGATCGCCGGCATGCGCGAAGCCGGTCTGCTGCGCGCCGATCCGTTGGGCCTGGGCGTTGACACCGATGCGCAACTGCGCGTGCGCGACAGCACCGGGCAGATCGTGCCGGGGTTGTATTGCGTGGGACCGCTGTTGCGTGGACGTTATTGGGAAATCACCGCGGTGCCCGAGTTGCGCGTGGCCACGCGCGCATTGGCAGACCGACTGTTGCTGGGCGCAACACCGGCGTTACAGCCGACGCCGGAGCGGTTGCCGCGTGAGGTCAATACGCGGTTGTAGATGCGGCGGTTCGATGCGGTTTGCGGTGGCGTAGGTGCTTGCCCGCTTTTTTTATCTGGGCCGGCAGCGTGTGCAAAGCATGGACGAGGATGCGGCTTGCCTCGCGTGGTCGGCGGCGATCTCGATCGCGTTTCGAACAACGCATGCCCGTTCGCTCAGAGCCACTCTGTCGCAGCGCGCTGATTAACAGCCAGACGCTGGATCTGTGCGCGGTGTCCGCCAGGCAGCGCAATCATGCCGCCTGATGCGTAGCGCAGCGCGCCGATGCTGCACGAGCTGGGGCATGTTGGCGGTCCTGGGTGCTTGAACGCTCAGGTCGTGCATCCCTTTCCCTGCCTGGAGTCCGCCATGCCACGTCTTGTTCCTGCCGCGCTGTTTGCGACGCTATGCGCATGTGCGCTGCCCGCCCTGGCCACCGAATCGCTGAATAACCGCGCCGAAGTTCTCGCTGCCCTGGACGCCGGTTACGACGTCAGTGTGAGCACCGACCTTGCACGTTGCGTGCCCGAAGAAGGCACACCGGTCACCCAGACCCGCGGCGGCCGCCATATCGATGCCTACCGCATCACCGCGGACGGCACCGTGGCCTTTTCCGATTCGCATTTCACCGTCGCCAACGACGGCAAGCCGATCCAGCAATTCATGCGCTACCAACTGCTCCCGGATGGCAGCCTGCGCTTCACCACCTATATGTACGACCTGCCAGGCCTGCAGCAACGTGGACCGGTGCTGGCGTATCAATGCAAGCTCAATGAAGGCATCCGTTTCCACGCCAATTGAGTCGCACCGGGTGATCTGCGATGCCATCGCATGCGTGGCATCGCAGCGCTCGAAAAGCTGTGCGGCGGTCTGCACAACAAGCCGCGTGGCTTGGGCCGCCGCAGCGCGGCTGGCGCAGGTAAGGGAACTGCCGGGCGGGGTGCTGTAATGCAGTGGCAGCCGCGGCGCGCTTATTGCGGAGCGTGAAGGCTGGCAGCGGCGGATGACGCCGGATTCGCCCGTGATGCCGCCTTGGCCTCACAATAGGCGGCCAGTTCCCACCACCGATGTCGCCATGCGCAAGACCTATCAGCTCAACCTGGAAGGCAAGAACCGCGACCGTCTGCTGGAATCCAGCAAGCACGATATCCGCAAGTACATCCGCCGCGAGCGTCGCAAAGACTTGCCGGAAGGCGCGGACTACTGGGACTTCGACATGCGCTTCGGGGTGGATGAAGCCAGCGCGGTGGCACTGCCGCCTGCCGAGCTGATCCGTTCGATCAACGCGCTCGTTGCGGACGGTGGCGACCAGTTCTTCGTCGAAATCCTGCGCAAGCCGGGCAAGCGCGTGCCGCGCGCAGCGGGCGATCATGCGCTCGGCGATGGCGGACTGGATTTCGAGCAGGACTGAGTTTTGGTCGTCGTCCCGTTGGCGGCGCACCGCTGCGGGACGAGGAGTTGCTGGCGCATTGTTGACCGCATCGCATGGGACGAGCGAGGCGTCGTGCCTTGCGGATGGCAACTGGCACGTGTAGCACGAGGGCTGCGGTGCCTTGACGCTGGCGAGCGCCCCTGAGTGGCGGACCGACGATGACGCTGCCACCGGCCAAACCTGCTGGTGCTGGATAGCGGGCACTTCCCGCTTCGACGCAGCAGTTCGAGCGGGCCGTGGCTGACCGACTGCTGTTGCGCCAGAGCGTTTTGCTGGGCGGTTGCGGCTGACGCATGCTGTGCGCGTTCGGTTGCCAAGGCCTGCGGTTGTTGGTCAAGCCTGCGCTGCAGTGCGGCGGTGCGGGCACCGTCAGCACGCGCCGGTGCTACCAGTGCTCGCTACGGTGCGTTCGCCACGCTCAGCCGGGCTTGCCAGTCTGCGCCTGCGCCGCCGCACGCAATTTATCCTTCTTGCTCGGCCGCTTGCCCTTGATGCCGCCGTTGTCATCGGCTGCCCGCACCGCTGCGTCGGGCGCATCGCGGGCAGATGCCTCGGCCGGCGACGGCTCGAAGCCTTCGATCACGCTGGTCGGCACACGCAGGCCCTGGCGTTTTTCAATCAGCCGCCACTGCTGCGCGCGCTCGGCAGTGACGAAGCTGATCGCCTCGCCGCTGGCACCGGCACGCGCGGTGCGGCCGATGCGGTGGGTGTAGTCGACGGTGGAGCGGGGCAGATCGTAGTTGAGCACCGCCGGCAAGGCGTCGATGTCGATGCCGCGCGCGGCCAGATCGGTGGCCACCAGCACCTGCACGTCCGCCTGTTTGAAGGCGCGCAGCGTGCGTTCGCGGCGGCCCTGGCTCAGTTCGCCATGCAGCGGTAACGCCTCGATGCCGGTCTTGCTCAGTTTTTCGGCAACCTTGTCGGCGGTATGACGGCTGGCGACGAACACCAGCAGCTGCGGCCAGGCGTGTTCCTGCAGCAGATGACGCAGCAGCTGCGTGCGCTGACCGGCATCCACTGCGATGGCGCGTTGCGCGATCGCCGGTGCGTGCTCGGGCGTGGCGTCGATGGTGATGCGCAACGGATCGCGCAGGCGACGCTTGGCCAGCGACGCGATGGCGGGTGGGAAGGTGGCCGAGACCAGCACGCTTTGCCGCTGCGCCGGCAGCAGGGCCAGGATGCGATCAATCTCGGCGCCAAAGCCCAGGTCGAGCAGGCGATCGGCTTCGTCCAGCACCAGCGTGCGTACCTGCGAGAGGCGCAGCGCATTGTGCGTCACCAAGTCCAGCAGCCGCCCCGGGGTGGCGATGACGATATCTGCGCCGCCGCGCAAGGCCATCAGTTGCGGATTGATGGCTTCACCGCCGGTGGCGGCGACGATCTTCAACCGTCGCGGCAAGGCCGCTGCCAGCGACAGCAGGGTCTGCGCGACCTGCGCGACCAGCTCACGCGTCGGCACCAGGATCAGCCCGCCCAGCACGCGCGGCACCTGTTCCGGCGCCTGCAGGCGCTGCTGCAGCAGCGGCAAGGCATACGCCAGGGTCTTGCCCGAGCCGGTCTGCGCGGTGACGATCAGGTCGCGTGCGGCCAGCATCGGCGGAATCATCGCGACCTGGATCGGCGTGAGCGTGCGCACACCGGCCCTGGCGAGCGCGGACTCGAACAAGGGCGGTAGCTGTAGCGACAGCAAATCTGCTTTCCGTGACATCGCGCGATTATCCGCACATTGTCGACGGCGTGCATGCCGCAACGACGTGCAGGTGCGCTTGCAGCGCAGACCGATCCATGGTGCCGCCAAGCGGCGGCGACAACAATCGGTGTGTCGTTCCCAGGTCTGATGCATCCAGTGCGACTTCGACGCGGCCGTGGCCAGTCATCGCCAGCGTTGTGGTCCGTGCAATGCCATCTGCGATGGTCGCAGCCTCGATGGCATTGCTGGGTTGGCCTGCGACCTGCCAGCGGGTCATTGCGCTCAGTGCTACCGAAAGTTCGCAAGGGTCTACAAAATTGCATGTCTCGAGCGTGCTGTCGACAGAGCAGGAGTATCTTAAAAGCCAACGTATTCATTAGTGCGCGTGTTAATTAACTAAATAATGTCTTGCCAACTAGCTGATGGGTCAGTCGCCTTGCGTATAGCAGGCATTCTGAGCTATTCCCGTTGTGTGCAGCGGAAGCAGCCTCTGGTTATCGCAATGAGGTTGAGTAGATACACGGCGTTGGTTGAAGTAGCCCCGCTAGTGTCGGCGCAAAGTCGCCCTGCTTAGGGAAGCTCTGAACAACGCCCCACAGAGACGTGACACTCCCGGCTTCATCTAGAGGATCATCTATGCAGCTGACGTTCGGTGACGCTGGGGATCTGGGCAAGCGCAAGCAGACCCGGCGCGAGATTTTCATGGCCGATATGGAGCAGGTGGTTCCCTGGCAGCAACTGCGCGTGCTGATCGCGCCGCACTCTCCGGTGTCGGGGCGGCCAGGGCGGCAGCCATACGCCCTGGCGACGATGTGGCGGATTCATCTGCAGCAGCAGTGGTATGCGTTGAGCGATCCGGCGATGGAAGAAGCGCTGCACGAGATTCCGACATTGCGGCGCTTTGCCCAGCTCGGTTGCTTGGACGACATTCCCGACGAGTCCACGATTCTCAACGTTCGACGCCTGCTGGAGACCCATGGCCTTGCCGCACGGATGCTGGAAGCGGTCAACGCGCATCTGGCGCGCAAGGGCCAGAGCTTCCGGTCCGGCACGATTGTCGATGCGAGACTGATCGCTGCGCCCAGTTCGACCAAGAACGCCCATCACGCGCGCGACACTGAGATGCATCAGACCAGGAAGCGCAATCAGTGGTATTTCGGGATGAAGGCGCACATCGGCGTGGATGCGTTTTCCGTGCGGGCGCACCATGTCCATGGCACAGCAGCCAATGTCGCCGATGTCACGGTGACGCACACCTTGCTGCATGGCAAAGAAGACCGCGTGTTCGGCAACAGCGGCTATACCGGCGCAGAAAAACGCGACGAACTGCGGGACTGCAAAGCAGCATGCTTCTTCGCCGCCAGGCCCTCGACGATCCAAGCCATCGGCAACAACCGCGAGCGTGCTCGGGAACAGCGTTGGGAACACGTCAAAGCCAGCGTGCGCGCGAAGGTGGAGCATCCATTCCGGGTGATCAAGCGCCGGTTCGGCTACACCAAGGTCCGCTATCGCGGACTGGCCGAGAACACGGCACACGTGCTGAGCTTGTTTGCGCTGTCAACCCTGTGGATGAAGCGAAAGCAGTTACTGCACGCCATGGAGAGCGTGCGCCTGTAAACCGGGGAATTCCCACGGAAAGCGCCAGAAGTGGCGAAATTTCGAAGATCCAAACGCCACTGTTCGGAACGATGCGACATCCCGCCCTTTCAGGCCTCGTTGTTCAGACCTTCCTTAGGTTGCCAAGTTGCGGCGTGGTGTTTAAATCATTTTCAAAAAACTTGAAGAGGTGTAGTGATGAAACCGAGCCACATCGGCAACGCACATTTTTCCCATCCCGGCAGCTCAAACGCAGAGGTGGCCGACACCAGCCGTCGGCAGCAGCAATCGTCCGGAACCACTTCGCAAGAGCATGTGAATCCCGCGCTAGAGGGCTTGGGCAGTGCACCGCGTAGCCGACGGGTCAGCTTCGGGAGTTGGGTTGGTGTTCAAGGTGAGTCTCGTCCGGTAGGCCTTGATTCAAGGGAGAAAAATGAAAAATATCAGGACGGGAAATACAAAGCTTCTTCTGAGAATCGGCAGGTGATGATTGAGGAGTACGGGCGCAAGACCGCGGAACGCCTTTACGAGACATTCCAAGGTGCACCATTGCCGAAGGAATATAAGGCCAACCTAAAGGCAGGGTCTCCTTCCTATATGAGAATTCGTGGGGATGAAAAGGAGAGAAAAAAGGAAGGTGCGGTAGCGTTGAAACATTATGAGTATCTAGCGCGCGATGCCAATGATCCAAAGGTGAATTACGAGCACAAGACACTCTATGCGCCCAAGGAGGTCAGGAGAAGTCGTCTTCGTGAGCTGGAAGCTGATGCGGATCAAGAACAAGGCGGCGCCTCCAGTAGCGGCAGTTGAATTGGCCAAGGTGCTCGCTGCAACCAGCCTGGCCATTGACGCTGCGGAAGATGAGAGCGTCAGCTCGTTAGCACACAAAAATATTGCACGGCTGCCGGCGCCGCTGGAATCAGCAACTGCATCGCTACTGCTTGCCTGCTCCGTGCATGCATCCGTTTGCGCCAATATCGCCGGATTGCGATAGAGCGTCCTACTTCAGCCTGCGCAGCGAGCCGGCAAGGCCCGCCGCGCAAGTGCTCAGTTGGCCAACGCCAGATCGTCTAGCAATGCGCGCAGGAAGCGCGCTGCTTCACCGCCGGTGGCGGCGCAGTGATCGAAGGTCAACGACAGCGGCATCACCTTGTGGGTTTCCACGCCGCCCATCACCGGGGTGATCTGGTAGCGCGCACGGCCGGCGGCCATGATCGCCACGCACGGCGGCACCACCACCGGCGTGGCGTAGCGGCCGGCGAACATGCCGAAGTTGGACAGCGAGATGGTGTACCCGCTCAATTCGGACGCGGCGATGCTGCGCTTTTCCACCTGCTGACGTAGCCGGTTGACGCTTTCGCGGACCTGATTAGCACGCACTTTCAGCGGTGAACATGGTGACATCACGCAGGGCCCGCTCGGACCACGGCTTGCTGGCGGCTGCGGCGGCCAGCAAGCTGGGCACCAGCCGGGTCAGATCGAAACGGCGGTTGAACCGCCACATCGTCTCTGCCAGGTAGCGCTGGGCGTATTTGGCGAATTTGAAGGCGTGATAGGCACCGTCCAGCGAACGCTTTAGGTTGGACAACACCACGTTGACCCAGCGTGCGTTCTCTGCCTCGCAGCGACTTCGACCGCTGCCTTCGATCACCGTGTGCGCGTGCTCGGCTTCCAGTGCTCGAAACGCACCGAGTCCATCACTGTAGACATCTGCTCCAGGATGCAGGCGTTGCCCGATCCATTCCGACAGCGCCGCCTTGGTGAAGCCTGGGACCGGATCCATCACCGCGCGCAATGGACGACCGTCTTCAGTGGTCTCCACGGCGATCACGAAAGGGCGCTTGTTCTCCGAGCCGCGCCCGGCCTTGCCACCGTTGCGTTCTCCGCCCAGGTAGGCATCGTCCAGTTGCACGATCCCGCCCAACTTGCGGTTCGCCTCGCGTTGGGTCATGGCCTGCATCAGCTTGTGCTTCATTGGCCACGCTGTCGGGTAGCTCACTCCCAGGTGTCGCATCAACTCCAGCGCCGACAGGTTCGTCTTGCTCTGGCCCAGCAGATACATGCCAAGCAGCCAGGTGCGTAGCGGCAGCTTGCTGTTGTCCATCACCGTGCCCGAGCGCAGGCTGGTCTGGCGATAGCAGGCCGTGCACTGCCAGTACGTGGTGCCGTGACGCTGGAATCGACTGTGCGCGGTAGCGGCGCAACGCGGACAAACAAAGCCCTGTGGCCAGCGCGAGATCTCCAACGCCTGCTCGCACTGCTGCGCGTTGCCATAGCGCTTGAGGAACGCCGGCAACGACAGCCCGGCTTGGAACTGCACACGATTCATGGCCATGATCTGGTCTCGGTGGAGCGACGCTCCTACCATCGACCGGTCGGCTCTCACTGGCTGCGACTGTGCTGAAAGATCGTGCTAATCAGGTTCGCGGATGCCGTGCGCGTCCAGCATGTCGGCGTTGCGTAACGCCGGCACGAACAGGCCTTCTTCGGTATCCACGGCAATGCCGATATCGATCTGGTTGTGCAGGGTGCGGCTGAGGGCGTCGCCGTCGAACCATGCCTTGAGTGCGGGCACCGCCTGGCAGGCGCGCACGATGCCGCGCACCAAACGCACGGTGACATCGTTGCCGGGGTGCCAGGCGTGCAGGTCGGCATCGTCGTTGAGCGTGGTCGGCATTACCTTGGTAGTCGCCCCTGCAAAACCCCGCGACCCCGCATGAACACAGGGTTTGCGGCGTTACAGCAGGGGCGCCGATCCCTCACAATTGGTCTATCAGCATCTGATTCCTGGGAGTTTTACCGATGGCCCACACCCAGAACGCCGACTTCTTCCGCCAGCCCTTGGCCGAGATGATCGATCCGCGCCACCCGCTGGCGGTGCTGGCCCGTCGGCTGCCCTGGGCGCAGATCGAGGCGGTGTTGGCGCCGCATTTCGCTCGCAAGGTGCGCGCAGGTCGCGCGGTGGCGCAACATGATCTGTTCGGCCCCTCGGTGCAAGTGGCCGGTGCCGGTATTGCCGCTGCCGGCCGCCCACGCCTTCCCATTCGCTTGATGGCCAGCCTGTTGGACCTGAAGCACGCTTACAAGCTCAGCGACGAGGAACTGGTGGAGCGCTGGGCCGAGAACGTGGTCTGGCAGCACTTCAGCGGCATGGCGTTCTATGAGCCGCGCCTGCCCTGCGATGCCACGCAGGTCGGGCGTTTTCGCGTGGCCATCGGTGAGGCCGGGGTCGAGGAACTGCTCAAGGCCACCATCGACACCGCGGTGTCCTCCAAGGCCATCGTGCCCGCCGAGTTCGAACGGCTGATCGTGGACACCACCGTGCAGGAGAAGGCCATTGCTCATCCGGTGGATTGGCGCCTGATGGAGAACGCGCGGCACAAGCTGGTGGCGGCGGCCAAGCGCGCGGGCATCGCGCTCAAGCAGACCTTCGCCAAAGAAACCAAGACGCTGCGGCGCAAAGCCGGCGGCTACGCCCATGCCAGGCAGTTCAAGCGCCTGCGCAAGGTCCTCAAACGCCAGCGCACGCTCCTGGGCATCGTACTGCGCGAGGTGCAGCGCAAGATCGGGCAAGCCAGCCAGGCCACGCCGCCGGCGCTGGAGAATCTGCACACGCTGATGCAGCGCGCCGAGCGCATCCATGCTCAGCAACCCAATGGCAAGAACAAACTCTATGCCCTGCACGCGCCCGAAGTGGAGTGCATCGGCAAGGGCAAGGCGCGCAAGCCCTACGAGTTCGGGGTGAAGGTCAGCGTGGCCATCACGCACAAACAGGGCCTGATGGTCGGCGCGCGCAGCTTCACCGGCACCCTCTATGACGACCACACGTTGCACGAGCAACTGGAGCAGGCCCGGATCCTGAGCGAGGACACAGCAGGCGCACCTAAACAGTCGCCCCTGAAAAACCCCCAGACCGCATCCATTGCAAGGCCTCACCTGCGGTTTTGGCGTGCTGGAACTGCCAGTTTTCGTTACTCTACCTACTGGTTTCTGGCAGTTTTCGCCCATGCTTACACGCCGTCCTGCTGCCGAGCAATTGCATGCCGATGAGCTGTTTCGTTCGCGTCTGGAGAACCAGATCGACTTGCGCCATCCACTGGTCCAGCTGAGCCATCGGCTGCCGTGGAGTGCGTTGGAACAGGCGCTGTCGCCGCGGTTGCCGGCCACCACCAGCACAGGCGGTCGACCCGCATTGCCGGTGCGTCTGATCGCTGGGCTGCTCTACCTCAAGCACGCCTACGACCTGTCCGACGAGGCGGTCTGCGAACGTTGGCTGGAAAATCCGTACTGGCAGTTCTTCACCGGCGAGGTGGTGTTCCAGACCTGCTTGCCGTGCGATCCCAGCTCCCTGACACGTTGGCGACAGCGTCTGGGCGAAGCCGGTATGGAAGAGCTGTTGGCGCATACGATCAACACCGCTCACGCGATGAAGGCGGTGGACACACGCGAGTTGTCGCGGGTGATCGTGGATACCACCGTGCAGGAAAAAGCGATCGCCCATCCCACCGACAGCCGTTTGCTGGAGGTGGCGCGCAAGAAGCTGGTGCTGCTGGCCAAGCGCCACGGCATCGTCTTGCGGCAGACCTATGTGAGGCAAGGTCCGGGGTTGAGCCGCAAGGCCGGGCGCTATGCGCATGCGCGCCAGTTCAAGCGCATGCGCAAGGTACTGCGACGCCAACGCACGATCCTGGGACGCGTATTACGCGATCTGCAACGCAAGCTGGCCCAGCTGGAACCGTCGGTGCGTGAGCGCATCGGTGTCTGGTTGGAGCGCGCACAACGGTTGTTGGCACAGCGTCCCAAGGACAAACAGAAACTCTACGCCTTGCACGCGCCGGAAGTGGAATGCATCAGCAAGGGCAAGGCAAGCAGCCCCTACGAATGTGGCGTCAAGGTCGGCATTGCGGTGAGTGCGCGCAAGGGCTTGATCGTGGGCGCGCGCAGTTTCCCGGGTAACCCGTACGACGGCGACACGCTGGCTGAGCAACTGGAACAGGCGCGCGGGCTGCTGCAGGATGTGAATGTGATCCCGCAGGTGGCGATCGTGGACCTGGGGTATCGCGGGCGCGACGTGGAGGGTGTGCAGATCCTGCATCGGGGCAAAGCCAAGACGCTGACACGACGGCAATGGAGCTGGATCAAACGACGGCAAGCGGTAGAGCCGGTGATCGGACATCTGAAACAGGACTGCCGCTTGAATCGTTGCCATCTCAACGGCGCCCAAGGCGATGCACTGCACGTGCTCGGCTGCGCCGCTGGCGACAACCTGCGGTGGCTGCTGCGCTGGATCGCCTTTTTGCGTGCCTGGTTGCAGGTGGTGCGGGCGCGCCCCTCAACGTGCTCAAGCATCATGTGGCCAGCAAACATGGCATTTGGTGTTTGAGAGGGTTTTTCAGGGGCGACTAAACAGGTGGTGGTGGACCTGGGCTTTCGCGGTGTGGATGCGGCCAATCCCGGCGTTGAGATCATCCACCGGGGCACGTTCAAACGCCTGACAGATGAGCAGCGCCGCTGGCTGAAGCGACGCCAGGCGGTGGAGCCGGCCATCGGACACTTGAAGCACGACAACGGCATGGATCGGTGCTGGTTGCAAGGAGCGAACGGCGATGCGCTGCACGCAGTGCTGTGCGCGGCGGGGGACAACATCCGCTGGTTGCTGCGGGCCATGGTGCGTCTGGGACTGAAGGGTCTTTTTGCGCCTATGGTTGCGAGACTCATCATGCTGCCCACAGTGCTCGCAATGTCATTGCGAGCGAGGAACACACGCCCACATCGGTTGGCTTGGTGTGTTTGGTGAATTTTGCAGGGGCGACTACAGAGCAGGGTTTGTAAGCACCATCAGGCGTGCGGTGTTTGCCAATTTCCGCTACTGTGAACGGCGGTTTCTTGCAATTTCAATGCTGGTGGCTTCGATGACAGAAAATCCTGGGCGCTGCAATGGCGATGTCAGCACCCCGTTGCGAATGATCAAACCTCGACTCCGTCTATGCACCGCTAAAGTGCTCCAATACCTGACGTGAAATGAGCTGACCTTCGCACTGCATCCGACTCAGCTCATCTTGCTTCCACTCCCTTGCCAGACGCCCGTTCTCAAGCATCCAGACTCGCTGCGCATACGATTGAGCAAGGTCGATGTTGTGCGTTACTAATAACACGCTTTGACCACTCACCTGCGTCAGTTCATGCAAAAACTTCAGCGTACGGCCGACACTGGGCAAGTCCAATCCGTTAAGTGATTCGTCTAAAAGCAGCAACCGCGGCGTGCCAACCATAGCCAATGAGATCGCTAGTTTCTGCCGAGTTCCAAACGAGTATGACGCGATCGGAGCATGCATGTAAGGGTATAAATCCACTACAGTCGCATAATCAATCGCCATCTTGATGGCATTCGTGTGTAATGCAGCCGCTACAAGATCGAGCGCATGAAATCCAGTCAAACGCTCCGGCAGCATGTTCGGTGCCACCGCGAGCCCGATGGGTGGACGGCTTCCAATCTCTAGATCCTTATAAACCACGGTGCCACCGCTTATCTTATGCAATCCAGAAAGAATCCGCACCAAAGTGGATTTTCCCGAAGCATTCGCGCCGATCAGAACTACCACTTCACCAGCAGCAATCCTCGCAGTAAAGTCCAACAAAACGTGGTGAGCAGCATAACCTGCACACACCGCATTCATATTAAGTAATGTCACACTTTCTCCATCCAAGCATGATTCCCTCTTAGAATTAACCAGAACAAGTGGAGCGGCAATATGAACACAGCGATCGGGCCAGAAACTAGAGCTACGAGCGGAAATATAGTATTTACCATACGAAAAATTGAACGACGGTCGCCTCCAATTCCTACAAGGTCGCTCACTACCCATATCACTCCAACATAACACACTACCACTAGCTCCACCAAAACAACCATTATCCAAATCAGTTTATGTAGGACAACCCCAGCAATTGCAATCGGAGCCGTCATGCCTGCGGCAATTGCGACAGGAAACCACATCAGACGTGATACCGCACGCCACGGCGCCACGCCTGTCCAAGCCAGCAACCTGTGCAGTTCCATCGCCCCAGCGACCAGAAAGCTCTGACAAAAGATGAATGTGATAGCCGATATCGCCACTGCCATACCCAGCATACCGGGATGCTCAATACGTACAGCCCATACCGAAGTGATAGAGATGGAAAGTATTGCGAAGATAAAGAAAAATCCAACCGTTTTCGGGCGCGGCATCTGTAGCATGGGAGCTGCAGGCATGATACGCTTTAATTCACGGCTGTTTGCAACAGACGTAGAAATCAAAAAATTCAGACGCCCTCTATTTCCAAAGAAGGCAAATACGAATCCAGTAAAAAATACGGCAGCCGCTGTGGCTACACCTAATCTAGATATGAAAAACCAATGGGAGGCGACGACGCTAATACAAGCCATGCTTACAGCACCACGTAATCCACCACACAGACAACGTAATTTTTGCTCGTTACAGTAGTGTCGATGGTGCATGCACCACGCCAGCCAATGCCCATGAAGGTAGAACGAAGTCCTGCGCGACGATAGCCATCCTGACACACCACCACTGAGCAACATTCCCCCCAACAGCCCTAGCTTTCCGCCAGCAGGCAGAACATGAGGCTGAACTGTACGCATCGGCAACCACGAGACCCAAACAAGCGCCAGTATGATTCCTAGCAGCATAGCCACATTGGCGATCGCTTCAATTCGATATTTTCGTAAGCGCCACCAGCGCGAATACCAAACAACAACTCTTGCCCCGGTACAAGGAAGCACTGTAGCCAGCCTACGCTCCAGTGGTGTCAATAAAAAAATCATTAAAATTCCTCTAATAAAGGCGGGCTCATGGAGCCCGCCCAGCGCAACCTGATTAACTTGGAACCAGCAGCAGTACAACAAATACACCAGCACACAAAGGACCGCCCACTGCATCCGACGCCCCCGTCGGTGCAACGTTCACTTCCAGATCATCCAGAACAATGGCTTGCATGAGACTTCCTTGAATTGCACTCTCAATGGACGCCTTAACAGACGAGTGCCATCTGCCACGACGTTACTACATGAACTTCATACCGTCCTTTCAGCCACCATCGAGCGCGCACGGAAGCGAACAACCTCATCGCGATCATCAGCGCCCAGCTCAATCAATCGCAGACGCTCGCCTGCAGATAATTCTCTAATTCCACTGTGTTACAAATAATCGTACCTTTGTGCCACTATTGGAAGACCTTCAGGCCGCGCGGGAGAGCTGTGTTGAATAGGACACTGGAAGTGCGTTTTGAACAGTACGAGGAAGTAGTTGCTGCCGCCCTGTCCCATGCGGATCGCAAACAGCCCGCACACTGGTACCTGAAAGGGTTGCTACTGCCTGGAGGGCGCAAGAGCGTGGAGCCCATGGCCGCGCGGGTGCACCCGCAGAACGTGCGCTCAGCCCATCAATCGATGCACCATCTGGTGGCCGATGCCGACTGGAGCGATCAAGCGCTGCTGGCGGCGGTGGCGGCACAGGTGCTGCCGCCCCTGAGCAGGAAGCCAGCTCAGCGAACGCGGCCTGCTGTACATGGTTGGCGTCCGCAGCAACACGAAGGTCTGGTGGGGATCGCACCAACCTGCGCCCATGCCGCCAGCCAGCCCTAAGGGCGGTCGGCCCCGCACACGACCGATGCGCGATAGCGCACATGCGCCGATCTCGGTACATGAAGTCGCGCAGCGCTTGCCCGCAAGGACGTATCGGCAGGTCAGCTGGCGCCAGGGCAGCGACGCAACGCTCAGTTCGCGGTTCGCGGCGGTGCGGGTTCGTGCCGCACACAATCGCCAGGCACATGACGAGCAGTGGCTGCTGATCGAGTGGCCGCCGGGAGAGTCCGAGCCCCGCCACTACTGGTTCTCGACGCGACCAAAGCAAACGCCGGTCAAGACACTGGTTGCCACGGCACAAGGCCGATGGCGGATTGAACGCGATTATCAGGAGCTGAAGTCGGAGTTGGGCCTGCATCACTATGAAGGGCGCAACTGGCGTGGTTTTCACCATCACGCCAGTCTGTGCATCGCCGCATACGGGTTCTTGATGCGCGAGCGCCTGCGCAGTAAAAAAAACTCCGTCGCATTCAAGATGCCTGCAGTATCCAAAAGCGCCCGCCCGCGCCGGTCTGGCCCCAATGCAACGTCACCATCCCAACTCGATTGCCACGCTGGCCTTCGGACTGGCTAGGCTGATCGCCAGAAGCCTCCCACACTGCCCGTGTTGCGGGGTCTCACCGTACCAACGGATTCGTATTTAGTAACACAGTAGAACTAAGGAAGGTCTGAACAACCCATCAAACCTCTAAAATTCCAGCTTCTTGCATTTCAATGACTGGAAAAATGCTGAGTCGGGTGCGATTTTTGCAACGTTCTGGCGGTTTTGGCTGCCGCCAGGCAGCATTATCCCCTGGCCGGCAGCAAGTGCCGGCGCACCATCCACAGATTCGACAGCGCAAATAACGTCTGCACCTGTGCGGTGTTCTTGGCCAGGCCGCGATAGCGCACCTTGGTGTAGCCGAACTGCCGCTTGATCACCCGGAATGGGTGCTCCACCTTCGCGCGCACGCTTGCCTTGAAGTGTTCCCAACGTTCTGCCCAAGCACGCGCGCGCTTGTTGCCAATGGCTTGAATCGTGGAGCGCTTGGCGGCAATGAAAAATGCAGCCTCGCAGCTCTGCAACTCGTCGCGTTTTTCCGCACCGGTGTAGCCGCTGTCGCCGAACACGCTGTCTTCCTTGCCGTGCAGCAATGCGTGCGTCACCGTGACATCGGCCACGTTGGCTGCGGTGCACTGCACGTGGTGTACCAGCCCGGAAAATTCATCCACCCCAATGTGCGCCTTCATCCCGAAATACCACTGGTTGCCCTTCTTGGTCTGATGCATCTCAGGGTCGCGCGCACGATCGGCATTCTTGGTCGAACTGGGCGCAGCGATCAGCGTCGCATCGACGATCGTGCCCGACCGCAGGCTCTGCCCCTTGCGCGACAAATGGGCGTTGACCGCTTCCAGCATCCGAGCGGCAATGCCGTGGGTTTCCAGCAAACGGCGAAAGTTGAGAATCGTGGTCTCGTCTGGAACGTTATCCAAGCCGCCGAGCTGGGCAAAACGCCGCAGGGTCGGGATCTCGTGCAATGCCTCTTCCATCGCCGGATCGCTCAACGCATACCACTGCTGCAACAGATGAATCCGCAACATCGTCGCCAGCGCGTACGGCTGCCGACCCGGTCGTCCTGACACCGGATAGTGCGGCTCGATCAGGGCAAGCAGTCGCTTCCACGGCACGATGCGCTCCATCTCCGCAAGGAAGATCTCGCGCCGGGTCTGCTTGCGCTTGCCCAGGCCCTCGGCGTCACCGAACGTCAGTTGCATGGATGCCTCCTCATTCCGAACAAATAGTGTCTCGCATTTGTGGTGCGTTGTTCAGAGGTTCCCTAAGAGTAGAAGCGGCAACCAATGCCGCCTCACGCACACGCCGACAAGGCGCATCAATAATTAGCGACTCAATTACATCAGCAGTGTCGCTATTTGCCAGCTGACCTGCCAGCGCCACAATAGATGCACGCTTGTGCACCAATGCTATTTGTGGCATTTCAACGATGCGACCGTCGGATGGATCAAAAAAATACTGATCCGGCTCACACTCACGCTTCTTCGTCACCATTAGATTAAGCGATACTGACAATTGCTCCGGTGGAAACTGAGTATGCACATCCACTTTCTCGCGATAGACCATGACACGACCTACCTGCAGCATTGTGCGCCCTAGCGACTCCAGTTCAACAACCTCGCCTATATACCCACGCACCCGAGAAGGATCATACTGATAAAGGTTTGTTTCGTATCCCGGGCCGTGATAGCCGACCGTCATAAAATGGAAATTATGATCGTGCGTATTTCGATAACTAAAAACCCGCTCCTCCTGGGAACGAAAGTTCTCAGACAATTTCAGCGGCGTCCAAATATTTGCCCGCAAGAAAAACCCGCGTCCCGCCACCAAAAACACTGACTGCGGCGTATATGCTGCAAGCGGACTATGATCTAAAAATTTCTTAATAGCACGATTGAAATAGGATGGAATCAGGTCAACATCGTTCGCTAGCTTACGGAAATGAGGCGCTGACTCCGCCAAACCTTCCGCACAACTAAGGTCCACATGTTGCTCCACATGCGCTATAAATTCCTCTATTCGCAACTTATCTGTGCAAGCTGGATCAATCGTAATTGGCATGACTCATCCTTGTGGCAAAATTCGATTCAAAGCCTTATGTGCGGCGGCGCGTATATGTGGATGCGGATCCTCTTCTGCAACCTTTAATCTTGGCACCAGCAATTCAGGCGCCACATATCCAAGCGCCTGCATTGCAGCCCAGCGAACAAAATATTGTTGATGATCGCAAAGGTGCGACAATGCTGGAACAGCAGCTCGATTCATCATAGCACCGAGTGTTCGCGACATCGAAACAAGCTCTGAATCAACAGGGTCGGCTGCAATGGCCTGTAAAGCCTGCCCTGTATCGCGATGAAATGCCCATTGCAATGGGTGGTGTGCGGTCGAAACAAATTTCACAACCAATACTTTCGCTTCTACCATGACATCAAACAGATCATGCCGACTATCTATGGTAATAAGATCGCCCGGCGCATGAACTCGCCGCACGGCTGACTCAAGCCGCAAAGCCGAGTCGAATCTCCCGATATCAATCCCTTGCGGCAAGGTATAGTGATCAGCTGCAAGTGCTTGCTGACCCGCCACGACGACGACCATGTGCTGAGGCATTGTGTAGACAAACTCCGAAGAGCGAGAGTAAAACCCAACTCTCAGCTGCCACTTCGGGCCGTTAGCCATAACAATATAATCAGGTTCCCACCGAGGGGATTCGTAGACGGGATTTCCAGCTATTTTCCGCAACTCAGCAGCAGCCACCTGTGACAATACATCCGTGCCACATACCAGTGACCTCAGCTTCTCGCTCATGCGAAAGAAGCCCTCGTGATAATCACGAGCCATTTGCTCGTCAGCTTCCTTGGCGAACTCGACAAGTTCTGGATGCATTTCCATATTACACTTCCTTTGCATGTCATCGGATGATAACTATGAATCGCCTTTAGGCGCAAGCCCGTACGATGTAGCGCGGCTGCACTCCCACTACCCCGACGATACGCATCATGATGCTGTAGAGTCGCGTCCCAGGATTCGCCTCCAACTTAATGACTTCCTAGAGCGTGACACGATCACGTTAAGGAACCTCTGAACAACGCACCACAAATGCGAGACACTATTTGTTCGGAATGAGGAGGCATCCATGCAACTGACGTTCGGTGACGCCGAGGGCCTGGGCAAGCGCAAGCAGACCCGGCGCGAGATCTTCCTTGCGGAGATGGAGCGCATCGTGCCGTGGAAGCGACTGCTTGCCCTGATCGAGCCGCACTATCCGGTGTCAGGACGACCGGGTCGGCAGCCGTACGCGCTGGCGACGATGTTGCGGATTCATCTGTTGCAGCAGTGGTATGCGTTGAGCGATCCGGCGATGGAAGAGGCATTGCACGAGATCCCGACCCTGCGGCGTTTTGCCCAGCTCGGCGGCTTGGATAACGTTCCAGACGAGACCACGATTCTCAACTTTCGCCGTTTGCTGGAAACCCACGGCATTGCCGCTCGGATGCTGGAAGCGGTCAACGCCCATTTGTCGCGCAAGGGGCAGAGCCTGCGGTCGGGCACGATCGTCGATGCGACGCTGATCGCTGCGCCCAGTTCGACCAAGAATGCCGATCGTGCGCGCGACCCTGAGATGCATCAGACCAAGAAGGGCAACCAGTGGTATTTCGGGATGAAGGCGCACATTGGGGTGGATGAATTTTCCGGGCTGGTACACCACGTGCAGTGCACCGCAGCCAACGTGGCCGATGTCACGGTGACGCACGCATTGCTGCACGGCAAGGAAGACAGCGTGTTCGGCGACAGCGGCTACACCGGTGCGGAAAAACGCGACGAGTTGCAGAGCTGCGAGGCTGCATTTTTCATTGCCGCCAAGCGCTCCACGATTCAAGCCATTGGCAACAAGCGCGCGCGTGCTTGGGCAGAACGTTGGGAACACTTCAAGGCAAGCGTGCGCGCGAAGGTGGAGCACCCATTCCGGGTGATCAAGCGGCAGTTCGGCTACACCAAGGTGCGCTATCGCGGCCTGGCCAAGAACACCGCACAGGTGCAGACGTTATTTGCGCTGTCGAATCTGTGGATGGTGCGCCGGCACTTGCTGCCGGCCAGGGGATAATGCTGCCTGGCGGCAGCCAAAACCGCCAGAACGTTGCAAAAATCGCACCCGACTCAGCATTTTTCCAGTCATTGAAATGCAAGAAGCTGGAATTTTAGAGGTTTGATGGGTTGTTCAGACCTTCCTTAACAGGTCTCAATGAACAACTCTGCCGATCTGCTGAAGGAACTGCGCATCGACCGTAAGGCCCCGTCCCGCGAATCGCCCTCGGGGCGCGGATGGGGGATCGCCATCGCCACGCTCGTCGTCGTTATCGTGCTGCTGCTCGGTTTAGCCGCGTGGTGGTGGTGGCTTGGTCGGGCGCGGCCGCTGCAGGTGCGCACCGTACCGGTGGTGGCGATCAGCGCCGGCAGCACGTCGTCGTCGGTCCTTGATGCCAGCGGCTACGTGGTGGCGCGACGCATAGCCACGGTGTCGGCGCAGGTCACCGGCAAGGTGCTGCAGGTGATGATCGAGGAAGGCATGCGCGTGGAGGCCGGTCAGGTGATGGCCACGCTCGATCCGATCGAGACCAATGCGCAGCGCGAGGTCGGTGCCGCGCAACTCGCGGCGGCGCGCAGTCAGGTGCAGAACGTCCAGGCGCAGCTGGTCGTGGCCGAGGCCGATGCGATGCGGCTGCAGTCGCTGGTCGGCGAGCAACTGGTATCGCGTTCGCAGTACGATCAGGCGATGTCGCAGCGCGATGCGCTGCGCGCGCAGCTGCAGGTGGCCCAGCGCAATGTCGCGGTCGCCACGCACGAGTTGTCGCTGTCAGACATCCACGTCGACTTCACCGTGGTGCGCGCGCCGTTCGCCGGCGTGGTCACTGCCAAGGCCGCGCAGCCGGGCGAGATCGTCTCGCCGCTGGCCACCGGCGGTTTCACCCGCACCGGCATCGGCACGATTGTCGACATGGATTCGTTGGAAGTGGAAGTGGAGGTTGGCGAGGCCTACATCGGCCGCGTGCAGCCGAAGATGCCGGCCGAAGTGATCCTCGACGCCTATCCAGACTGGCGCATCCCGGCCAAGGTGATCGCGATCATCCCGGCTGCCGACCGCGGCAAGGCCACAGTCAAGGTGCGCGTGGCGCTTAAGGTCAAGGATGCACGCATCGTGCCGGACATGGGCGTGCGGGTGAGTTTTTTGGAAAAGGCCACGGCGCAGCAGCAGAACACGCCGAAGGGCGTGCGGGTACCGGTTGCGTCACTGCTGCATCGTGACGGCACCAGCCGCGTCTTCGTCCTCGGCAACGACAACCACGTCGCCCTGCGCGAGGTGAAGACCGGCATCGACATGGGCAGCGACAAGCAGGTGGTATCAGGCGTATCTGCGGGCGATACAGTGGTCGTCGAGCCACCGCAGGCGTTGAAGGATGGAGATGCGGTGACGTTGTCCAGCGACGCACAGGAGTGAGCGCGCTGCTGCGCGCGCCGGTGTGGTCTTCGTTTGATGTTGCGTGGATTGGTTCGAGGTCGTGAGCGGCGTCGGCAGTCGACCGAGGAAGGCGCTGCACCAGCGCCTTCCTCGGTCGCACAATGCCGTTCGCGGTTGCGGTTGCTGTTGTTGCTGCCTAGGGCCTGTTAACATTAATGTCTCGAGCGATTAAACTATTGGGCATGGAGATCACGCCAGCACAATTTGCACTCATCGAGCATTGCCTACCTTTGCAACGCGGCAATGTCAGCATGACCAATCCTGCAGGTAGTCAACGCCCTTCTTTACGTCGCAGAGCATGGCTGCAAATGGCGCGGTCTGCCCGAGCGCTTTGGCAACTGGCATACGGTGTACACGCGCATTAACCGTTGGGCCAAGTCCGGTGTGCTGGACCGGATGTTCGCCCAATTGCAGACCTGCCAGATCGTGCGCATCAAAATCGAAGCGGTCTCGCTGGACTCCACCAGCATCAAGGTGCATCCGGATGGCACTGGCGCATTAAAAAAAACGGCCCACAATCCATCGGGAAATCGCGCGGCGGATGGAACACCAAAATTCATATGGTTGCCGCAGATGCTCGAACAGCCATCACGTTCGGATTGACGCCTGGCAACGCACATGACGCACCCGCAGGCCGCGCGTTGCTTGAACACCTGGGGCCAGTGGAGCGGCCGGTTCATCTGCTGATGGATCGCGCTTACGAAGGCAATGAAACCCGCCAGTTGGCGCTCGATCTTGGCTTCGTGCCGGTGGTTCCACCCAAGTCCAATCGGGTCGATCCTTGGGAGTACGACAAGGAAATGTACAAACGGCGCAACGAAGTGGAGAGGCTGTTCCGTCGCTTGAAGGGCTACCGACGGATTTTCACGCGCTTCGAGAAGCTGGATGTCATGTTCCTTGGCTTCCTCAGCTTCGTTCTGATCGTTGATGGGCTTCGGATGTGTTAACAGGCCCTAGTGCCCCACCGTGTCCCGTCCGCGGTGGCGGGGGGATGCCGCTTCGGACCGGAACAGGTGAAATCCACGGAGACAGCAACAACCGCAACTGCTGCACCTGCAAAGACAGTGGAGTTGCCGACGTTGATAGCCGCACGCGTGGCGACATGCATGACATGGAGACATATCGACACTGATCGCATCGCAATACCAGCCACCTATCATTCATCTCCTTCACCCCGCATTGAAACGCAGAGAACCCCCGCAATGACCGCCCTCGTTACCCTCCGCAACGTCACCAAGACCTACCAGCGCGGCCCGGAGAAGGTGCAGGTGCTGCATGGCATCGATCTGGAAATCGAGCGCGGCGACTTCGTCGCGCTGATGGGTCCTTCCGGTTCGGGCAAGACCACACTGCTGAACCTGATCGGTGGACTCGACACGCCGTCAGGCGGCGAGATCGAGATCGAAGGCGAGCGCATCGACCTCATGAGCGGCGGTCAGCTGGCCACCTGGCGCAGCCATCACGTCGGCTTCGTGTTCCAGTTCTATAACCTGATGCCGATGCTCAACGCGCAGAAGAACGTCGAGCTGCCACTGCTGCTGACCAACCTCGGTGCAGCGCAGCGCAGGCGCCATGCCGAAATCGCGTTGACGCTGGTCGGCCTCGATGAGCGCCGCAGCCACAAGCCCAGCGAATTGTCCGGCGGCCAGCAGCAGCGCGTGGCGATTGCGCGGGCCATCGTCTCCGATCCCACCTTCCTGATCTGCGACGAGCCCACCGGTGACCTCGACCGCCACAACGCCGAGGAGATCCTCAAGCTGCTGCAGCAACTCAACCGCGAGCACGGCAAGACCATCATCATAGTCACCCACGATCCCAAGGCCGCCGAGTACGCCTCGCATACCGTGCATCTGGACAAGGGCGAGCTGGCCGACGCACTGGTCGCTGACTAACCGGAGACGACGATGAAATACTTCTCGCTCGTATGGGCGCAGCTGTTCCGCAGCGAGACGCGGACGCTGCTGACCCTGCTGTCGGTGGTCGCTGCATTCCTGTTGTTCGGCATGCTCGATTCGGTGCGTGTGGCGTTCAATTCCGGCGGCAGCATCGAAGGCGTCAACCGCCTGGTGGTGACCTCGCGCCTGTCGATCACTCAGTCGCTGCCGATCCGCCTGGGTACGCAGATACGCGAGGTGGCCGGGGTGCGCGATGTGACCTCGGCGATATGGTTCGGTGGCATCTATAAAGATCCGAAGAACTTCTTCGCCAACTCCTCGGTGGCTCCGAACTACTTCGACGTCTACCGTGAACTGCAGATTCCTCCAGAACAGCTGAAGGCGTTCCATACCACACGCGCCGGCGCGATCGTTGGCGAATCGCTGGCCAAAGAGTTCGGCTGGAAGCTCGGCGACACCATCCCACTGCAGGCGACGCTCTTCCCACGCGGCGGCAGCAATAACTGGCCGCTGGAACTGGTCGGCATCTTCCGCTCCAAGGACCGCACGCTGGCCGCCAACGAGGAACGCCAGCTGATGATGAATTGGAAGTACTTTGATGAATCCAATGACTACATCAAAAACAAGGTCAGCTGGTACACGGTGACGCTGGACAACCCCGACCATGCCTCGCGCGTTGCGCAGGCGATCGATGCGATCTCGGCCAACTCCGATCACGAAACCAAGAGCCAGACCGAATCGGCATTTCAACAGGCCTTCGTTAAGCAGTTCGCCGACATCGGCATGATCGTCACCTCGATCATGGGCGCGGTGTTCTTCACACTGCTGCTGTTGACCGGCAACACCATGGCCCAGGCGGTACGCGAGCGCATCCCGGAACTGGCGACGCTGAAGACGCTCGGCTTCAAGGACGGCACGCTGCTGACTCTGGTGATGGTCGAATCGGTGCTACTGATTGGGCTCGGTGGTGCGACCGGACTGGGTCTTGCGGCGTTGATCCTGCCGGGGCTGGCGTCAAAGGCAATGGGCATGCTGCCTCCGAACGTGCCACTTCAAACCTGGCTGGTCGGTGCCGGGCTGATCGTGGTGATCGGCGTGGTAGTCGGCGTGCTGCCGGCGCTACGCGCGAAGCGTCTGAAGATCGTCGATGCCCTGGCTGGGCGCTGAGAGGAGATCGACATGAAGAAGCATTGGTTGGGCAACGCGCTGTCGATCCTGCTGATGGTGGTGGGCCTGGGCGTGTGGATCGCGCTGCCATGGATCGGCGTGCTGGCGGTGGCTGTGGCGCTAATGCTGTGGCTGCTGCTGACCCGCAGCGGTCGGCTATCGCTGGCTGCCGCGCGCATCGGCATCGCCAGCCTTCCGCAGCGCTGGGGCGCGAGTTCGGTGATCGTGGTCGGCATCGCCGGTGTGGTCGGCGTGCTGGTGGCGATGTTGGCGATGGGACGCGGTTTTGAAGTCACGCTCAACAGCACCGGCGACGACACCACGGCGATCGTGCTGCGCGGCGGTTCGCAGGCGGAGACCAACTCAGTGATCACCCGCGACTTGGTGCCTCTGGTCAGCGCGCTACCCGGCATCGCCAAGGACGTGCAGGGTCGCGCGATGATCTCGCCGGAGCTGTCGCAGGTGGTCAACCTGGTCTCCAAGTCCGACGGCACCGACGTGAATGCGCAGTTCCGCGGCGTCGGCGAGCAGGGTTGGGCGGTGCACGACAAGGTTAAGATCGTCGATGGCCGGCGCTTCGGCACCGGCCTGCGCGAGATCGTGGTCGGCAAGGGCGCGCAGAACCAGTTCCGCGGGCTGGATGTCGGCAGAACGCTGAGCCTGGGCAACCAGACCTGGACCGTGGTCGGCGTGTTCGCTTCCGGCGATGCGCACGATTCGGAGCTGTGGACCGATGCGCAGACCCTGGCCAGCACCTACCAGCGCAGCGCCTGGCAGTCGATCAGCGCGCGCACCGAGGGCAAGGCCGGCTTCGACCGGTTCAGGGCCGCGATGGCCGCCGACCCACGGCTCAAGCTCGACGTCGATACCACGCGCAGCTACTACGGCAAGCAGGGCGGCGGGCTGAGCAAGCTGATCGGTATCCTCGGCACGGTGATCGGCGCGATCATGGCGGTCGGTGCGGTGTTCGGCGCACTCAACACCATGTACGCGGCGGTGGCCACGCGTGTACGGGAGATTGCCACGATGCGCGCGCTTGGCTTCCGCAGTACGCCGGTGGTGATGGCGGTGATGCTGGAGACAATGCTGCTGGCGCTGCTCGGCGGCGTACTGGGTGGCGCGATTGCATGGGCGGTGTTCAACGGCTACAGCGTGTCCACACTGGGCAGCAACTTCAGCCAGGTGGTGTTCCAGTTCAAGGTCTCGCCGGAGTTGCTGTGGAGCGGGCTGAAGTGGGCGCTGGGAATCGGGCTGGTCGGCGGCCTGTTTCCTGCCCTGCGTGCTGCACGGCTGCCGATTACCACCGCACTGCGCGAGGTATGAGGTAGGGCAGTCTCAAGATTCAAGTGCAACACGTGATTTGAGTGCTGCGATTTCTTCCTCCATTGCCTCGCTTGGTGTCTTCCATCCGAGCGTCTGACGAGGGCGGGTATTCATCAGCAGTGCGATGTGATTGAGATACTCTTGGCTGACAGTGGACAGGTCGGCGCCCTTGGGCAGGAATTGGCGCAGCAGGCCGTTGGTGTTCTCGTTACTTCCCCGCTGCCACGGCGCATGTGGATCAGCGAACCACACGTCGATGTTCAATCCTTGCATCAGCTCGGCGTAGCACGTGAGCTCGGTACCGCGATCGTAGGTCAGACTTGTCCGCATTGAGGCCGGCAGTTTCTTCATTTGCCGGGTAAACCCTTCCAGCGCATCTGCGGCCGTGCAGCCATCCATGCGGCACAGCACGACAAAGCGCGTCTTGCGTTCCACCAACGTGCCCACGCAAGAACGATTGAATGCGCCCTTGATCAAGTCGCCTTCCCAATGACCTGGGACCAAGCGCGTCTGCACTTCTTCGGGGCGATGCACAATCCGCAACTCCTCCGGCACCCAGCTGCGTGTGGCCGCCGTTGTACGCCGTCATCCGCGTTTGGGCTTGTGCTGACGCAGGGCCTGGACCAGTTCCTTCTTCAAGCCCCCACGCGGATGCGCGTAGATGCTAGCGTAAACCTGATTAGCACGCACTTTCAGCGGTGAACATGGTGACATCACGCAGGGCCCGCTCGGACCACGGCTTGCTGGCGGCTGCGGCGGCCAGCAAGCTGGGCACCAGCCGGGTCAGATCGAAACGGCGGTTGAACCGCCACATCGTCTCTGCCAGGTAGCGCTGGGCGTATTTGGCGAATTTGAAGGCGTGATAGGCACCGTCCAGCGAACGCTTTAGGTTGGACAACACCACGTTGACCCAGCGTGCGTTCTCTGCCTCGCAGCGACTTCGACCGCTGCCTTCGATCACCGTGTGCGCGTGCTCGGCTTCCAGTGCTCGAAACGCACCGAGTCCATCACTGTAGACATCTGCTCCAGGATGCAGGCGTTGCCCGATCCATTCCGACAGCGCCGCCTTGGTGAAGCCTGGGACCGGATCCATCACCGCGCGCAATGGACGACCGTCTTCAGTGGTCTCCACGGCGATCACGAAAGGGCGCTTGTTCTCCGAGCCGCGCCCGGCCTTGCCACCGTTGCGTTCTCCGCCCAGGTAGGCATCGTCCAGTTGCACGATCCCGCCCAACTTGCGGTTCGCCTCGCGTTGGGTCATGGCCTGCATCAGCTTGTGCTTCATTCGCCACGCTGTCGGGTAGCTCACTCCCAGGTGTCGCATCAACTCCAGCGCCGACAGGTTCGTCTTGCTCTGGCCCAGCAGATACATGCCAAGCAGCCAGGTGCGTAGCGGCAGCTTGCTGTTGTCCATCACCGTGCCCGAGCGCAGGCTGGTCTGGCGATAGCAGGCCGTGCACTGCCAGTACGTGGTGCCGTGACGCTGGAATCGACTGTGCGCGGTAGCGACGCAACGCGGACAAACAAAGCCCTGTGGCCAGCGCGAGATCTCCAACGCCTGCTCGCACTGCTGCGCGTCGCCATAGCGCTTGAGGAACGCCGGCAACGACAGCCCGGCTTGGAACTGCACACGATTCATGGCCATGATCTGGTCTCGGTGGAGCGACGGTCCTACCATCGACCGGTCGGCTCTCACTGGCTGCGACTGTGCTGAAAGATCGTGCTAATCAGGTTCAGCCAAGACCCCATGGCGGCCTGGCATTGGGCGGGTTTAGCGATAAGCTGGGAGGTGCTGCAGCTGAAGGTCAGGGCTAATCAGGTAATAATATAAGTTGGCAATGGTGATTTTCTGTTGGGTATGAAATTCGCTGGTATTCACTCCTCACCAACCACCGTAATCACCAGCTCACTATCCCGCACAGTGATGCGCAGTTTGCACCCGATGGCGAAGCCCAGCTGCTCCAGCCAGCGACCACGCAGCCGCAGTGCGGGTACGCGCTGATGGCTGTCAGGATAGTAGCCATACCCCATGGTGCACTGCTGTGTCGCACGCAAGCGTCGCGGTGGGCGTTGTTTGCGCGCAAGCTCGGCAGCATTCAGGGCCTCGGCCTGCTCGCGCGTCATCATCGGGCTGAGCGTTGGTTCCACAAACGTCCATTGCCGGTCCGTGCATGGCGTCGCTTGGCTTGGCGAACGCTTGTTTGTTGTTTTACTGCGGCGAGATGAAGGTTGACGCATGGCAAAAGCCTCCTCGGTGCACGAGACCCATCGCCAACGGCGACGGGATGTCGGGAGGTTAGAAACCGCACGTAGCCGGCGGGCGTATTTCCCCGAAGGGTGTTGTATTAGCCGCCCTCCCGACGCAGGCATTGCGTCGGTTTGCACCTGCGAACAGGTACAAAAAACCCACCGGTTTGACGGAGGTGGGTACCGCTACGTGAGGAGTTTCTACGCTCCTTGATTGCGAGATTGCGATCAGTTGAATCCGATGTCAACCCATGCACCGGAGGCGACACACCGCGCTATCGCATGGCCACCCCAGCCATGGTCGAAGACGTGCTGCAGCATGCGTGCCGTCGTCAGCCGGGTGTGGACAGTGCATTCACAACCGGAGTGGAAGCGTTGTCCATGCAGCACGGGGCACAGGCCGCGCCCACCGGGCGGCTGCGCCGTCGTTTTGTTAGCCGCTTCCAGCGTGAAATGCGGCGCTTGCGAAGCGCGCGCTCCGAGCGCAACACGTGCACCACCACGATGCGCTGCCCATCCAAGCGGTAGATCACGCGGCAAGGTGGTTCGACAATCTGGCGATAGCGCGAGCGCTTGAGTTCCTGTAGCCGGCTTCCACTGTCCGGGGGTTCGATCAACTGCTCAACGTGCGCGAACACCCGTTTCACCAGCGCCGCTGCAGCGGGCACGTTGTCAATTGCGATGTCGTCGGCAGTCGCTTCCAAATCAGCCAGTGTCGGCGCCGACCAGACTATTTCAGCCGTCGTGCCACGCGTTGCTATGCCTGTTCATGGGTCAGCGTGCGGCCTTGCGCTACTGCCATTTCTCCACGGGCGATTCCTTCGAGGATCGCCATGCGCTGCTGCATGCGCTCATAGCTGGCAACATCCACCAGATAGGCGCTGGGTAAACCGTGCTGTGTGATCAGGATTGGCTCCTTGTCGCGCTCTGTAGCTGCAAGAAGTTCGGTCGCCTGACCCTTGAGCGTGGTGACACGTTCGGTGCGCATGGAGTGACAGCAAAGTATCAGTCCGGGCGAGGAAAACGGCCGGCCCAACGACGTCAGACTGCGCCTTCACGCCTCGCTCAACGGCCGCAGGCACAGCCAGATCGCATACCAATGCGATAGCGCGCCGCCCAGGACATGCGCGTGCCAGATGGCGCGGTTGTAGATGAGGGATTTGCGCACATAGAACGCCACGCCCACGGTGTAGAACGCGCCGCCGGCGGCGATGAGCCAGAGCACCACCCTGTCCAGCCCGGCGATCATCTGGTTGATCACCACGATGCCCGCCCAGCCCAGCAGTAAGTAGATCGCCACCCAGAAGCCCTTGGCGATGCCGGGCAGGCACAGCTTGGCGAACACGCCGAACAAGGCCACGCACCAGACGCTGAGGATCATCACCCACCGCCAGGTGCCATCGAGCGCGACCAGGAAAAATGGCGTGTACGAGCCGGCGATCATGACGAAGATGCCGGCGTGGTCGAACTTGCGCAGCATCGGTTGGCGCTGCGGCGGAGCGAAGTTGTAAGCCGCCGAACAGGCAAACATCACCAGCAGCCCCAGCGCATAGATGCAGGTGGCCAGCAGCATGGTCTGGCTGGCGTGCGCGCGCCACACCAGCCAGGCGCCGCCAACGATGGCCAGGAACAGACCGGCGGCATGCACCGCAATATCGGCGCGGCGGGCGGGGACAGACTTGTAATGCGGAGCAGTGACGTTGGTGGACACGGGCACGGCGGTTCTTCGATGAGGGGGATCCCACAGCGTGCAGGGCAGCCGTGACGCGATGGGGTCCACAGGATACCCGGCTTGCTGAATCCGCTCAGTGAGGCAGGCTGGGCGCGGGGGCGCCGGTCTCATACCCTGAGACATCCTTTTCGTTTGATCTCCCTCTTTGGGAGCCTTTGCCGTATGCCTCCGTTTGCCCTCGCTCCCCGTACCGAAACCGCCGAACGCGCGCTGGCCACCACCGACGGCCGGCCAAGCCGCGATGGCGCGCTGCTCACCGAGCGCCTGGAACGGCGCTACCACGACCGCATCACCGGCAGCTTCACCATTCCCGGGCGCGACGGCCGCTACGCGTCGATTCCCGAGGATGTGCCCAGCGCACTGGCCGATGCGCTGCAGGCGCGCGGCATCAGCCAGCTCTACAGCCATCAGGCCGATGCGTGGGCGGCTACCCAGCGCGGCGAACATGTGGCGATCGTGACGCCCACCGCGTCGGGCAAATCGCTGTGCTACACGCTGCCGGTGGTGAGTGCAGCAATGACCAGCGGCGCCAAGGCGCTGTACCTGTTCCCGACCAAAGCGCTGGCGCAGGATCAGGTGGCCGAGTTGCTGGAGTTGAACCGCGCCGGAGAACTGGGCGTGAAAGCCTTCACCTTCGATGGCGACACGCCCGGCGATGCGCGGCAGGCGATCCGCCTGCATGGCGATATCGTGGTGAGCAACCCGGACATGCTGCATCAGGCGATCCTGCCGCATCACACCAAGTGGGCGCAGTTCTTCGAGAACCTGCGCTATGTGGTGATCGACGAGATCCACACCTATCGCGGTGTCTTCGGCAGCCACGTTACCAACGTGCTGCGCCGGCTCAAGCGCATCTGCGCGTTCTATGGCGCCACTCCGCAGTTCATTCTGTGCTCGGCCACCATCGGCAACCCGCAGGCGCACGCGCAGGCCCTGATCGAAGAACAGGTGCATGCGATCACCGAATCCGGCGCGCCCACTGGCGACAAGCATGTGCTGTTGTGGAACCCGCCGGTGGTCAATGCAGATCTGGGCCTGCGTGCGTCGGCGCGTTCGCAGAGCAACCGCATTGCGCGCATCGCCATCAAGAGCGGCCTGAAGACGCTGGTGTTCGCGCAGACGCGCCTGATGGTGGAAGTGCTGACCAAGTATCTGAAAGACATCTTCGACCACGACCCGCGCAAGCCGCCCCGCATCCGTGCGTACCGCGGCGGCTATCTGCCCACCGAGCGGCGCGAGGTGGAGCGTGCGATGCGTGCCGGCACGATCGACGGCATCGTTTCCACCTCGGCGCTGGAACTGGGCGTGGATATCGGTGCGCTGGACGTGGTGATCCTCAACGGCTACCCCGGCAGCGTGGCCGCCACATGGCAACGCTTTGGCCGCGCCGGGCGCCGCCAGCAACCGGCATTGGGTGTGCTGGTAGCCAGCTCGCAACCCTTGGACCAATACGTGGTGCGGCACCCGGACTTCTTCGCCGATGCCTCGCCCGAACATGCGCGCACCGCGCCGGATCAACCGCTGATTTTGTTCGATCACATCCGCTGCGCCGCGTTCGAATTGCCGTTCATTGCCAGCGAACCGTTCGGGCCGATCGACCCGCTGGTGTTCCTGGAAGCGCTGGCCGAAAGCGAAGTGATCCACCAGGAAGGCGATCGCTGGGAATGGATCGCCGACAGCTACCCGGCCAATGCGGTGAGCCTGCGCTCGGTGGCCGATGGCAACTTCGTGGTGGTGGACAAGAGCGACGGCAAGCAGCAGATCATCGCCGAGGTGGATTATTCGGCCGCTGCACTCACCTTGTACGAGGGCGCCATCCACATGGTGCAGAGCACGCCGTACCAGGTGGAGCGGCTGGATTGGGCAGGCCGCAAGGCCTACGTGACGCGCACGCATGTGGACTACTACACCGACAGCATCGACTACACCAAATTGAAGGTGCTGGACCGCTTCGATGGCGGCGTGGCCGGCCGTGGTGACTCGCATCATGGCGAAGTGCATGTGGTGCGGCGCGTGTCCGGCTATAAAAAGATTCGTTACTACACGCATGAAAACATCGGCTACGGGCCGGTGAATCTTCCGGATCAGGAACTGCACACCACCGCGGTGTGGTGGCAGTTGCCGCAGGCGACCTTGGGCAAGGCCTTCACGTCCAAGCAGGATGCGCTGGATGGTTTCCTGGGTGCTGCGTATGCGCTGCATGTGGTGGCCACGGTGGCGGTGATGGCCGACGCGCGCGATCTGCAAAAGGCCGTGGGCAATGGCGACGGCGCGTGGTGTGCGGTGGCCGACCAGACCGGGCGCGGGCAACTGCGCGGCGTGGAAGAAGGCGATACCGCCACGGTGGAATTGCTTCAGACCTTCGTGCCCACGGTGTATCTGTACGACAACTTCCCCGGTGGCGTGGGCTTGAGCGAGCCACTGTGGCTGCGCCAGGCCGAGCTGCTGCAACGCGCGGACGAGTTGGTGCGGCGTTGCGATTGCAGCGCCGGTTGCCCGGCCTGCGTGGGCCCGGTGCTGGCCGCACACGAGGAAGGCAAAGGCGACTCGCCCAAGTCGTTGGCGTTGACGGTGCTGGCATTGTTGTTCGATGCACAGGCGCCGTTGCGGCATGCCACGCAGGTGGACGACGACCTCGCTCTGGACGTGCCTGCATGAGTGTGAGTGCGGACCGGCTGCGCTTGTTGCGGCGTCAGGCCGGGCATGCGGATGTGCCTGCGCCTGTGCTGGCTGATGGTGGCGATGTACTGCAAGGTGCGGCGACGGTGCATGCCAAGAAGCATGCAGATGCCACGCATGTGGGTGAGGTGCCGCAGCCAGCTTCAAATGGAGTTCTGCCTGGCACGTCGCCCGCACCGGTGGCGCATGCGGTCGCAAGTTCGGAGGCGGCCGATGTGCACGAGCGTGCGCAGGTGTTGCAGTCAACGGATGGCCTGCGTTCGCCCGATGCGGGGCACGCTGTTGATGCATTGCGTGTCGATACGCCGACGACCACGCGGATCGGCGCGAAAGATGCGACGTCGTCGTCGGCAAGCGAACGCGCGACGTGGCCGTCTGTGCCGCAGCTGCATCGCGCAATGGTCAGGCGACCAACCGTTGATACGGCTAGCGTTGGCGCTGTTGCAGGCGGTACGCGGATGGGTGCCGAAAGCGCCCTGCCTTCGGCGAGTCAGCCACTGCAGCCAACACAAGACCCAGCAACGCCTGCGCCTGCCAGTGCGCCGGGCGTCAGCGCGGAACGTCTACGCCTGCTGCGGCGTCAGATCGGTGGGCTGACGCCTGCAGCGCGCAAGGACGATGCGGCAATGCCGACACGGGCGCAGCGGGCGACGGTTTCCAGCGCCGCGTCACCTGTGGCACGCTCGCCTTCACGCGATAACGCTGCTGCACGTAACGGTGTCATGGCCGGTCACCCGCACGACGTGCGCGCACAGGCCGTCGCATCCGCACTGACACGCCGCGCCTTGCAGTCGCCCATCCCTGCACCGCCTGCGCGCGACGCATCGGTGTTCGCGTGGGTGGAACACGATGTGCGCCACAAGCCGGCGTTGTCGTCCGATGTCGATGTCGATGTCGATGCAATCATCGCTGCGGATGCCGATAGCGCAAGCCATTCGCTGACAGCGCGCAGCACAACGGCACCATCGACAGCGACGCCGACGGCGCCACCGGTGCAGCGACGGACCGATATCGCCGGCCTGCGCAAGATGATCGGCCTGCGCGAGCGCGCGGTGTCGGCGCACACACCAATTCGCGCGCCATCCACCGACCGTTATCTCCCTGGCAACGAAATCGCACCCGGCCTGCATCTGATCGAAGCATTGCTGCCGCAAGCGATTCCGTGCGAAGCACTCTCGCTGGCCTTCGCCAAACGCGACGATGCCGTCGACCCGATGGACCTGCTGTTCTTCGACACCGAAACCACCGGCCTGGCCGGGGGCACCGGCACCCGCGCCTTCATGATCGGCGTGGCCGATTGGTACGTCGATGCCGTGCAAGGCAGCGGCCTGCGCGTGCGTCAGTTGATGATGTCGACAATGGCGGCCGAAAGCGCGATGCTCGATCTGTTCCGCACCTGGCTGACGCCGCGCACGGTGCTGTCCAGCTACAACGGCCGCTGCTACGACGCACCGTTGCTGAAGACGCGCTACCGCCTGGCACGCCGTGGCGACCCGATTGCGGCCCTGGACCATGTGGATCTGCTGTTCCCTACCCGCAGCCGCTATCGCGGCACCTGGGAGAACTGCAAGCTGTCCACCATCGAGCGGCAACTGCTGCGCGTGGTGCGCGAAGACGACCTGCCGGGCTCCGAAGCGCCGGCTGCCTGGTTGAGTTACCTGCGCGGCGGCAGCGCGCGCAACCTGCGCCGCGTGGCCGAGCACAATCATCAAGACGTGGTCACCCTGTCGCTGCTAATGCAACGCCTGGTCGCATTGGAAGCAGAGGAGCGCCATGCGCTGACGTTGGCGCGCACGCCTTGATGGGGTCATGCGACTGAGATGCGTGGCTGGTGCGGGGCAGGACGTCGGCTTGACTGACCCAATACAACACGCACGGCGCATGCTGCCTGCAACGGGCGAACGCCCACCCATTCATTGGCTACGGCATGTTGAGCCACGTTGCGCGTTTACCGAAACGGAATGCTGCTCAGGGAAGCATGCAACGCAGTGATGGCGCAGCGCCGGCGGCGCTGTGCCTACTGCAAAGACATCACGCACGTGCCTGCGATCGATTCGTCGCTTGCAGGCACGTGCGGATGCGTCAGCATGTAAAGTGAAATCGCACGCCACGGCACGTGGACGCATTGCACCGCAGCGTGCGACATCGTCGCCATCGCCCGTGCGCTGGACTGCCGGTGCCAGGCGCATGCTCTGGCGCAAGCGCTAACGCTGCTGGAGCCTGGCAGCGGGCGGCTGCATGCCGCCACAGGCGCTCCAACCTGCCAATCGGAGCCGTGATGTTCGAAGCTTCACTCCGGCTCGGTCTGGTTGGCCCGCTCATTGAGATAATGCGTCACAGGAGCACCACGGTATTTTTCGGTCAACAAACCAGACGCTTGAGCGCGCTTATCCACCGCACGCGTTGCTGCAGGGTCATGCACCATGTCTGCTCTGTGATCGCGTTGTTTGCCTTCGCGAACCGCTGCAATGTGGTTCGGGTCGGCGGGGATGGAGCCAGCCTGGAATTCGCGGGTGCGTTGCTTCACGATCTCGGCGTCTCGGTTGATATCGATAGGCGTTTCCGGCGGCACGTCGAGTTCGTTGCCGGTATGGCCGCGGGCCAGCGTGCGGTTTTCCAGGATGGCGAGCAATTCCGCCTCGGCCTGGTCGGTCAGCAGGCTTTCGCCGTCATCGCGAAACGCGCCGGCCGTGGTGCGCTTGACGCCGAATTCCTCGTTGGTGAGCTTTTGCAGCTCGCCAAAGTTGCGGTAAACGTAGTAGTCCCTGTCGTGATTGGCGCGCGGCACGGAAAAGTCCTCAAACCGGTAGCTCACCGAATAGGCGGCCTTTGAGTAGGCCGAGTCCGGCTGGCGCATCCGCTCACGCGCCATGGCCATGGCCTTACCCGCATCGCTGTCGTCGGTGGCCACTGCCTCCACAATCACCGGGCGCATCCTGGTCCAGCTTTCCAGCCACTGCATTGCGGTGTCTGCGAGGCCCTCCGCGCCGTCGTCATTGCTCCGAAAGAAACCGCGCAAGTGCTCGTCGTTCAACATGGCCTGGCTCAAGACCGGCACCACGTTGATCTTGGCCAGCAAGCGATCCAGCGCGGCGCGGCGTGGCGCGTCCTGAGAGTGCAACGGGTTGATCTGGTAGTGCTTGTACAAATTGGACAGAAATTGATCAAAGCCTCCGGTGTAGTACTTGGCATAGACCTTGATCGCTGCAGCATTGCGCAGGTCCGGCCGGCGCATCAGCAGCATCGCCACCGCCTCGCCGGTATTCTCCTTGCAATCCAGCGCCACCGACATCGGCTCGGGCTTTTTGATCACGTGTTCCAGCATCTGCTCCACGCCGGGGATGGTCTGGTCGGTTTTGACGTAGTTGCCGTCAGACGGGTTGCGGATCACCAACGGCATTTCACGCAACTCCGCAAACGGAACCTGCGACACCAGGCGGTTCTGCGGATCGCCTGCCATGCGGCCCACGCTGAAATCGTGCATCAACACCGGTACTCCATCGGCACTGACTTCGACGTCCAGCTCCAGATTACGATAGCCCTTCGCGTAAGCATTATCGATGGACAACAACGAATTTTCCGGGATGCCGGCGTGGTTATCGAACAGCCCGCGATGCACCATCACGTCCTTTCCTAACGCACGCGTGCTGGGTGCTTCGAAGTAGTGGTCGTGCACGAGCGCTTTTCGATGATTGCGCAACAGCGCTTGCTTTCCTTCCAGCAGGCGATGGTCGTTGGCCTTGAAGAACGCAGCGCCACCGTCGCGCGCCGGCACTTCGTGACCGTGGTAGCGCGGGGCGTGCTGCAACTTGCGCCGCGTCGGCGTGCGTGCGGCGGGCTGCAGCCAGTCCGGCGTCGCCAGCCCGTGGCCAGGTAGATCCAGCGCCTTGCCCAGCGCGGTCAGCGCCGCGTCGCTGAAGGTGTCGCGAGACGCAAACGCGCGCTGCAGATTGAAGACGATGCGACACTGCTGCGCATCGATCAGCACGGGACCGGACGCCGCACGTGCGCGTGCGGGCAACCCGCGCGACATGGCATTGAATGCAGCCGTATCCAGATACACCGGCTCCAGTGCGCCGGCGGCGAAGCGTGCGGCAATGCTGTCGGGCGTGAGCGCCGTGCCGGCCTGCGCAAGATGCGCGGCAAGCTTGCCTTGCAGTGTCTGCACGGTGATCTGCCGCGCCTGCACTTCGGCCAGGCGCTGCTCTGAGAATTCGCTGTCCAGCGCCACCAAGGCCGGCTTGCCGGTCATCGCGCTGTCGTTCAATGGCACCAGCGGAGGTATGCTGACGGCGCGGCGAGGCGCACGTTCCCGCAGTGGCGGGGTGTTGCCCTGCACGTGCGGCACCTGCGTCGGGCTGCTCGCACTGGTGTGCGTCGGTATCGCCAGCGCGTCAGTGTGAGCAATGGACGTTTGCGGAGGACCTATACGCATAAATGACCTCAAAAACGCGGCGGGCGGTCAGTAGACCGCACGGCATATGACAATTCGCAACCGAGGCGAAATATGCCACCAGGATGCGAAATGATGCCTGCGGTGCTCACGCTGTATTGCCGGCAAACGCATGCCGGGTTTCGATGCGTTTCACACCGCGTGGCGCGCGCGTCAACGTGCATGACGCATGCTAGAACAGCGTTTCCTTGAACGGCAGCATGGCCGCGCCCAGCACGCTGGCGTAGGCCGTCACCTGCCCGACTTTCAGCGCCGGACACGGCAATGCAACGCCACGTCGCGGCGCCGGTTCGAAGGCGATGCGGGCAATCAACCGGTGCGCAAGATCGGTTGGCAGGCGCGCGCCAAAAACAATGACACGCGGATCGATCAACGCAATGATCGCCGCCACCGCGAGCGTCACCGTCGGTTGCACCGCATCCAGCCACGCGTCGATTTGCGGCCACCCTGCATCGTAGTGCTGCAGCATGGTGTGCAGGTCCGGTAGCACGTAGCCATCGGCCGCCAGCGCTTGACGCAGGCTTTCCAGCGTTGGCCGCGCCATGCCGGTAATGGCCGAGATGCGCCCCAATTCGCCCACATTGCCGTGCGCGCCGCGACGCACGTTGCCTGCAGCGATCACGCCGGCAGCAAACCCGTCGGCAATCGATAGATAGACGAGATCCGGCGATTGGCGGCCAATGCCATACACGGCTTCCGCCAAGGCGGCGCAATGGGCATCGTTGTCCATCCAGACCGGAAGATGCAGGCAATCGGCGACAAGCCGGTCCAGCTCCACCTGCATCCATTCCGCTGCCAGCGACAATGGCGGATTGACCCGGGTGCCGTCGCCGATGCGCGGCCCGGTCATACTGAGACCGACGCCGAACAGCTGCTGCCGATCCACGCCCGCCGCCAGCAGTAACACCTGAAGCAATGCCGGCAGTTGCGCACGCACCACCGCCAACGTTAGCGGGAAGGCGGTGAACTGGCGCATGCCACGGACTTGCCCGGCGAAGTCGATCAGCACCACCGCGATGCCATCGACCATCAACGACACCCCCACGCTGTATGCATACTCCGGCACCAGACGCACTTGCGCGCTGGGTTGGCCGCGGCCGCGCCGCAGCGAGGGCCCCAACTGCAGCAGGCCATCTGCCACAAGCGGGTCGATGATGCCCTTGATGCCCGGCACGCTGAGCCCGCTGGCGCGCGGCAGATCCGAACGTTCGCACTGCCCGGCACGGCGGATCAGATCCAGCAGCAGGCGCTCGCGGGGGGCGGCGGCCTGCCCGTCGCTACGACGGCGGTAATGCGAACGGATGGCCGCGTTTGCGAACAAAGAGGGCATGCAGGGCAAAACGTCCGTCGTTGTCATAATCGTTTTAATTAAGCAGCTTAATTTAATCGGCCTGCGGCCCCACGGTGGGGCCAGCCGACGTTGGTATCGTGCCATGCGCTTGTTGCATCCCCATTCCCGCCCCCGTTGCCCCGCCCTGCATTGCCCACCGCATCCGCATGCGTTGTCGCTTGCGCTGGGCCTGGCCTTGCTCGGCTGGCTTCCCTCTCACGCCATCGCTGCCGAGCCCTCAGCCGGAGCCGACGCGCACACTCTGGACGCGGTGCAGGTGCTCAGCTCGTTCCAGTCGCAGAACACCCGTGCCATCGCCACCAAGCAGGCCGCGTCCACCATCGTGGATTCGGTCGCCGCCGACAGCATCGGGCAATTGCCGGACTTCAACGTGGGCGATGCGGTGCGCCGGGTCACCGGCGTGAGCACGGTCGAGTATCAGGGCGAACCACGCTATGTGACGGTGCGCGGCCTCAACGGCAACTACAACAGCATGCTGATCGACGGCTTTGCGTTTGCCAGTAACGACATCGGTAGCCGCCAGGCGCTTATGGATGTGCTGCCGGCGAATTTTGTCGACCGCATCGACGTGGTGAAGTCGTTGCTGCCGGAAAACGATGGCGGCGCGATCGGTGGCGTCACCAATCTGGTCACCGCGACCGGCTTTGCTCGCCCCGATGGCCTGCTGACCGCCTCGGCCAAGGGCGGCGCCAACCTCATGGGGAGCCGCTATGGCGGACGCACGCCGGTGGGCGAGGGCGAGCTGAAGTGGGGCAAGCGCTTCGGGCATGACGGTGAGTTTGCGTTTCTGGGTGCGGCCAGCGTCTGGCGCCGTGACATTTCGGTGCCGCAGCAGGAAAACGGCAGTGCCCTGAACTGGTACAACGCCGATGGCACGCGTGCGCCGGTGGCCTATGGCGGCACCGGCGCTGCGGTGCCCAGCGAGCGGCGCTGGTACAACTACGACAACAGCCGCGAACGCAGCGGCGTGACCGCGCGCGTGGATTGGCAGCCGGAGGGTCCGCTCAGCGGGCACGTGTCTGGCTACACATTCCGCCAGCACGAAGCCTCCGACCGTAATACGCAGGCCGCCCAGGTGCAAAGCAGCGCGCGCCTGACCCGCAGCGGCCCGCAAAGCGGCACGCTGGATAACCTCAACCAGCTCGTCGAGTTGGGGCAACTGCGCTGGAAGCGCGGGCTGTCCGGCATCAACGGCGAACTGCTGGCCGAGCTGCCCGCCCAGTGGCGCGGCGCGCTGCGGGCAAGCACCTCGCGCGCCACGGTGGACAACCCGCAGACCTGGGACCGCTTCCAGCAAAACCACCTGGCCTACGGCTTCGATTGGAGCGGCACCCTGCCGGCATTCACGGCCTTGAACCCCGCACTGGCCGACAACCCGAGCCGCTACGCCAACTTCAACCACCAGCAGGAACGCACGGCCTACGCCGAGCGGGTGAGCGACCTGCAACTGGAGCTACGTCGCAACATGGACGAAGACAGCCGGGGGCTGGGACTGGCCTGGGGCCTGCGACAGGTGCGCACGCACATGCAGACCGCGTTCCAGCGCACGACCTGGAGCGGGTTGCCCTATTCGCTGGCCGATGTGCTGGGCGATCCCACCTGCGCCCTGGGTTGCAACGCGCCCATGTTGACCATCGACCCGGACCTGGCAGACGCCCGCTGGGATGCGGCGTCCGGCCAGGCGCGCGGCGTGGTGGACACCACCGCGCAGAACAGCGGCACTTACAGCGTGGATGAGCAGGTGCGCGCCGGCTTCGCCCAGGCGCAGTGGCGCGGCGAGCGCTGGCGTTTGGCCGGCGGTGTACGCCTGGAGCAGACCCGCTTCGGAAGCAGCGGCCAGCAACTGAGCGGAACCGTCTGGAGCCCGGTCAGCGCGCAGCGCAGCTACCGCAACTGGTTGCCATCGCTGGCCGGCCAGCTGCAGACCAGCGCCAACGGTACCTTGCGCTTTGGCGCCTCGCGCTCGACCGGGCGACCGCGCCTGGATCAGATGGCGTTGAACGGCGGCGTGCTCACGCTGAGCAGCACCCCGCCCACGCTCAACCAGGGCAACCCGGACCTGCAGCCGCGCCGCTCGCAGAATCTGGACCTTGGCCACGACTGGACCTTTGACGATGGCGGCAGCTTGCTGTCGATCGCGCTGTTCCACAAGACCATCGACGATGAGATTTTCCGTTACGGCCAGTTGCAGACCATCGACGGCCAGCAGGTGCTGGTCACCCAACCGCGCAATACCGACCGGCCGGTCCGCATGCGCGGCGCCGAACTCGGCGCGATCAAGGAACTGGGCCCGTGGCTGCCCGCGCTTGCTGGGCTGTCGGTCGGTGCCAATATCACCTTCCTTGACGTGCAGTACCCGGTGGTCCTGGGCGATGGCAGCCGCACCACCTTATCGGTGCTGCCGCAGCAGCCCAAGCAGTTATGGAATCTGACCCTGAATTACGCCCGTGGGCCGCTGCGCAGCACCCTGGCCTGGAGCCGTACCGGCGAGCTGTGGGATGACCGCTACCCCAACTACAGCAACCAGCAGGAGTTCTATCGCAACCGCTACCAGCAACCACTGGACCGTCTCGATCTGAAACTGGCCTGGGACCTCTCGCCCGCGGTGGCGGTGAGCCTGGACGTGCTCAATCTGGCCGGCCAGGGCTACGAATACCACATCGGCCGGCACCAGGAATACGTGCAATCGGCCTGGAAAATGGCACCCACCGTGATGCTCGGCATCAACGTCAAACTCTGAGGGCTTTCCCATGTCGTCGTTTCTGGACACACGCATCACTCGTCGTCACCTGATGGCTGCCGCCGGCACCTCGCTGCTGACCAGCAGCATCCCCGCACTGGCCAAGACGCCGCCACCGCCGGATGTTGGCTACAAGTTTTGGGGTTCGCGGCGGCCGATGCCGTTTGCCGGCAATACCTTCTTGGGTCATCTAGAGCAACAGGGCGATGGCTACGACAGCTTCGACCGCGTGCTGAACATCTACCGCGAACTGCCCGAACAGCGCTTCGCCAACAAATTCGCGTTGCTGCCGCCGAGCAGCTACCACGTGACCTTGTTGGGCGGGGTCAATGAGAGCGACCGTGCGCATGGGCCATGGCCGAGCGATCTGGAGCGCGACCATGCTTTGGCGGACATCAACGCCGACTATCTGTTGCGAGTGAAAGAACGCGCTACGCCGCCGCTGGGCGCCTGCCGCTTCCTGGTCAACCCGACGGCGGCCAAGACCGGCGCTAACAACAATCTGCTGATTCCGTTAAAACCGGCGGACACACAAACCGCGCAGCGCCTGGAAACTGCACGCCAGGCGCTGATGCAACTGACACGCTTGCAGCGCCCCGACTACATCAACTTCCAGTTTCATATTTCGCTGGCCTACCTGTGCGATACGCTCGATGCAGCAGAACAAACGGCGTATCGCACGGCGGTGGGCGGCTGGCTCACACGGCTGGCAGCAGCGGGGCCGATCACAGTGCCGCGTTTCCATTTTTGTACGTTCGACGACATGTATGCATTTCGCACGATGCATGAGGTCTGAGCTCGAGTGGAGGCGGCGACGGGGCTGTGTGACCTAGACGCCCGCCCGTTTTAAGGGCCCGCTCTCCTCAGGGCGAGAAGGCACAGCACGCGCTTCAGTGGCGCGTGCCTTGAGCGCCCGCGCCGCAAGCGTGGGCCGTGACGCGGAGAGAGGTTGGGGCGAGGGTACGCAGCGCATAGCGCTGATAGCATCACTGCTGGTTCGCTACGTCCAAGCAATGCGTGTCGCAAACGTTTGAGTTGCTGCAGGCGTCAATACACCAGCCTCAATCAGGCACATGCGGCACCGACAAAAACCTGTCCTACGGCTTGCACTACACGCTCGACGCATCGACTTGCGCCACTGCAGTGCGCATTTGCCACGCAGCAAATTCCCGCTCGAACTCGGCCAGCGTGAGCAGTCCCAGGCAGGCATGCGCACCGACCGGCAACGGTTTGCCTGCGGCAAGTTTGCGAATCAGTAAAATGGCCGCGAAACAGGGGATTTCCGGGCCGTGCAGCATCGCTGCAGTGAGGTCCCAGTGCAGCAGCAACGGTTGGCTTGCCCCCTCTGCGGTATGGCGGGTGCCACGCAGCTCCACGCGCATGCCGCCCAGGTCGGTCCCGAAACGATCGAACCAGCGTCCTGCTTTGGCAAATACATCAGCCAGGCGCTGCATCGGCAGCGGCACACCACGTTGGCGCAGCCAAGCAATGACCGCCAGACAGCACTGCAAAAACGGCACTTCCAGCGCCGCACGAAATTCCACGGTCTGCACGCCGGGATAGCGCTGCGGCAACAGGTCGTGATCGGGTACATCGCAGGGCGAGGCCAAGCGTGGGGCAAGCTGTGCGAAGTGAACGCGCGTGGGCTGTGCCCAACCCACCACCTGCTGCCAGCGGCCAGCCTGCCACCAGCTGAAAGGCGTGCCGCAGTACGACAGCACTGCACGCACCGTGGCCAGACCCAACGGCGTGCCCTGCGCGGGCGCGATGACCATGCGGATCTCGTGCAATGCCGAAAAACGCGGCGACAGCGCATCGATCACCGCACTGGACAGCGCCGGCAAGGTGCTGGCGCCGCTGATCGCCACACGCTGCGCGTGCCGTGCGGCAGCGCCCATCGCAGCAGGAAAATCGCGAACGAAGGCGCGGCCGTCGGCCAGATCGATGTAATGCATGCCAGCCTGCAGGCAGCATTGTGCCACCGCGTAATCCTGCCCCTGGAACGGCCCGGCGGTATGCACCACTGCATCGGCGCCGGTGGCCGCAAGTTGCGCGGCGAAGTCGCTTGCATCGATGTCCAGCCGGCAGGTGGAGATGCTGCCGGGTGCACTACCGGGCCACTTGGTCGCCGCATCGCCCGGATGCCGCCCGGCCGCGATCACATGGACCTGCGTCGTTGCTGCCAGTGCACGCACGATGCGTGCACCGAAGTGGCCGAAGCCGCCCAACACCACTACCCGATACGTCATCGCCTGCTCGCCGCTTGTGTCTGTGCACAGTATCGGCGAGCGCACCGTCATCTGCGCTTGCGCTGTTGTGCGCTCGGCACGCGGCGGCTCACCGTTGACACGCGTCGCGCGGCCGCTTCTCAGTGCTTCGCGCAACACATTCAATACCTGCTGCGTGGCCAGCCGGGATGCACCGGCCTGCTTGCTTGCCAATGCGGCCTGTTGCTGCGCCCGCGCCTGTTGCTGCTGCGCCAATGCCTGCAACGCATCGGGCGTTGCAAGCGGCTGCGCTGGCGTGGAAGCAGTGGCCGATGCTGTGCGTGTCCACGCCTGCAGCAGGCGCGGCCTGCCATTCGCTCAAAGCCTGCTGACGTGCGGCCAACCTGACCTGAGCATCGGTCAATTGCTGGCTGCGCAGATGCACCATCGCCATCTGATGCAGCAGGGTTGGATCACGCACCAGGTACTGCTTCCCATCGGCACGAAACCAGAGCACGCGCCTTCCATCGCCGCTGTCAGGTGGGGGCGCACGGCGCGCTCACAACCGCAGTGGACGCGGGATACATACCGATTCCGAGCACCGGCCGCGCCCGCCTGGCGGTGAGCGCAGTCGTTTTGTGAGCCGCGCTTATGGTCCGTCCTGACTGGCCTATGACATGCGCCTGATGATGGCCGGCATCCAGCGCTTCGGCATGCACACGGCCGAGGGCACGGTGGCGAAATTGCAGGCCATCTTGGGACGTCCGCTGCGTCCCCATGCAGACGTCGTGCGCGAGGCGACAGCGCGGGCGTGATCGCATGCGACGCAGCAAGCGCGCAGACTCGCGCGTTTGCTGTGCGATGTGCGCTGGCTCGGCTCACTCCGGCGCCGCGCTGCTGCGCACCCGTCGGCAGCGCGCCGAAGATCCATTCGGTTACCGCATCCACCGCAGCGCGTGCACGGCAGCGGAAAATAGCTGCCGTGCAGCCGTAGCGGTACGAGTCTCGGTATTGCGTCGTTTCGGTCGTTGCAGACAGGTGCGCCATGCCTCAGCGATCAACACGGATCTCCACCGGCTGTCACTGACAAACCCGGTGGTGCCCGTCTCTCCAAACGCGTGGCGCAGCATCTTCATGCCATCCCTACAACGCCACCTTCACGCTTGTGGCATTGTTCCGCTGGAGATTGCCGATGATCCGTATCCTCGCCCCGCTCGCTGCCGTTGTGTTGTTGTCGGCCTGCGCTTCCAATCAGGTTGCGCAGGTGCAGCCTATCGACGGTGCTATCTCCGGCCAGTGCCATATAGACAAGGTGCGTGGTGCGGTGGGCCTGGCGGCAGCCGCGCAGACCATCGAACGTGCACGCGTGGATAGCGACAGCCAGCAGGTCATCCTGCGCCACGGCGAGCCCGCCCAGGGCGCCAGCGAAAGCGGCGGCAATCAGCTCACCATCGAAACCGGCCCGAACAACCGCATCACGGCGATTTATTGCGGTTGATTGTTGGGGGGATTCGGGATTCGGGATTCGGGATTCGGGATTCGGGATTCGGGATTCGGGATTCGGGATTCGGGATTCGGGATTCGGGATTCGGGATTCGGGATTCGGGATTCGGGATTCGGGATTCGGGATTCGGGATTCGGGATTCGGGATTCGGGATTCGGGATTCGGGATTCGGGATTCGGGATTCGGGATTCGGGAAAGCATTGCGGATTTCCGGTTCCCGGGTCTGCCGGTTGCAGTGGCTGACACAGTATCGAGCAGTCGTCGGCGGGTGCGGACCGCCGGCAGCACGGCGTGCGCCGTACATGCCGCACCGAGCAGCGGCAGCGCTCATCTGCTGGCAAGCGCAGTTGTCTTGGCGGCAATTCTACGAATTCCGCTTCTATGCGGACTTCCGCTTCGACGCCGGCGTTGCCTGTGCCTTGAGCTTGCTGCGCGAGGCGGTCAGGAACTTCAGCGTGGCTGCTTCCCATTGGCGCTCGCCGCGCACACCTGCGGCCATCGCTTGGAGCTGACCCGCACGCCAACCTTCGAACACGCACGGGTCGATGTAGGCCTTGCGGCATACCGAGGGCGTGTTGCCCAAGGCGTCGGCCACTTCGCGGATGACATCGTTTTGCACCTGGGTCAGCGCGCGTTCGGTGCTGCGTTCGGGTAACGGTAAGCGCGCCAGCCGCTGCAATGCGGCCAAGGTGCCGCCCCAGGTGCGGAAATCCTTGGCGGTGAATTCTTCGCCCATCGCCTCGCGCAGATAGTCGTTGACCTCGCCCGAATCCACCGGCTGCAACTGGCCATCGTCGTCGCGGTACTGGAACAACGATTGCCCAGGCAATTGCTGGCATTGGCGAATCAGTGTGACCAGTTGCTTGTCATCCACTTCGATGTCGTGGTCTTGGCCGCTTTTGCCGCGGAATCTGAGTCGCGCGCGGCCGCCCTTCAGAAATTCCATATGCCGGTTGCGCAGCGTGGTCAGCCCGTACGAACGATTGCTGCGCGCATATTCTGCATTGCCCACGCGCACCAGGGTGTCGGCCAACAATGCCACCACGATCGCCAACACCTTCTCGCGCGGAAATCCTGGCAGCACCAGGTCGCGACGCAACCGCCGCCGCAGCTTGGGCAGCGCTGTACCGAAGGCGATCACGCGTTCGAACTTGCCTTCGCCACGCACCTGCGCCCAACCGGCGTGATACCGGTATTGCTTGCGCCGCCGTGCGTCGCGTCCGGTGGCCTGCAGATGCCCATTGGGCGTGGCGCAGATCCACACCTCGGTATACGCCGGCGGAATAGCCAGCGAACGGATGCGTTGCAAGGTGTCGGCATCGCGGTAACTGAAGCTCTTGCCGGCTTTGCGGCGGCTGATACCGGGCTGCTGGTCGTTGACGTACGTCAGCCCGGCCGCGCGTGCGGTGGCCTTGGCCTGCGCCACGGCGGCCGCGCTTGCCACGGCGGCCGGGGCCACAGCGGCCGCCGTGGCCACCGCAGCAAGCTTTCCCGCGGTACTGGCGGTGACTGCGGCATTGCGAAGAACACGTTTGGCTTTCATTGCGCACAGGTCCAAGGGCTGGCGGCGATTGTTGAGCGCAGCGAAACTAGGCCACGTCAACGCAACGGCAACGCCGTGTGCGCAAGCCATGCCCGTCGCGTGACTTTGTGCTTATGCTTTGGCATTCCCCTTTGCTGGAGTGATCGATGCGCGCTGTTCTGCCTGTTGCCCGCCTGACTTGCACCCTGGTTGTGCTGACTGCATTGACTGCCTGCAACAAACCGCAACCCGATGAGCAGGAAGCGGTCACCGCCAAGGCCCAGCACGCGGCCGAACAAGCCGCTGCGCCCGCGCCGGATGCAGCGCCGGAAGCGCCACCGATCGGCAGCTGCGATGCCACCCAGGTGCAATCGCTGGTGGGCCAGCCGTTGACCGATGCGGTGGGAGAACAGGCACGCAACGATGCCGGCGCCAAGTCGGTGCGTGTGCTCAAACCCGGCCAGATGACCACCATGGAATTCAACGGCGAACGGCTCAATCTGGAAGTGGATGCCAAGAACCTGATCACCTCGGTGCGCTGCGGCTGATAGGGCGTTGGCGCCTGTCGCAAGACCGGCGCAACGCCTGCTGGGACAAGGGATTGCAGCGGCTCTTGTTGCAGCTGTAACGGTGTATTGCGGCACCGCATCAACTGTGGTCTAGTCGATCATCCGGTGACCTCTTCGAACGCTCCACGGATCGAGCGGTGCAACGTCGTCGCCGCTCTCCTAGATCGCAAAGAGGCAGACATGGCCCCCCGCACTCGCCAAGGGCTCAACGAGCACGGTCTCTACAACAGCGCGCGCGACGAACGCGATGCCTGTGGTTTTGGCATGGTCGCCCAGTTGGACGACCAACCTTCCCGCTCGCTGGTGGACACCGCGATTGCGGCGCTCTCGCGCATGACCCACCGCGGCGGTGTCGCTGCCGACGGACTCACCGGCGATGGCTGCGGCCTGCTGATTCGCAAACCCGATGCGTTCCTGCGCGTGCTCGCGCGCGATGCCGGCATTACCCTGGGCACGCGTTACGCGGCCGGTGTGGTGTTTCTGCCGCTGGACGAAGCCGATGCCGCCCGCTGTCGCGCCGAACTGCAAGCGCAGCTGCAGAGCGCCGGCGTGCAGGTACGCGGCTGGCGCGTGGTGCCCACCGACGACAGCGTATGCGGCCAGCTGGCACGCGAGACCTTGCCGCGGATCGAGCAGGTCTTTGTCAATGCCGGTGCCAAGCAGACCGAAGACGCCTTCACCCTGGCGCTGTTCCTGGCGCGCCGCCGTGCCGAGCAGGCGCTGCATGCGGTTGAAGATTTCTATGTCACCACCCTTTCGCCCAATGGCATCAGCTACAAGGGCATGGTGCTGCCGGACAAGCTGAGCACGTTCTACCCGGACTTGCAGCGCAGCGATCTGTCCTCCAGCGCCATTGTGTTTCACCAGCGTTTTTCCACCAACACGCTGCCGCGTTGGCCGTTGGCGCACCCGTTCCGTCTGCTCGCCCACAACGGCGAGATCAATACCATCGAAGGCAACCGGCGCTGGGCGCAGGCGCGCAGCAAGGTGTGGCAGACCCCGCGTTTCGATATCGCCGAATTCGACCCGGTGATCTCCATGCACGGCTCCGATTCGCAGAGCCTGGACAACATGCTCGAGCTGCTGATCGCTGGCGGCATGGACCTGCTGCAGGCGTTGCGCATCCTGGTGCCGCCGGCGACCCAGGCGCTGGAATTCAAGGACGCCGACCTGGCCGCGTTTTACGAGTTCTATGGTCTCAACACCGAGCCGTGGGACGGCCCGGCCGGCATCGTCGCCTGCGACAGCCGCTATGCCGCGTGCATGCTCGACCGCAACGGCCTGCGCCCGGCGCGCTGGATGCTGACCTCCGACCGCCATTTCCTGGTGGCCTCCGAGGCCGGCGTGTGGGAATTGCCGGCCGAGCGCATCACCCGCAAGGGCAAGCTGGGCCCGGGCGAGATGATGGCGATCGATCTCAAGCGCGGCGACCTGCTGGACTCGGACGCCATCGACCGCATCAACCGTGCACGCGCCCCGTACAAGCAGTGGCTGCAGCAGGGCGTGACCTATCTGCAGACCGAATTGATCGACCCCTCGCTGGTGGAAGAACCCTTCAGCGAGCAGACCCTGCGCAGCTATCACAAGCTGTTCCAGCTCAGCACCGAGGAAGTGGAGCAGATCCTGCGCCCGCTGGCCGAGACCGAGCAGGAAGCCACCGGCTCGATGGGCGACGACACCCCGATGGCGGTGCTCAGCCGCCAGACCCGGCCGCTTTACGACTACTTCCGCCAGGCGTTCGCGCAAGTCACCAACCCGCCGATCGACCCGCTGCGCGAAGGCATCGCGATGTCGCTCACCACCCAGCTCGGCAAGGAGACCAACATCTTCCATGCCGGTGCGGAGACGGTGAACCACGTCATCCTCAACTCGCCGGTGCTCAGCCAGCGCAAGCTGCGTCAGCTGCTGAAGATGGAGCAGTACGTCGCGCGCAACCGCCTGATCGACCTGTCCTACAGCGTGGAGGAAGGCCTCAAGGCCGGGCTGGAACGCATCTGCCAGGACGTGGAAGCCGCCGCGCGCGCCGGTGCGGTGATGCTGCTGCTGTCGGACCGCTACCCGGTGCCGGACCGGCCGATGGCGCATGCGCTGCTGGCCACCGGTGCGGTGCATCACCACCTGTGCAAGGTGGGCCTGCGTTGCGAGGTCAATCTGATCATCGAAACCGGCACCGCGCGCGATGCGCACCACATGGCCTGCCTGCTCGGCTTCGGTGCCACCGCGGTGTACCCATACCTGGCCTACCAGACGCTATTCGACCTGGGCCGGCGCGGCATCCTGCAGCTGAGCAAGGGCGGTGAGCAGTCGCAGATCGGCCGCCGCTACCGCAAGGGCATCTACAAGGGCCTGTCCAAGATCATTTCCAAGATGGGCATCTGCACCATCGCCAGCTACCGCGGCGCGCAGTTGTTCGAAATCGTCGGGCTGGACCCGGACGTGGTGGAGCTGTGCTTTGCCGACACGCCCGCGCGCATCGGCGGAGTGAGCTTGTCGCGGCTGGACACCGAGTCGCGCGAGCTCACCGCACGCGCCTGGAACGACCAGCTCAAACCCGAAGTGGGCGGGCTGCTCAAGTACGTGCACGGCGGCGAGTACCACATGTACAACCCGGACGTGGTCATGACGCTGCAGCGCGCCACGCGCACCGGCGATGCCGGCGACTGGCAGAAGTACGTGGACGCGGTGCACTCACGTCCGGCCTCCACGCTGCGCGATCTGGTGCAGCTCAAGCGTGCCGGCACCCCGACCCCGCTGGATGACGTGGCACCGGCCGAAGATGTGCTGCGGCGCTTCGACACCGCTGCGATCAGCCTGGGCGCATTGTCGCCCGAAGCGCACGAAGCGCTGGCCATTGCGATGAACCGCCTGGGCGGGCGCAGCAACTCTGGCGAAGGCGGTGAAGACCCGGCCCGCTACGGCACCGAGAAGCGCTCCAAGATCAAGCAGGTGGCCTCCGGCCGCTTCGGCGTGACCCCGGAATATCTGGTCAACGCCGAAGTGCTGCAGATCAAGGTCGCCCAGGGCGCCAAGCCCGGCGAAGGCGGCCAGCTACCCGGCCACAAGGTCAATGAGCTGATCGCCCGCTTGCGTTACGCCAAGCCCGGCATCGGCCTGATCAGCCCGCCACCGCATCACGACATCTATTCCATCGAAGACCTGGCCCAGCTGATCTACGACCTCAAGCAGGTCAACCCGAGCGCGCTGGTGTCGGTGAAGCTGGTGGCGCATGCCGGCGTCGGCACGATCGCCGCCGGCGTGGTCAAGGCCGGCGCCGATCTGATCACCGTGTCCGGCCACGACGGCGGCACCGGTGCCAGCCCGGTCAGCTCGATCCGCTACGCTGGCGTACCGTGGGAGCTGGGCGTGGCCGAGTCGCACCAGGCGCTGGTGGCCAACGACCTGCGCGAACGCACCATCCTGCAGACCGACGGCGGCCTGAAGACCGGCCTGGACGTGGTCAAGGCCGCACTGCTCGGTGCCGACAGCTTCGGCTTCGGCACCGCGCCGATGATCGTGCTGGGCTGCAAGTACCTGCGCATCTGCCACCTCAACAACTGCGCCACCGGCGTGGCCACCCAGGACGAGCGCCTGCGTGCCGGCTACTTCACCGGCCTGCCGGAGCGGGTGGAACATTTCTTCCGCCTGCTCGCCGAAGAAGTGCGGCAATGGCTGTCGTACCTGGGCGTGCGCTCGCTGGATGACATCGTCGGCCGCACCGACCTGCTGGAGCAGCTGGAGCTCTCGCCGCGCCCGGGCGTCAAGGTCGACCTCTCGCGCCTGCTCACCCATGCGCACTACGACGGCAGCCACTGCGCCGCCCAGCGCCTGTACGAATCGCCGGACAGCCTGGCGACCCAGATGGATGGCTTGCTGGCCGATGCCATCGCCCACAAGACCGGCGGCGAGCATCGCTTCCTGATCCACAACACCGACCGCTCGATCGGCGCGCGTCTGTCCGGCGCCATTGCGCGTGTGCATGGCAACCACGGCATGAGCGATGCGCCATTGAACCTGCGCTTTCGCGGCACCGCCGGGCAGAGCTTCGGCGCGTTCAATGCCGGCGGCCTGCAACTGGAGCTGGAGGGCGAAGCCAACGACTACGTGGGCAAGGGCATGGCCGGCGGCAGGCTGGTGGTGCGTCCGCCGCGCGGGGCGCGTTTCGAAGCCCGCAGCACGCCGATCGTGGGCAACACCTGCCTGTACGGCGCCACCGGCGGCGAACTGTTCGCGGCCGGGCGCGCGGGCGAGCGCTTTGCGGTGCGCAACTCCGGCGCGCTGGCGGTGGTGGAAGGCGCAGGCGACCACTGCTGCGAATACATGACCGACGGCGTGGTGCTGGTGCTGGGCAAGGTGGGCCTGAACTTCGGCGCCGGCTTCACCGGCGGCCTGGCCTATGTGCTGGATATCGAACGCGACTTCGTGGACCGCTACAACCACGAACTGATCGACATCCACCGCGTCTCCGCCGAAGGCTTCGAGAACCATCGCCAGCACCTGCACACGCTGATCAGCCGCCACCGCGAGCTGACCGGCAGCATCTGGGCGCAGCAGATCCTGGACGAGTTCCGCGACTACATCGGCAAGTTCTGGCTGGTCAAACCCAAGGCCGCCAGCATCGAGTCGCTGACAGAGTCACTCAGGCGGGCCGCCTGAGTGACGGGATTGGGGAGTCGCGATTGGGGATTGGTTCGCGCCCTGGTTAGGTCGCCCATCGTGGCCAGCCCCGACACTCCAATCCCTGATCTCGTCCTCCAGCGTCGTGATTGTTCATTCGAGATTCGCACTGCGTCCGCTCCCCGTCGCCCGCTGTTGCGAATCCCCAATCCCACCCCCCGAATCCCAGCCCTATGAGCCGCAAACAAGCCTTCCAATTCCTCGACCTGCCGCGGACCATGCCCACGCGCATTCCGGTGGAACTGCGCACGTCCGGCGATTGGGGCGAGTTGTACGGCAAGTTCGACAAGGCCGAGGCGCAGTACCAGTCCGGCCGTTGCCTGGATTGCGGCAACCCGTATTGCAGCTGGAAATGCCCGGTGCACAACGCCATCCCGCAGTGGCTGCAGCTGGTGCAGGAAAACCGCATCGAGGAAGCCGCTGCGCTGTGCCATTCCACCAACCCGCTGCCGGAAGTGTGCGGGCGCGTGTGTCCGCAGGACCGCCTGTGCGAAGGCAGCTGCACGCTGGAAGAATTCGGCGCGGTCACCATCGGTGCGGTAGAGAAATACATCGTCGACACCGCCTTCAAGATGGGCTGGCGTCCGGACCTGGGCAACGTGCACCCGACCGGCCACCGCGTGGCGGTGATCGGCGCCGGCCCGGCCGGCCTGGCGTGTGCGGACAGGCTGGCGCGCGCCGGCATCGAAGCGGTGGTGTACGACCGCTATGAACAAATCGGCGGGCTGCTGCAGTTCGGCATCCCCAGCTTCAAGCTGGACAAGTCGGTGATCGGCAAGCGCCGCGAGATCCTCGAAGGCATGGGCGTGCAGTTCCGCCTGGGCGTGGAGATCGGCCGCGACATCAGCATCGAGCAGTTGCTGGGCGAATACGATGCGGTGTTCCTGGGCACCGGTGCCTACCGCTACACCGACGGCGGCCTGCCCGGGCAGGATCTGAAGAACGTGCTGCCGGCGCTGCCATTCCTGGTGCAGAACAGCCGCATCGTCAGCGGCAACGACCCGCACGGCCGGCCGATCGCCGGCTGGGAAAACCAGCTCGCCCTGCCCGACCTCACCGGCAAGCGCGTGGTTGTACTTGGCGGCGGCGACACCGGCATGGACTGCGTGCGCAGCGCCATCCGCCTGGGCGCGGCCAAGGTCACCTGTGCCTATCGCCGCGACGAAGCCAGCATGCCCGGCTCCGCACGCGAGGTGGCCAACGCCCGCGAAGAAGGCGTGCGCTTCCTGTTCAACCGGCAGCCGCTGTCGATCGAATCCGGCGCCGACGACGAAGCCATCGGCGTGACCGTGGTGGAAACCAAGCTGGGTGAGCCCGACGCCAGCGGCCGCCGCAATGCGGTGCCGGTGGAAGGCAGCGAATCGCTGCTGGAAGCGGACGTGGTGATCATCGCCTTCGGCTTCTCGCCGAGCCTGCCCGACTGGTTGGCGTCGCAAGGCGTGGAAGCCGGCAGCAACGGCCGCATCGTCGCCCCGGCCGACGGCCACGGCCGCCTGCCCTACCAGACCAGCAACCCGCGCCTGTTCGCAGGCGGAGACTGTGTGCGCGGCGCCGATTTGGTGGTGACTGCAGTGGCCGAGGGCCGCGACGCAGCCTGCAGCATCGTGCAACTGCTGGGTGTGAAAGCGCAGGTCAAGGAGCCGGCTGCGGCGTAGGGACGTTAGCCCCATGCTCCCCTGCACCACGTGCAGGTCTCCCGCTATGCACATGCCGTTCACACAGTTCGTTCTACAGCCCCCCACGCGAACCGAACACTGTTGGCTGATAAGTTAATCTGACCCTGAGGTTTCCCCACATTTCTTCCTGCGAGATCAAGCACTTGGTGGGCCATGCAGTGGAAGGAGGTGCGCGCATGGGGCACGCTTCAAGGTGACTAAGCCAGAGAAGAGTGCCGACCATGCGCGCCAGCGAAGTATTGCAGAAGTGCCTATCCGACTCACTCTCCGGCATGCATGCATTACGGCAGCGCGCCTTGCTGCGCGCGGTCGAAGCGCTGTTGCACGGAGGTCGGCTGACCCTGATCGACCTTGCACGTGCCTGGCCCGGCGCGACGCGGGTACGTGCGCCCCTCAAGGCATGCGACCGCCTGCTGTGCAATCGCGCGTTGCAGGTCGAACGATCAGCCATCGAGCAGGACATGGCGCATTGGCTACTGCGCGGCGACCAGCCGGTGATCGTCATCGACTGGAGCGATTTGAAGCCGGACAAGTCGTGGTGTCTGCTGCGCGCAGCCGTGCCGATCGGTGGACGCACACTGCTTAGACTCAATCTCCAAGTGCAACACCCTCTCAGCAGTTAGGGTATGCATATGTCAAAAAGCTATCAACACCTCAGTGCGGAAGAGCGCGCAATGCTCCAGATCGAGAGGGGGCGCGGTCAAAGTGTGCGCGCGATTTCCAGGATTTTAGGCAGGAGCCCGTCGACATTGAGTCGGGAATTGGCCAAGCAGGACAGTACCACCTATTGCGCGCGCAGTGCGGGCAAGCGCTACCGCGCACGGCGTCAGCTTAGCGTCCGGCAGCGGCGACTGACGCCAGGAACGCCGTTATTCCAGCTGGTGCGAGATCATCTGGTGCTATGGCGCTGGTCGCCCCAGCAGATTGCTGCCAAGCTCTCGCATATGCATCCGGATGATCCTGCCCAGCGCGTCAGCCACTAAACCATTTACGCTAGCATCTACGCGCATCCGCGTGGGGGCTTGAAGAAGGAACTGGTCCAGGCCCTGCGTCAGCACAAGCCCAAACGCGGATGACGGCGTACAACGGCGGCCACACGCAGCTGGGTGCCGGAGGAGTTGCGGATTGTGCATCGCCCCGAAGAAGTGCAGACGCGCTTGGTCCCAGGTCATTGGGAAGGCGACTTGATCAAGGGCGCATTCAATCGTTCTCCTGATTAGCACGCACTTTCAGCGGTGAACATGGTGACATCACGCAGGGCCCGCTCGGACCACGGCTTGCTGGCGGCTGCTGCGGCCAGCAAGCTGGGCACCAGCCGGGTCAGATCGAAACGGCGGTTGAACCGCCACATCGTCTCTGCCAGGTAGCGCTGGGCGTATTTGGCGAATTTGAAGGCGTGATAGGCACCGTCCAGCGAACGCTTTAGGTTGGACAACACCACGTTGACCCAGCGTGCGTTCTCTGCCTCGCAGCGACTTCGACCGTTGCCTTCGATCACGGTGTGCGCGTGCTCGGCTTCCAGTGCTCGAAACGCACCGAGTCCATCACTGTAGACATCTGCTCCAGGATGCAGGCGTTGCCCGATCCATTCCGACAGCGCCGCCTTGGTGAAGCCTGGGACCGGATCCATCACCGCGCGCAATGGACGACCGTCTTCAGTGGTCTCCACGGCGATCACGAAAGGGCGCTTGTTCTCCGAGCCGCGCCCGGCCTTGCCACCGTTGCGTTCTCCGCCCAGGTAGGCATCGTCCAGTTGCACGATCCCGCCCAACTTGCGCTTCGCCTCGCGTTGGGTCATGGCCTGCATCAGCTTGTGCTTCATTGGCCACGCTGTCGGGTAGCTCACTCCCAGGTGTCGCATCAACTCCAGCGCCGACAGGTTCGTCTTGCTCTGGCCCAGCAGATACATGCCAAGCAGCCAGGTGCGTAGCGGCAGCTTGCTGTTGTCCATCACCGTGCCCGAGCGCAGGCTGGTCTGGCGATAGCAGGCCGTGCACTGCCAGTACGTGGTGCCGTGACGCTGGAATCGACTGTGCGCGGTAGCGGCGCAACGCGGACAAACAAAGCCCTGTGGCCAGCGCGAGATCTCCAACGCCTGCTCGCACTGCTGCGCGTTGCCATAGCGCTTGAGGAACGCCGGCAACGACAGCCCGGCTTGGAACTGCACACGATTCATGGCCATGATCTGGTCTCGGTGGAGCGACGGTCCTAGCATCGACCGGTCGGCTCTCACTGGCTGCGACTGTGCTGAAAGATCGTGCTAATCAGGAGGGCGCATTCAATCGTTCTTGCGTGGGCACGTTGGTGGAACGCAAGACGCGCTTTGTCGTGCTGTGCCGCATGGATGGCTGCACGGCCGCAGATGCGCTGGAAGGGTTTACCCGGCAAATGAAGAAACTGCCGGCCTCAATGCGGACAAGTCTGACCTACGATCGCGGTACCGAGCTCACGTGCTACGCCGAGCTGATGCAAGGATTGAACATCGACGTGTGGTTCGCTGATCCACATGCGCCGTGGCAGCGGGGAAGTAACGAGAACACCAACGGCCTGCTGCGCCAATTCCTGCCCAAGGGCGCCGACCTGTCCACTGTCAGCCAAGAGTATCTCAATCACATCGCACTGCTGATGAATACCCGCCCTCGTCAAACGCTCGGATGGAAGACACCAAGCGAGGCAATGGAGGAAGAAATCGCAGCACTCAAATCACGTGTTGCACTTGAATCTTGAGACTGCCCTCACCTTGCTGGACATGGTGGTTGCCGGGAAACAGCAGGGATCGCCCGGCGCGGAAAAACGCTTCCTGCAGCAGCTCAGGGCACTGATTCCAGACGATGTGCGTCCGATCCTGGTCACTGACGCCGGATTCCGCACGCCCTGGTTTCGCGCGGTGTCGGCGATGGGCTGGGACTGGGTCGGGCGTCTGCGCGGGCGCACGCAGGTCAAACCGCAAGACGTGCCCGATGATGCAGCGCAATGGGTCGATAGTCGTCGTCTGCATGCGCTGGCGTCCAACCGTGCACGCGCATTGCCACCGATGCAGGCCAATCGCAGCGATCCACGCGATTGCCGTCTGGTGCTCTATGCCAAGACCCCGCGGGGACGTCAGCAACGCAACCAGCGCTCACCCGACAAGGTCTCGCGTGCATCATCCAGTTTGAAAGCAGCAGCGCGTGAGCGCGAGCCGTGGTTGATCGTTGCCTCCCCACAGCTGCAAGCGCCCAGCGCAACGCAGTTGGTCAAATTGCACGCACGACGGATGCAGATCGAGTTGTGGCATTTCGGGATCTGAAGTCGCATCGCTACGGTCAGGCGATGGAAGACAGCCTGACCCGTCACGGCGAGCGGTTGCAGATCCTGTTGTTGCTCAGCACGCTGGCCACCTTCGCCACTTGGCTGGCGGGACTGAGATGCGAAGCCACCGGTATCGCCCAGTGGCTATCTCCACGCAGCAGCACACGCAAACTCTACTTGACGCTGCGCGTCGGCCGCGAGGCGCTGGCCAGGTGCTGGCCCATGGAACCGGTCTCACGCTGGCTAGAACGCTTGCGCGCGCTGCCCGACGCAGTGCGCGAGCAGATGACATTGGCGCTGTAAAACGTGGGGATACCTAATTCTACTGTGTTACTAAATACGAATCCGTTGGTAAGGTGAGACCCCGCAACACGGGCAGTGTGGGAGGCTTCTGGCGATAAGCCTAGCCAGTCCGAAGGCCAGCGTGGCAATCGAGTTGGGATGGTGACGTTGCATTGGGGCCAGACCGGCGCGGGCGGACGCTTTTGGATACTGCAGGCATCTTGAATGCGACGGAGTTTTTTTTACTGCGCAGGCGCTCGCGCATCAAGAACCCGTATGCGGCGATGCACAGACTGGCGTGATGGTGAAAACCACGCCAGTTGCGCCCTTCATAGTGATGCAGGCCCAACTCCGACTTCAGCTCCTGATAATCGCGTTCAATCCGCCATCGGCCTTGTGCCGTGGCAACCAGTGTCTTGACCGGCGTTTGCTTTGGTAGCGTCGAGAACCAGTAGTGGCGGGGCTCGGACTCTCCCGGCGGCCACTCGATCAGCAGCCACTGCTCGTCATGTGCCTGGCGATTGTGTGCGGCACGAACCCGCACCGCCGCGAACCGCGAACTGAGCGTTGCGTCGCTGCCCTGGCGCCAGCTGACCTGCCGATACGTCCTTGCGGGCAAGCGCTGCGCGACTTCATGTACCGAGATCGGCGCATGTGCGCTATCGCGCATCGGTCGTGTGCGGGGCCGACCGCCCTTAGGGCTGGCTGGCGGCATGGGCGCAGGTTGGTGCGATCCCCACCAGACCTTCGTGTTGCTGCGGACGCCGACCATGTACAGCAGGCCGCGTTCGCTGAGCTGGTCTCGCCAGTGGGTCTCGGTGCCGTAGGCCGCATCGGCTAGCACGACGCCTGCCGCAATCCCTGTCGCCAGCGCGCTGTCGATCTGATCCATGGCCAGCGCTGTCTTGGTCTGAAACACGACCTGATCCGGAACGCCTGCCTTCTTGCGCCGCACAGTGTCCTGAGTCCACTGCTCGGGAAGATACAGCCGATAGCCCACTGGCAGGCTGCCGTGTTCGTTGGCGATCGACAAACTCACGGCAACCTGGCAATTGTCCGTCTTGCCAAGGCGGCCACAGTACTGGTGTGCAACACCGACCGAATGCACCCCCTTCTTTGAAAATCCCGTGTCGTCCACGATCCAGTGACACGCTGCGCTCTTCCTGCTCAGGGGCGGCAGCACCTGTGCCGCCACCGCCGCCAGCAGCGCTTGATCGCTCCAGTCGGCATCGGCCACCAGATGGTGCATCGATTGATGGGCTGAGCGCACGTTCTGCGGGTGCACCCGCGCGGCCATGGGCTCCACGCTCTTGCGCCCTCCAGGCAGTAGCAACCCCTTCAGGTACCAGTGTGCGGGCTGTTTGCGATCCGCATGGGACAGGGCGGCAGCAACTACTTCCCCGTACTGTTCAAAACGCACTTCCAGTGACCTATTCAACACAGCTCTCCCACGCGGCCTGAAGGTCTTCCAATAGTGGCACAAAGATACGATTATTTGTAACACAGTGGAACTAAGAACCCGAACGACGAGGCCACTTCGGCCGGCGATTCCCCTTCGACCATCCGTTGCAACGCCATCAGGCGCATTTCTTCCAGCGCTGCCCACGATACCAAGCGTCCGTCTCTCTTCTTCATGGATGGTTGGACAGCAGACACCGACATTTGCTCCCTAATTTACTGACTTATTAGTCGCCCCTGAAAAACCCTCTCAAACACCAAATGCCATGTTTGCCGGCCACATGATGCTTGAGCGCGTTGAGGGGCGCGCCCGCACCACCTGCAACCAGGCACGCAAAAAGGCGATCCAGCGCAGCCGCCACCGCAGGTTGTCGCCAGCGGCGCAGCCGAGCACGTGCAGTGCATCGCCTTGGGCGCCGTTGAGATGGCAGCGATTCAAGCGGCAGTCCTGTTTCAGATGTCCGATCACCGGCTCTACCGCTTGCCGTCGTTTGATCCAGCGCCATTGCCGTCGTGTCAGCGTCTTGGCTTTGCCCCGATGCAGGATCTGCACACCCTCCACGTCCCGCCCGCGATACCCCAAGTCCACGATCGCCACCTGCGGGATCACATTCACATCCTGCAGCAGCCCGCGCGCCTGTTCCAGTTGCTCGGCCAACGTATCGCCGTCGTAGGGATGACCGGGAAAACTGCGCGCGCCCACGATCAAGCCCTTGCGCGCACTCACCGCAATGCCGACCTTGACGCCACATTCGTAGGGGCTGCTTGCCTTGCCCTTGCTGATGCATTCCACTTCCGGCGCGTGCAAGGCGTAGAGTTTCTGTTTGTCCTTGGGACGCTGTGCCAACAACCGTTGTGCGCGCTCCAACCAGACACCGATGCGCTCACGCACCGACGGTTCCCGCTGGGCCAGCTTGCGTTGCAGATCGCGTAACACCCGTCCCAGGATCGTGCGTTGGCGTCGCAGCACCTTGCGCATGCGCTTGAACTGGCGCGCATGCGCATAGCGTCCGGCCTTGCGGCGCAACGCCGGACCTTGCCGCGCATAGGTTTGTCGCAGTGCAATGCCGTGTCGCTTGGCCAGCAGCACCAGCTTCTTGCGCGCCACCTCCAGCAAACGGCTGTCGGTGGGATGGGCGATCGCTTTTTCCTGCACGGTGGTATCCACGATCACCCGCGACAACTCGCGTGCATCCACCGCCTTCATCGCGTGAGCGGTGTTGATCGTGTGCGCCAACAGCGCTTCCATCCCGGCTTCGCCCAAGCGCTGTCGCCAACGGGTCAGGGAGCTGGGATCGCACGGCACGCAGGTCTGGAACACCACCTCGCCGGTGAAGAACTGCCAGTACGGATTTTCCAGCCAACGTTCGCACACCGCTTCATCGGACAGGTCGTAGGCGTGCTTGAGGTAAAGCAGCCCGGCGATCAGACGCATCGGCAATGCGGGCCGACCGCCTGTGCTGGTGGTGGCCGGCAACCGCGGCGACAGCGCCTGCTCCAACGCACTCCACGGCAGCCGATGGCTCAGCTGGACCAGCGGATGGCGCACGTCGATCTGGTTCTCCAGGCGCGAACGACACAGCTCATCGGCAGGCAACTGCTCGGCGGCAGGACGGCGTGTCCGCATGGGCGAAAACTGCCAGAAACCAGTAGGTAGAGTAACGAAAACTGGCAGTTCCAGCACGCCAAAACCGCAGGTGAGGCCTTGCAATGGATGCGGTCTGGGGGTTTTTCAGGGGCGACTGATTAGCCCTGACCCTCAGCTGGATTTTTGTTGCAGTCCTGCAAATAGCTTCGTTTTACCGATGTGTTCCATGATGTCTGATCTTGGCGCTGCTGATGCGAGGAGCCGGTGCGAAGTTCTTTCAGCCAGGACCCCGTGGCGGCCTGGCATTGGGCCGGTTTAGCGATAAGCGCGGAGGTGCTGCAGCTGAAGGTCGGGGCTAATCAGGTGAAGTGATAGACGCAGTCGTTGGTACCGGGGTCGAAATAGAAATACACCTCGCTGCGGCGGTCGTGCAGATGCGGCGGCATGGTGTTCCAGACGCTGCCGGGTTTGAGCACGGTCAGGCCGAGCAACAGCTGCGACGACTGGCAGGTAGCCGGCACGATGTATTGGTAAATGATGCGCTCGTTGCTGGTTTCCAGCGCGCCGCGCTCCAGCGCCACCGCATCCTTGATCGAGAGTTGTTTGGTCTACAAGCGCGCATGCGCCGGCGTGGACGCGAGATAGAACTTTGCGGGGTTCGCAGCGTCTTCGGACGCGAAACTGACATCGGTGCTGCTCATCGCCACATACAGGCCGTCCTTCGGCCCCATCGTGCAGGCGGTGCCGTCCACGGTCACCGTACCGGTGCCTGCGCCGACGTTGAGAATGCCCAGCGCGCGACGCTCCAGAGACGCATGCCCGGCGGCCGAGGCCGGCTCGGTCTGCTTGGGCAGTTGCAGCGTCTTGCCCAATGGCGCGGCACCACCGAGCACGAAGCGCTCGTAGTGGGTGTATTTGAGGGTCACCGCATCGTCGACGAACAGGCCGTCGAGCAGGTAGAGCTCGCGCAGGTCGTGTTGCTGGCGCCCTTGATGGCGTCGGGATGGGTGGCGTAGTGGGTTTTGCAGTACAGGGACATGGCACATCTCCGAGGCAGGCGAGCGGGAACATGGGCTTGCACGGGCCTAGTCTACCGGCCCTGGTTAACCAGTGTCATTGGGCCGTGCACGAAAATCGGGATGGGTGGGCTGGTGGGCCTCCTGCGTCCTTCGCCCGCCGGGAGAAGATGGCACGCAGCGCCGGATAGGGTGCGAGGCTACGCGCCAGATCGGGAGTGCAAGGCCGACTTGGCCGTTGGAGATTTACTGCATTGTCAGCGCACGCCTGAACTTTCTGACTTGGCTGTCCGCCGCCGTACCCTTACCCCAACCCCCGCTCCGCGCCCCGGCCCGCGCCAGCGGCGCGGGTGCTCCAAGGCACGCGCGGCAATGCCGCGCAAGCTGTGCCTTCTCGCCCCGGCGGAAGAGCGGCTTATCGCGTTCAATCCTCCGGCGGTTGGCAGGACTCTCTGACGATCAGGTGCGGGCGCACGCTGGCGGTGGGCAGCTGGGGGGCGTTGTCGGGCTGGATCAACATTGCCGCGGCGGTGCGGCCGGTGTCGCGTGTATGGCGACGCACCGAGGTCAGCGGCGGCCACAGCCGCGAAGCCAACGAGCTGTCGTCGTAGCCGATCACCGACAGCTGGCGCGGAATGCTGATGCCGGCGCGCAGCGCCACCTTGTAGATACCGGCGGCCATTTCGTCGTTACCGGTGAAGATGGCGGTGGGGCGTTTCTTGCCCAGCAGCAGCTTTTCGGCCGCGGCTACACCGGATTCGAAGGTGTAGCCGGCCTCCACAATACGCTCGGGCGGCAGTTCGATGCCGCGCCGGGTCAGCGCGTCGGCAAACCCGCAGGTACGCTCGATCGAGGAGCGGTAGGCGCTGGGGCCGGTGACCAGGGCGATGTCGCGGTGGCCGAGCGACAGCAGGTACTCGGCCGCCTCGGCGGCGCCGTCGCGGTCGTGGGTGATCACCGTCTGCGAGGTGGCATCCAGCGCGATCGAGGCGATGCGGGTGTAGCGGCAGCCGATCTCGGCCAGCATGTCGGCCAGCGCCTGGTCTTCGGAGGCGCGCGGTACCAGGATCACCCCGTGCAGCTTCTGCGCCTGGGCGAAGCGGCGCGCGCCTTCGATGTAGCCGGGGCTGCGGCTGTCGCAGGGGTGCACCACCAGCTCGAAACTGGAGCCGCGCAGCGCGTCCAGCGCGCCGTACTGCATGTCCACGATGTATTGCGCGGTGGGGTGGTCGTAGACCATGCCGATCAGGAACGAGCGCCGGAACGCCAGCCCGCGGGCGAGCGGGTCCGGCGCGTAGCCGACCTGGCGCATCAGCGCCTCGACCTTCTCGCGGGTGTCCTGCCGCACCAGCGGCGAGTTGTTGATGATCCGCGAGACGGTCTTCTTCGACACGCCCGACATCCGTGCGATGTCGTTGATCGTCGCGACCTTGCCCTTCGGCAGGCCATGCATTCCCTCTTCAGGCATCTTGCGGGCGGGCATAGCGGTCAACCAGTGAAGTTGAGTGGATTCTACCGGCCCCGGGGGGCGGTAGACCTGAGCGACGCCTGCCGCTGCAACGGATCCGTGCGGCCGGGCCTGCCTTCGCAGGCAGCGCCACGACATGCCCGGCGATGCAGAACGGTCAGTCCAGGGCGTGGTAGCGGACGGTGCGCAATTCCACCTGGCCCGCGCCGGCGGCGTACAGCGCCGGCGTCAGGGCCAGGAACTTGCCGGCCACGTTGTGGTGGTAGCCGGATACTTCCATCTGCACCGGGTACGTGGTCCTGACCTTGCCGTCGGTACTGCTGTGGATGGTGACGATGTGGCGGTTGTTGGTGACCCGCAGCCACAGGGTAGCACCGGTAGCACTGGGGGCCAGCGTGCCGGGGCGTTCCCGCCGTAGCGGTGCATGACGAAGTGCTCGCCATTGCTGCCCACCCCGGCATAGAGCTTGTCGCTGTAGAACAGCCGCGCCACGCTCTGCCTGCCCGGTGCCACGGTCATCTGCACCTCGAACTGGTAGGCCGGGGCGGTGGCGATCACCGTCAGCGGCAAGGCATGGCGTGGCGCACTGCCCTTGCCCTGCAGACGCAGCACGCCATTGCCGAGCTGCAGGCACTTGGCTTCGTCGGCAGCCGGGTTGAAGAAGGCCCACTGCGGGCCGAGCGTGGCGGCGCGGAACCCGCTCGACGATGGCGTGCGCCTGTGCAAGCGCGGCGACGTGGTGGTGGTCACCGTCAATCACCGGCTCAATCGGTTCGGCTATCTATCGTTGGCGCAGTTGGGGGATGCCGGTTTTGCCGGCTCCGGCTTGGCCACGTGTCGTCATGGCGATTCCTTGCAACAACGTGGTCCACGAGCATGGCCCCGCCAGTGTGCCTGCCAAGCCAGCGGACTCAGCCCACCGCCAACTGCTGTCACTGCGCGCGTGGCGCGCCATCGCCCAGCCACAGCATGGCGACGCTGGTCAGCAGACTGAAGCGGCGTGGGCCGGCACTGCGCTGATTAATGCACAGCACCCCAGCACGCGTGTGCACCAGCGGCTTGTGCGAATGACCACTGATGATGACGTCCGCCTGCACCTGCGGCGCCAGTGTTTTCAGATCGTGCAACACATGGATGCGCACGCCATCGATCTGCACATCCAGCGTCTGTGGTAGACCCGCGGCCCAGGGTTTGCATCGATGTTGCCTGCGATGACATGCAGCGGTGCCAGTGCCCGCAACGCCTCCAGCGCCTCCGGCTTGCCCACGTCGCCGGCATGGATGATCTGCGTGCAGCCATCGAGCGCGGCAAGCGCCTCGGGCCGGAGCAGCCCGTGCGTGTCGGAGATCACACCGATGCGCGTGCCAGTCCCCATTTTGCCACTCCCTCGTTTGAGCACGACCATCCGACGTGTTGCAACAAGCCCGACCTGACGACATCAGGCGCATCATGGTCGAACCGCGGCACCTGCATGCAATCGATGCCGGCGCATCAACCACCCTGCCCATGATGAGGTGATGCATGCGCTGGCTGCCACGTACCACCGGGCCCACTGGCCGGTGGTACGCGCAGGACGCGTCAGCCGGGCGGCGTGAGCACGATCGCGCCCAGTGGGGGCAACAAGAGCGGCAGCGAGTGTGCGTGGCCGTGCATGGACTGCTGCTCTGCCGTGACGATGCCACCATTGCCCAGGTTCGCACCGCCATAAATGCCGGCGTCGCTATTGAATACCTCGCGCCACTGGCCGCCTTGTGGCACGCCGATGCGATAGCCGTGCTGCACGACCGGGGTGAAATTGATCACCACCAGCACGGGCGCATCGCCACGTTTGCCCTTGCGCAAGAATGCCACCACGCTGTTGCCGGCATCGTCGCCCACCACCCAGGCGAAGCCTGACGGGTCGTCGTCATGCGCATGCAGCGCAGGGTATTGGACATACAGCCGGTTCACGTCGCGCACCAGCGTCTGTACGCCACGGTGGCGTGGATCGTCCAACAAGTGCCACGGCAGACCGCTGTCGTGGTTCCACTCGGTCGGCTGGCCGAACTCGCAGCCCATGAACAGCAACTTGCGCCCCGGGTGGGTGAACATGAAACCCAGATACGCGCGCAGATTGGCAAAGCGCTGCCAGTCGTCGCCCGGCATGCGGCCCAGCAACGACCCCTTGCCGTGCACCACTTCGTCGTGCGAGATCGGCAGCACGAAGCGCTCCGAATACGCGTAGACCATGCTGAACGTCAGCTCGCCATGGTGGTAACGGCGATAGATCGGGTCCAGACTGGCGTAATGCAGCGTGTCGTGCATCCAGCCCATGTTCCACTTGTAGTGGAAGCCCAGGCCGCCATGCGCCACATCGGCGGTGACGCCAGGAAACGCGGTGGATTCTTCGGCAATCATCACCGCGCCCGGAGTGTGCTCGCGCACCAGCGCGTTGAGCCGGCGCAGGAACGCGATGGTCTCGTAGTTCTCGCGGCCGCCGTGGATGTTGGGAACCCACTCGCCGGCATTGCGGCTGTAATCGCGGTACAGCATCGAAGCCACCGCATCCACGCGCAGACCATCGACGTGGTAGCGCTGCAGAAATTCCATCGCACTGGCGATCAGGAACCCGGACACCTCACGACGGCCGTGGTTGTAGATCAGCGTATTCCAGTCGCGATGGAAACCCTCGCGCGGGTCGGCATGTTCGTACAGCGCGGTGCCATCGAAATGCGCCAGGCCGTGCGCGTCGGTGGGAAAGTGCGCAGGCACCCAGTCGACGATCACACCAATGCCTTCGCGGTGGCAGCGGTCCACAAAACGCGCGAAACCGTCGGGCGTGCCGAAGCGCGCGGTAGGCGCGAACAGGCCCAACGGTTGATAGCCCCACGAGCCGCCGAACGGATGCTCGGTCACCGGCATCAACTCGACATGGGTAAAGCCCATATCGGCCACATAGGGAATCAAGCGATCGGCCAGACCATCCCAGTCCAGATCCACGCCTTCTTCGCGCAGCCAGGAGCCGGCATGCATCTCGTAGACGCTCATCGGCGCGTCGTGCGCCTGACGACGCGCGCGCGTCGCCATCCAGCCGTCGTCGCTCCACTGATACGGCGTGGGGTCGGCCACGATCGAGGCGGTGCCCGGCGCAAGCTCTGCGCGGCGCGCCACCGGGTCGGCCTTGGCCGGCAGTTCGTGCCCATGCGGGCCACGCAGCTGGTACTTGTAATGCGCACCGGGGCCGACGTCGGGCACGAACAACTCCCACACGCCGGACTGGTGCCGCAGCCGCATCGGATGACGGCGCGCGTCCCAGCTGTTGAAGTCGCCCACCACCGCAACACGCGAGGCATTCGGCGCCCACACCGCAAAGCGCGTGCCGCGTACGCCGTCCACTTCCACCACGTTGGCGCCCAGCGCGTCGGCCAATTGCAAGTGGTGGCCTTCGCTGATCAGGTGCAGGTCGAAGTCGCTCAGTTGCGGACCGAACGCGTACGGGTCGGCGGTGTCCTGCTCGCCACCGGGCCAGCCGATGCGCAGCCGATACCCGCCCTGCGCCGGAAGGTCGCCGGCAAACAGGCCCGGCTCCGGGCCAGCCTCCAGCGCGATCGTCTGGCCGTCGTCCAGCACCGCGCTGACGCGCTCGGCGCCAGGCAAATAGGTGCGCAATACACGTCCGGTGTCGGTTCGGTGCGCGCCCAGGACGGCGAACGCATCGCCGTGGCGCGCCTCGGCCAGGGCACGGATGACGCCGGGATCCCATCGATTACTCACTGCTGTCATTACTCCACTCATCATATGTCCCCTGCACCGGCGCGAGCGCGTTGCAGGATGCGTCGCAAGCCTTCGATCGGCACCATCAACCAGCCAGGACGATTGGCGGCTTCATAACGCACTTCGTAGCAAGCCTTTTCCACCAGGAACAACAAGATGGCTGCGTTGAACGCCGCCGGCGCAATCCACGGATGGGCGCTGGCGTCGAGCACGGCATGGTAAGCGTCCAGGAAGGCCCATGTGGAGCGGCGGCGGAATTGCACCAGAAATGCGTCCAGATGCGCGTCCACGCCCACCCCGGCGCGTGCGGTCGTGCCCTCCTCGCCACGTGCCGACACTTCGCTGGCGTAATCGAGCGAGCGCAGGAAGCCAGCCACATCGCGCAGCGGGCTGGCCTTGGCGCGGCGCTCGGCCAGCGGCTTGGCCGGCTCGCCCTCGAAGTCGATCAGCACCACATCGTCGAACGCGACCAGGATCTGGCCCAGGTGGAAGTCGCCGTGCACGCGCGTCAGCAACGAATCGGCGAGCACGCTTGGCGCCTTGGCAAGCAGGGCATCCAGCTGCGGGCGTTCGGCCAGCACCGCCTCCAGCGCCTCGCGTTCGGCGCTGTCTTCGCTGCCAGCCAGGCGCGCATTGACGGTGTCCCACATCGCTTCCACCTGACGCCCCACACCGGCCACCACATCGTTGGCGGTAGGCAGGTCGATACGTTGTGGTGCGAAATCGGCATCGTCGGTATCGCGCGCGAGCGCTTCATGCAGCTCGGCCAGGCGCGTGCCAACCACGGCAGCGAACGCGTCATAGCCAGCGACGGCTTCGGCGCGCGCTTCGTCTGTCTGCGCGGTGACGTATTCGTCGAAGCTACGTGCCAGATGGTCGAGCGTCCAGCGCCACGCATCGCCTTGATTGCGGATGAAGCCCTGCAACAACGCGATGGTGGTGACCGTGCCCTGCCCGTCGACGCGGCTGATGCTGCCCAGCAGCGGCGCGGCGTTGGCGTAGCCCATCTCGGTCAACCGGCGGCCGATTTCGATCTCCGGGTTCGCGCCCACCGCAACGTGCCGTAGCAGCTTGAACACGGCCTTGTCGGCGATCACCAGCGAGCTGTTGCTCTGTTCGGCCGACAACCAGCGGATCTCCGGGTCGTGCGGGATATCCAGCATCGCCAGCGCCGGGGTGGCTTCGAAACGTACCTGGCCTTGTTGCGATGCCTCCTCGCCATCGCAGAACTTTAGCGCTGCGTTGCTGCACAGCGCATCGATCACGCCGCGTACCATCGGCTTGAGCGCAAACGCGTCGGTCAGGTAGCCCACCTCGCGTCCTTGACGCACGCGCGCCAGCGCCAGCTGCTCAGCCAGCGTGCTGGGTTGCTCGCGCTCCCACACGATGCCCACCGGCAACATGTAGCGCTCGCGGCGGCCGTCCTCCAGCTCCACCTCCAGCTCCAGCAGCGTCATCGGTTGGTCGCCCGGCAGCGGTGTGCGACGCGCGATGCGCACACTGCGCAGCGCCTGATCCTTGGCTGAAAACCAGCGCCGTGCCGACAGCCATGCCGGCAGGATTTCGCCTTCCAACGTAGGCAAATGCGGCAGCAGCGCCGCACTTCCGTCGGCATCGCTGCGCAGCACCAGCGTGCGGTAGTCCGGCAACGGCACCGGGCTGGGCACATGCCAATCCGGCAAGGTGCCTTCGCTCACCAGCTCGAACGCATAAAAGCCGAACGGCGGCACCGTGAGCAGGTAGGTCAGCCGCCCGATCGGCGGGAAGCTGCCGCCGCCGATGATGTCCACCGGCACGCGCCCTTCGAACTCGGACAGATCCAGTTCTACCGCTTGTAGCGTGTGCGAGAGATTGGCCACACACAGCACGGTTTCGTCCTGATAACAGCGCAGGTACGCAAGCATGCGGCGGTTGCCCGGATACAGGAACCGCAGCGTCCCGCGGCCGAAGGCCTGGTAGCGCTTGCGCACGCTGAGCACGCGGCGCGTCCAGGTCAGCAGTGAATGCTGGTCGCGGATCTGCGCTTCCACATTCACCGCCTGGAAGCCGTACAGCGGGTCCATCACCGGTGGCAGCACCAGCTGCGCTGGGTCGGCACGGGAAAAGCCGCCGTTGCGGTCGATCGACCACTGCATCGGCGTACGCACGCCATCGCGGTCGCCCAGATGGATGTTGTCGCCCATCCCGATTTCGTCGCCGTAATACAGCACCGGCGTGCCAGGCATGGTCAGCAACAACGAGGTCATCAACTCGATACGGCGGCGGTCGCGCTCCAGCAACGGCGCCAGGCGGCGGCGGATACCCAGATTGATACGCGCGCGGCGATCGGCGGCATAGGTCTGCCACAGATAATCGCGTTCCGAATCGGTGACCATTTCCAGGGTCAACTCATCGTGGTTGCGCAGGAATATCGCCCACTGGCAGCTCTCGGGAATCTCCGGGGTCTGGCGCATGATGTCCGTGATGGGGAAGCGGTCTTCGCGCGCGATTGCCATGTACATGCGCGGCATCAGCGGGAAGTGGAATGCCATGTGGCATTCGTCGGCGTTCTGGCCGAAGTATTGCTGGGTGTCTTCCGGCCACATGTTGGCTTCGGCCAGCAGCATGCGGTCCGGGTATTCGGCATCCAGGGTGGCGCGGATCTTGCGCAAAATGGCATGGGTTTCCGGCAGATTTTCGTTGGAGGTGCCGGCGCGTTCGATCAGATACGGCACTGCATCCAGACGCAGGCCATCCACGCCGCGATCCAGCCAGAAGCGCATCACTTCCAGCACAGCTTCCAGCACGGCCGGGTTATCGAAGTTCAGATCCGGCTGATGCGAATAGAAGCGGTGCCAAAAGTACTGCCCGGCCACCGGATCCCAGGTCCAGTTGGATTTTTCGGTATCGCAGAAGATGATCCGCGTGCCTTCGTACTCCTGATCGGTATCCGACCACACGTAGAAGTCGCGCCCGGGCGAGCCGGCTGGCGCAGTGCGTGCGCGCTGAAACCAGGGATGCTGATCCGAGGTGTGGTTGATCACCAGCTCTGTGACGATGCGGATACCGCGCGCGTGCGCCTGCGCGACCAACTGTTCAAAATCTTCGATGCTGCCGTAATCCGGATGCACCGCCATGTATTCGGCAATGTCGTAGCCATCGTCACGGCGCGGGCTGGGGTAGAACGGTAACAACCAGATGGTGTCCACGCCGAGTTCGGCGATGTAATCCAGCTTGGAAATCAGTCCGGGAAAATCGCCGATGCCATCGTCGTTGGAGTCGAAGAACGACTTGACGTGCACTTGGTAGATGATCGCGTCCTTGTACCAACGCTGGTCGGCGACCACGGCGGATGGCTCCGCGTCGGCTTGTAACGATGCCACTGCATTCATGCGACCTCTCCTGCGCGGATGCGCCATAACGCGAACGGCCGCCTCGCCTCTAGACGGATGTGTTGGTATTTGCCGTGCCACGCGAAGCGATGCCCGTCCCACAGATCGTCCACGGCAACGGTGGCGTGATCGGGCAGGCCCAGCTCCCACAACGGGATGTCGATGTCGGCATCCTGCCCGGCGTGCGGGTCGAGATTGATCGCCACCAGCACCATGCTGCGGCTCCGCGACAGGTAGCCGGCATCCAGAAACTTGCCGTAGTAGAGCACTTGGTCGTTGTGCGCCTGATAGAAGCGCGTACCCAGGTGCGACTGCAGTTCCGGATGCATACGACGCAGCTGATTGAAGCGGGTGATCTCGTCGACGATGTCGCCGGGCACACGTTCGGGCCAGGCGCGCAGCTGGAATTTTTCCGAGTCCAGATACTCTTCCTTGCCCGGCGCCAGCGGCGTGGCTTCGCAGAGCTCAAAGCCCTGATACATGCCCCACAACCCAGAGAGTGTGGTCGCCAGTGCCGCGCGGATCAGATGCCCATTACGGCCGCTGGTCTGCAGGAACAGCGGATTGATGTCCGGCGTGTTGACGAAAAAATGCGGGCGGAAACATTCGCGCGGCACGCCGTCGTTCAACTCTTCCACGTACGCCTGCAGCTCGTGCTTGTGGTTGCGCCAGGTGAAGTAGGTGTAGGACTGCGAGAAGCCGCACTTGGCCAGGCGGTACATCATCTTCGGGCGGGTGAAGGCTTCGGACAGGAACACCACATCCGGGCGCCGACCGCGCACATCGGCAATCAACCACTCCCAGAACGGGAACGGCTTGGTGTGCGGGTTGTCGACACGGAACAGCGTGACGCCTTCATTGACCCAGAACAGCACCGCGTCGCGCAGCGTGTTCCACAGGTCTGGCACCGCGCCGCTGGCGTAGAAATCGACGTTGACGATGTCCTGGTATTTCTTGGGCGGGTTTTCTGCGTACCGGATCGAGCCATCTGCGCGCCAGGTGAACCAATCCTTGTGCTCCTTCAACCATGGATGATCCGGCGCACACTGGATCGCAAAATCCAGCGCCACCTCCAGTCCCTGCGCGCGTGCTGCGTGCATCAGACGGCGGAAACCTTCCAGCCCACCGAGTTCGGCGTGCACTTCGGTATGCCCACCATCGGTTGCGCCAATCGCGTATGGGCTGCCGGGCTCACCCTCCACCGCCGTGACCGCGTTATTGCGGCCCTTGCGGTTGTTCAAACCGATCGGGTGGATCGGCGGCATGTACAACACATCGAAGTGCATCGCGCGAATATGCGGCAGCCGCTGGATGACATCGTCGAACGTGCCATGCCGGTCGACATCACCGCTTTGCGAGCGCGGAAACAGTTCGTACCAGCTGGCGAAGTGCGCCGCGCGGCGTTCCGATTCGACCCGGAAGGTCACCGGATATTCCGAGCGGAACGGCTTGTCGTCGGCCAGCGCCATCGCCTGCACGGTGTCCGGCTCCAGCACGATGGCCAGCTGCTGCAAGGCTTCGCTCTGCGCACCGATGCGGGTGAGCACTGAGTGCAAGCGCTCAGCCAGCGTGCCCTCGCTGCGTGCCTGCGCGGCCTGCACGACGGCGACCGCTTCCTGCACGTCGACCGGCAGCACCGTATTGGCGGCGCGCTTTTTTTCCAGATCCGCATGCAAGGTGGCAAAGACATCGCGCCAAGCCTCGACGCGGAATTCATAGGTACCGATGCGCTCCAACGGGAACTCGGTGCGCCAGCGGTCGTTGCCCAAGACACGCATCGGCGCGCTGGCCCAGGTCTTGGCATCGGCCGGGCGCCACAGCACCGCCACCGCAATGCGGTCGTGTCCATCGCAAAACGCGTCGGCCTCTACGCAGATGCGGTCGCCCACGGTACGCTTGACCGGAAAACGGCCGTTATCCACCGACGGCGTGACCGACTCGATGCACACGCGCGGCCAGGCGCCGGCCGCCTGCGCGCGCGGGCGCAGGCGCGGCACTGCCAGCACATGGCGCGCCGGCACGCTGCGGTACACGCGCACCTCACCCGGCTCCAGCGCCTCCAGCATGGCGCCGGACAGGCTGCGGCCATTTTCGGCCACCAAGGCCTCGGCATCGCCGAGCAATCGCAAAAGGTCAGACGCAGGCACCGGCACCACGTGACGCGTGTCGCCATTGATCAATAACAAGGAAGGCAAGCCGCCCAGCGGCTCGACCGCCACTGCGGTCAGTCCGGTCGCTTCACGTAGCAGCGGGCGCAGCCGCATGCCGGCATTGCTGGTGGGCGGGCCATCGCTCGCGCGGATCGCCAGCGGGAATGCATCCAACTGCGCGTCGTCCAGCAACCAGGCACCGCCCAGCGCCGACGCGAGCTGCCAATGCTGTTCTGGCGCCGCAGCACGCGTGCCGTCGGGCGCATCCAGCACCGCAACGACCTGACTCGCCAACGCCCGCAACGCGGTGTCTTCGTCGAAGAACCAGCTGCCGCGGCCATCCCACCAGGCGAGCGAAGAGAACGCCGCATCGAACCCGGCACCGGCCAGCTGCTGCAAGGCCTCCAGCCCCAAGCCTGGCGTCCACGCGGCAAACACGACCTCCGGCGCTCCTGCATGCACGCGTGCGATCAACTCGCGCCAGCGCTGCACCGGCACCTGCTGCGGCTGCAACAGACGGAAACCACCGACACCTTGGCCAACCCATTCCAACAAGCGTGCGCTCCACCACTCCACCAACGCGGCACCTTCCTGCGTATAGGCAAAGCGGGCTTCAGCCACTTCTGGCGTGGCACGCGGCTGACGCGGATCCGGCACCGCCGTGCTGCGCGCCCGGAACCACTGCGGGTTGTCGCGCACCACCGCACTGGCACCGCCCACTTCGTCCAGGCGCACATCGATCAACAGCTTCACGCCCGCGCGGCGCGCCGCCTGCACCGCCGCTTGCAAACGCTCGGCATGCGTATCGGCGCCTGCCAATGGCTCGATCAAGCGACCTTCCGCATCGCGCCCAAAGGGTGCCGCCATCACCACGCAATCGCAGCCAGCCTCACGCGCAGCGACACAGCGCTGCTCCAGCCAGGTAGAGGTCGTCGTTGCTTCGTTGAGAACATAGATCCGCATGGCGCCTCCTCAGCAAACAACGGCGCGCAGGCGCACCGTCACTCGGGAAGCCAGCGCACACGTGTCATGTCGCAGTGTCGCGATCCTCTGCTCACCGCACGCCGCGCCACCATCTCTACGTACCGAACCTTGCTGTCTTGACGCTTGCCGGCACGCTACCCGACCAACCCTGCCACCCGTGACTGCACTCATGCGCAACTCCCCAACGATTCTTGACCCATGCAGTCAAACACCCCCACTGCGAATTTCATGTGTCGGTGGAATTGACGAAAATCAAACAAGCGCGGCTTTGGTGGTGCGTGACAGTGCAGCAGGAGTAGTGGCTAGCGATGGGGTGCACTGCCGTGTGGCAAGCGCCACCGCACGCATGTCGAGCAAGCAGTGCATTTGGTGCACGGCCAATCAGCTAGCGATGCAGACGTTGGTTGCGAGCCCAGCGATATTCCGGGTTGCGCATTACAGCCACCCCCACGCGCCGATGCGCGCCCCGTATCGCTTCCTGCGCCAAGCAGGGACGACAGACACGGTGTAAGCGACAACATCGGCTGCTGCGCGGGCTGACACCACTCGACTCAACAAGCGGTGACGTTACACAACAAGCCACGACGCGTAGGCGCTGCACGCGCGGCATTGATTCCAAGGATCCAACATCTTTGAACTGTGGTCGGGCAGCCTCTGCTTTCACAGTCGCAGCTCCTTTACCTGCTGTGCAAAAAAAAAGTTTATCCCGACGTCCCCCCATCCTGAGTAGCAGTCGGGTTTAGAGTCCGGGGTTGATGATATCGCTATTGGCCAACTGCTGGGCATAGGCCGCCGGCGTCATTCCGCCGATTGTTTTTTTGGGGCGGTGTTCGTTGTATTCGCGGCGCCAGCGTTCGATTTCGGTGCGCGCATGCAGCAGCGTTGGGAACCAGTGTTCGTTGAGGCATTCGTCGCGTAGCCGGCCGTTGAAGGATTCGACGTAGGCATTCTGGTTCGGCTTGCCAGGCTGGATCTGGCGTAGCTGCACACCATTGGCATGCGCCCAGGCGACCATGGCCTTGCCACAGAACTCCTTGCCATTGTCCGTGCGGATCATCTTCGGCAGGCCACGACTGTGTGCCAACCGATCCAGCACGCGCACAACGCCGTGTCCCGAGATCGCACGCTCCACGTCGATGGCGACCGCTTCGTGGGTTGCGTCGTCCACGATCACCAGGCATTTGATTGCCCTGCCTTCGGCGGTGCGGTCGAACACGACGTCCATCGACCACACCGGGTTGGCCTGGGTGGGCCGCAGCAACGGCTGACGCTCGCCTACCGGCACCTTTTTACGCGTGCGGCGGCGGACCTGCAGCTGCTGCTCGCAATACAGCCGCTCCACCCGCTTATAGTTCACGAGACGCCCTTCCTGCCGCAGCTTGAGAGAGATCATCCCCACGCCATAGCGGCGATGGCGATGCGCCAACGCAAGGATGCGCTCGCGCAACTCAACGTTGCGGTCCTCGCGCGGGCGATAGCGCAGCGCACTGGCGCTCATGCCGATCGCTGCCAGGGCGCAGCGCTCGCTGGCGCCACCTGCGATCCACTCGCGCACCAGCGCACGACGGAGTCTGTAAATTGAACTGTGTAACTGCCCTTTGACAAGCGACTGGCCCGGACCGGAGAGGAGCAGGCAAGTGGAACTGGATAAGACGATGCTGGACGAACTGACGTCAGGCTGCAAGACGCCATAGGACGTGGAGAAGCTGTTTTCGCAAATGTTGCAGCACATGATCAATCGCTCGTTGGAGGCGGAGATGCAAGCCCATGTGGGCCATGCGCCGCATGGGCGCTCAGGCGGCAACGTGCGCAATGGCAAGAGCCGCAAGACGGTGCAAAGCGCGTCCTGATTAGCACGATCTTTCAGCACAGTCGCAGCCAGTGAGAGCCGACCGGTCGATGGTAGGACCGTCGCTCCACCGAGACCAGATCATGGCCATGAATCGTGTGCAGTTCCAAGCCGGGCTGTCGTTGCCGGCGTTCCTCAAGCGCTATGGCAACGCGCAGCAGTGCGAGCAGGCGTTGGAGATCTCGCGCTGGCCACAGGGCTTTGTTTGTCCGCGTTGCGCCGCTACCGCGCACAGTCGATTCCAGCGTCACGGCACCACGTACTGGCAGTGCACGGCCTGCTATCGCCAGACCAGCCTGCGCTCGGGCACGGTGATGGACAACAGCAAGCTGCCGCTACGCACCTGGCTGCTTGGCATGTATCTGCTGGGCCAGAGCAAGACGAACCTGTCGGCGCTGGAGTTGATGCGACACCTGGGAGTGAGCTACCCGACAGCGTGGCCAATGAAGCACAAGCTGATGCAGGCCATGACCCAACGCGAGGCGAACCGCAAGTTGGGCGGGATCGTGCAACTGGACGATGCCTACCTGGGCGGAGAACGCAACGGTGGCAAGGCCGGGCGCGGCTCGGAGAACAAGCGCCCTTTCGTGATCGCCGTGGAGACCACTGAAGACGGTCGTCCATTGCGCGCGGTGATGGATCCGGTCCCAGGCTTCACCAAGGCGGCGCTGTCGGAATGGATCGGGCAACGCCTGCATCCTGGAGCAGATGTCTACAGTGATGGACTCGGTGCGTTTCGAGCACTGGAAGCCGAGCATGCGCACACGGTGATCGAAGGCAGCGGTCGAAGTCGCTGCGAGGCAGAGAACGCACGCTGGGTCAACGTGGTGTTGTCCAACCTAAAGCGTTCGCTGGACGGTGCCTATCACGCCTTCAAATTCGCCAAATACGCCCAGCGCTACCTGGCAGAGACGATGTGGCGGTTCAACCGCCGTTTCGATCTGACCCGGCTGGTGCCCAGCTTGCTGGCCGCCGCAGCCGCCAGCAAGCCGTGGTCCGAGCGGGCCCTGCGTGATGTCACCATGTTCACCGCTGAAAGTGCGTGCTAATCAGGAAGCGCGTTGGGCGAGTTGCAGATCGAGACCCCGCGCGACCGCGCGGGCACGTTCGCGCCACAGTTGGTGAAGAAGCGCCAGGTGCGGCTGGCGGGGATGGAGGAGAAGATTCTGGCGTTGTACGCGCGCGGCATGACCACGCGCGACATCGAGTCTGCGCTGGTGGACGTGTATGGGGTGGAGATATCGCATGGGTTGATCGCACAGATGACCGACGCGGTGCTGGAGGAGGCGCGGGCATGGCAATTGAGGCCGCTGGAGGCGATCTATCCGATCGTGTGGCTGGACGGCATCGTGGTGAAGGTGCAGCACAACAAGCAGGTCATCAACAAGGCCGCGCACGTGGTGCTGGGGGTCAATCTGCGCGGGGAAAAGGAAGTGCTTGGCCTGTGGTTGGCTGAACACGAGGGCGCCAAATACTGGCTGTCGGTGTTGACCGAACTGCGTCATCGCGGCGTGCGCGACATCTACATCGCCTGCATGGATGGCTTGAAGGGCCTGCCCGAAGCGGTGCAAGCGGTGTTTCCGCAGACGCTCACGCAACTGTGCATTGTGCATTTGGTGCGGGCCAGCCTGCGCTACGTCAACGCAGGCGACAGCAAGGCGGTTGTGGCTGCGCTCAAGCGCATCTATCAGTCGGCCACGGCGGAAGAAGCGGCGGCGGAACTGGAGGCGCTGGACACGCAGTGGGGCGACAAATACCGTGCGGTGGTCCGCTTGTGGCGGGGCAACTGGGACAACATCATCCCGTTCTTCCAGTTCGTGCCGCAGATCCGCAAGGTGATCTACACCACCAATGCCATCGAATCGTTGAACATGGTCATGCGCAAGCTCACCCGCAACCGGCGTATTTTCCCCAACGACGATTCGGCGCTCAAATCGTTGTTTTTGGCCGTGCGCGAGGCATCGAAGAACTGGCGGTCCATCCATCACTGGAAACCGGCTCTGCAAAGCTTCCAGGTGATGTTCGGCGAAGAACGCGTGCCGATGAATGCGCTATGAAAAACCTGGTTACACAGTTGGCTTGACAGACCCAGGTAGGCATCGTCCAGTTGCACGATCCCGCCCAACTTGCGGTTCGCCTCGCGTTGGGTCATGGCCTGCATCAGCTTGTGCTTCATTGGCCACGCTGTCGGGTAGCTCACTCCCAGGTGTCGCATCAACTCCAGCGCCGACAGGTTCGTCTTGCTCTGGCCCAGCAGATACATGCCAAGCAGCCAGGTGCGTAGCGGCAGCTTGCTGTTGTCCATCACCGTGCCCGAGCGCAGGCTGGTCTGGCGATAGCAGGCCGTGCACTGCCAGTACGTGGTGCCGTGACGCTGGAATCGACTGTGCGCGGTAGCGGCGCAACGCGGACAAACAAAGCCCTGTGGCCAGCGCGAGATCTCTAACGCCTGCTCGCACTGCTGCGCGTTGCCATAGCGCTTGAGGAACGCCGGCAACGACAGCCCGGCTTGGAACTGCACACGATTCATGGCCATGATCTGGTCTCGGTGGAGCGACGGTCCTAGCATCGACCGGTCGGCTCTCACTGGCTGCGACTGTGCTGAAAGATCGTGCTAATCAGGTCAGCAGTTGCAGCCGACAATGGATTGGTTAAGGATAATAAGCTTACGCGAATGAATGGTCGAGACGTATATCGCTCAGAAGACGGATCCATTTTTGCAGTTGATAGCCAGCATGGTCGATTTGAAGTGGTCGATGCAAAGACCGGAAAGCATCTTGGTGAAGTAGATTTTTCTCTATCCACTACAAAACCCGCGGCACGCGATAAATCCCACGACCTCAAGGTTAAATAAATATGAATTGGATTAAACTTTTAAATTACGAAGGCGAAATCCTATATCGAGGCGGATTCATAAGGGTAAATGGTTCTTTCCCATATGAAAAAATAGTCGAATTTATGCTCTATGAAACTGGAGAAGTTGATAGGGCCTATGGCTTAATAGTTGTATCTGGCTACAAAGCTGGATTAAAGCTCGTCAACCTTCCCAGTGATAGCCTCGCTGCAAGTGGAGGCGTTTCTAAGGGCTGGGTTATATCCAACTGGGATCGATGGATATATCCAGAGTGCGAAATTAATGACGTTTACTTCCTTGAGCAGCGCGAAATAGTGACAGAGAACTAGATTTAGAGTGGATTTATTCAAAATGAGATAGGAGCCGCCCAACAGCACGACACCACCCTGAAAGGCGCGGTGCTCTCCGCCAACACGGTGCTGGCCGACATCGGCGGCGATCTCAACATCGAGAGCCAGCAGGACACCAGCACCTACACCGTCGCCCCTGCAAAACCCCGCGACCCCGCATGAACACAGGGTTTGCGGCGTTACAGCAGGGGCGCCGATCCCTCACAATTGGTCTATCAGCATCTGATTCCTGGGAGTTTTACCGATGGCCCACACCCAGAACGCCGACTTCTTCCGCCAGCCCTTGGCCGAGATGATCGATCCGCGCCACCCGCTGGCGGTGCTGGCCCGTCGGCTGCCCTGGGCGCAGATCGAGGCGGTGTTGGCGCCGCATTTCGCTCGCAAGGTGCGCGCAGGTCGCGCGGTGGCGCAACACGATCTGTTCGGCCCCTCGGTGCAAGTGGCCGGTGCCGGTATTGCCGCTGCCGGCCGCCCACGCCTTCCCATTCGCTTGATGGCCAGCCTGTTGTACCTGAAGCACGCTTACAAGCTCAGCGACGAGGAACTGATCGAGCGCTGGGCCGAGAACGTGGTCTGGCAGCACTTCAGCGGCATGGCGTTCTATGAGCCGCGCCTGCCCTGCGATGCCACGCAGGTCGGGCGTTTTCGCGTGGCCATCGGTGAGGCCGGGGTCGAGGAACTGCTCAAGGCCACCATCGACACCGCGGTGTCCTCCAAGGCCATCGTGCCCGCCGAGTTCGAACGGCTGATCGTGGACACCACCGTGCAGGAGAAGGCCATTGCTCATCCGGTGGATTGGCGCCTGATGGAGAACGCGCGGCACAAGCTGGTGGCGGCGGCCAAGCGCGCGGGCATCGCGCTCAAGCAGACCTTCGCCAAAGAAACCAAGACGCTGCGGCGCAAAGCCGGCGGCTACGCCCATGCCAGGCAGTTCAAGCGCCTGCGCAAGGTCCTCAAACGCCAGCGCACGCTCCTGGGCATCGTACTGCGCGAGGTGCAGCGCAAGATCGGGCAAGCCAGCCAGGCCACGGCGCCGGCGCTGGAGAATCTGCACACGCTGATGCAGCGCGCCGAGCGCATCCATGCTCAGCAACCCAATGGCAAGAACAAACTCTATGCCCTGCACGCGCCCGAAGTGGAGTGCATCGGCAAGGGCAAGGCGCGCAAGCCCTACGAGTTCGGGGTGAAGGTCAGCGTGGCCATCACGCACAAACAGGGCCTGATGGTCGGCGCGCGCAGCTTCACCGGCACCCCCTATGACGGCCACACGTTGCACGAGCAACTGGAGCAGGCCCGGATCCTGAGCGAGGACACAGCAGGCGCACCTAAACAGGTGGTGGTGGACCTGGGCTTTCGCGGTGTGGATGCGGCCAATCCCGGCGTTGAGATCATCCACCGGGGCACGTTCAAACGCCTGACAGATGAGCAGCGCCGCTGGCTGAAGCGACGCCAGGCGGTGGAGCCGGCCATCGGACACTTGAAGCACGACAACGGCATGGATCGGTGCTGGTTGCAAGGAGCGAACGGCGATGCGCTGCACGCAGTGCTGTGCGCGGCGGGGGACAACATCCGCTGGTTGCTGCGGGCCATGGTGCGTCTGGGACTGAAGGGTCTTTTTGCGCCTATGGTTGCGAGACTCATCATGCTGGCCACAGTGCTCGCAATGTCATTGCGAGCGAGGAACACACGCCCACATCGGTTGGCTTGGTGTGTTTGGTGAATTTTTCAGGGGCGACTGATTAGTCGCCCCTGAAAAACCCCCAGACCGCATCCATTGCAAGGCCTCACCTGCGGTTTTGGCGTGCTGGAACTGCCAGTTTTCGTTACTCTACCTACTGGTTTCTGGCAGTTTTCGCCCATGCGGACACGCCGTCCTGCCGCCGAGCAGTTGCCTGCCGATGAGCTGTGTCGTTCGCGCCTGGAGAACCAGATCGACGTGCGCCATCCGCTGGTCCAGCTGAGCCATCGGCTGCCGTGGAGTGCGTTGGAACAGGTGCTGTCGCCGCAGTTGCCGGCCACCACCAGCACAGGCGGTCGACCCGCATTGCCGATGCGTCTGATCGCCGGGCTGCTTTACCTCAAGCACGCCTACGACCTGTCCGATGAAGCGGTGTGCGAACGTTGGCTGGAAAATCCGTACTGGCAGTTCTTCACCGGCGAGGTGGTGTTCCAGACCTGCGTGCCGTGCGATCCCAGCTCCCTGACCCGTTGGCGACAGCGCTTGGGCGAAGCCGGGATGGAAGCGCTGTTGGCGCACACGATCAACACCGCTCACGCGATGAAGGCGGTGGATGCACGCGAGTTGTCGCGGGTGATCGTGGATACCACCGTGCAGGAAAAAGCGATCGCCCATCCCACCGACAGCCGTTTGCTGGAGGTGGCGCGCAAGAAGCTGGTGCTGCTGGCCAAGCGACACGGCATCGTCTTGCGGCAGACCTATGTGAGGCAAGGGCCGGGGTTGAGCCGCAAGGCCGGGCGCTATGCGCATGCGCGCCAGTTCAAGCGCATGCGCAAGGTGCTGCGACGCCAACGCACGATCCTGGGACGGGTATGACGCGATCTGCAACGCAAGCTGGCCCAGCTGGAACCGTCGGTGCGTGAGCGCATCGGTGTCTGGTTGGAGCGCGCACACCGGTTGTTGACACAGCGTCCCAAGGACAAACAAAAACTCTACGCCTTGCACGCACCGGAAGTGGAATGCATGAGCAAGGGCAAGGCAAGCAGCCCCTACGAATGTGGCGTCAAGGTCGGCATTGCGGTGAGTGCGCGCAAGGGCTTGATCGTGGGCGCGCGCAGTTTTCCCGGTCATCCCTACGACGGCGATACGTTGGCCGAGCAACTGGAACAGGCGCGCGGGCTGCTGCAGGATGTGAATGTGATCCCGCAGGTGGCGATCGTGGATCTGGGGTATCGCGGGCGCGACGTGGAGGGTGTGCAGATCCTGCATCGGGGCAAAGCCAAGACGCTGACACGACGGCAATGGCGCTGGATCAAACGACGGCAAGCGGTAGAGCCGGTGATCGGACATCTGAAACGGGACTGCCGCTTGAATCGCTGCCATCTCAACGGCGCCCAAGGCGATGCACTGCACGTGCTCGGCTGCGCCGCTGGCGACAACCTGCGGTGGCGGCTGCGCTGGATCGCCTTTTTGCTTGCCTGGTTGCAGGTGGTGCGGGCGCGCCCCTCAACGCGCTCAAGCATCATGTGGCCCGCAAACATGGCACTGGAGGTTTGAGAGGGGTTTTTCAGGGGCGACTAATTCTACTGTGTTACTAAATACGAATCCGTTGGTACGGTGAGACCCCGCAACACGGGCAGTGTGGGAGGCTTCTGGCGATAAGCCTAGCCAGTCCGAAGGCCAGCGTGGCAATCGAGTTGGGATGGTGACGTTGCATTGGGGCCAGACCCGCGCGGGCGGACACTTTTGGATACTGCAGGCATCTTGAATGCGACGGAGTTTTTTTTACTGCGCAGGCGCTCGCGCATCAAGAACCCGTATGCGGCGATGCACAGACTGGCGTGATGGTGAAAACCACGCCAGTTACGCCCTTCATAGTGATGCAGGCCCAACTCCGACTTCAGCTCCTGATAATCGCGTTCAATCCGCCATCGGCCTTGTGCCGTGGCAACCAGTGTCTTGACCGGCGTTTGCTTTGGTAGCGTCGAGAACCAGTAGTGGCGGGGCTCGGACTCTCCCGGCGGCCACTCGATCAGCAGCCACTGCTCGTCATGTGCCTGGCAATTGTGTGCGGCACGAACCCGCACCGCCGCGAACCGCGAACTGAGCGTTGCGTCGCTGCCCTGGCGCCAGCTGACCTGCCGATACGTCCTTGCGGGCAAGCTCTGCGCGACTTCATGTACCGAGATCGGCGCATGTGCGCTATCGCGCATCGGTCGTGTGCGGGGCCGACCGCCCTTAGGGCTGGCTGGCGGCATGGGCGCAGGTTGGTGCGATCCCCACCAGACCTTCGTGTTGCTGCGGACGCCGACCATGTACAGCAGGCCGCGTTCGCTGAGCTGGTCTCGCCAGTGGGTCTCGGTGCCGTAGGCCGCATCGGCTAGCACGACGCCTGCCGCAATCCCTGTCGCCAGCGCGCTGTCGATCTGATCCATGGCCAGCGCTGTCTTGGTCTGAAACACGACCTGATCCGGAACGCCTGCCTTCTTGCGCCGCACAGTATCCTGAGCCCACTGCTCGGGAAGATACAGCCGATAGCCCACTGGCAGGCTGCCGTGTTCGTTGGCGATCGACAAACTCACGGCAACCTGGCAATTGTCCGTCTTGCCAAGGCGGCCGCAGTACTGGCGTGCAACACCGACCGAATGCACCCCCTTCTTTGAAAATCCCGTGTCGTCCACGATCCAGTGACACGCTGCGCTCTTCCTGCTCAGGGTCGGCAGCACCTGTGCCGCCACCGCCGCCAGCAGCGCTTGATCGCTCCAGTCGGCATCGGCCACCAGATGGTGCATCGATTGATGGGCTGAGCGCACGTTCTGCGGGTGCACCCGCGCGGCCATGGGCTCCACGCTCTTGCGCCCTCCAGGCAGTAGCAACCCCTTCAGGTACCAGTGTGCGGGCTGTTTGCGATCCGCATGGGACAGGGCGGCAGCAACTACTTCCCCGTACTGTTCAAAACGCACTTCCAGTGTCCTATTCAACACAGCTCTCCCACGCGGCCTGAAGGTCTTCCAATAGTGGCACAAAGATACGATTATTTGTAACACAGTGGAACTAAGTAGTGCCAGGTCAGTACGCCCGCGGATCGCTTGCGAGTCATGCGGCTCGAATTGCCATGCCGAACCCGCTACGCCGCGCTGGCGGCACTCAGTGCGCGATCCAGTTTGCGATAGCCGATCGCTTCGGTGAGATGGCGCGTGGCGATGTCCGCGCTGTCCTGGAGATCGGCGATGGTGCGTGCCACGCGCAGTATGCGATGCATCGAGCGTGCAGACAGCTGCAGGTGTTCGATGGCGCGCTCGAGCAGCACTTGGTCGTCGTGCTGCAGACGGCAATGGCGGTCGGTGTCGGGCTGATCCAGTTGCGCATTGGGCAGCGCTCCGCGCGCAAGCTGGCGTTGCCGCGCGGCGACCACGCGGCAACGCACGCTGGCGCTGTCCTCGCCGAGGTTGCCGCTGCGCAGCGCTTGCGGTGGTAGGCGTGGCACTTCGACATGCAGATCGATGCGGTCCAGCAAGGGGCCGGAGATACGGCTGCGATAGCGGCGGATGCTGTCGCTGCTGCAGCGGCAGCGCCCGCTGCCGTCGCCTGCCCAACCGCATGGGCATGGGTTCATCGCAGCGACCAGCTGGAAGCGTGCAGGGAAGTCGACGCTGCGCGCCGCGCGTGAGATCGTGACCAGGCCCGATTCCAACGGTTCGCGCAGCACCTCGAGTGTCTGCCGTTGCCACTCGGGCAACTCGTCCAGAAACAAGACACCGTTGTGGGCCAGCGAGATTTCGCCGGGGCGCGGATGCGTGCCACCGCCAACCAAGGCGACTGCGCTGGCGGTGTGGTGAGGAGCCCGGTAGGGCCGCTGCCGCCAGCGGGCCAGATCCAGTCCGCGGCCGCTGATGGAGGTAATGGCCGCGGTTTCCAGCGCTTCGGCTTCGCTGGCTTCGGGCAATAGCCCAGGCAGGCGCGAGGCCAACAGGGTCTTGCCGCAGCCAGGGCTGCCGACCAGAAGGAGATGATGCCCACCGGCAGCGGCGATCTCCAGCGCGCGGCGGGCGTGCGGTTGCCCGCGCACATCGGCCATGTCGGGCAGGGCACGGGCCCCGAGCGCCTGCACCGCCAATTCGGCGGCAGGTGCTTTCTGGCTGCCGTTGAGCGTCGCGCACACCTCAAGCAGCGTGCGTGCGGTGAAGGCTTCGACGTGCTCGGCAATCGCCGCTTCGGCACCGTTGGCAAGCGGCACGATCAGCCGTCGCCCTGCCTGCGCGGCCGCCAGCGCCGCGGGCAGCACGCCATCGATGCCGCGCAGCTCGCCGGTAAGCGCAAGCTCGCCGAGGAATTCGTAATCGCCCAGGGCCTGGCGGTCGATTTGCCCGCTGGCAGCCAGGATGCCGAGGGCGATCGGCAAATCGAACCGTCCGCCTTCCTTAGGCAGATCGGCCGGCGCCAGATTGATGGTAATGCGCCGTGCGGGGAATTCGAACTGCGCGCAAAGCAGCGCGGCACGTACGCGTTCGCGCGATTCGCGCACTGCCGCTTCGGGCAGGCCCACCATCTGGGTGGAGGGGAGACCGCCGGAGAGATGCACTTCCACCCGAACTTCGGGCGCGTGCACCCCCACGCGGGCACGGCTGTGCACCAACGCCAGACTCATGGTGGGTGGCCTTCGCTTAGGGAGCGGTAGGCGATGCAGCGGGCGGCGTGCCGGGCGCGCGCGCCTCCAGTGCGGCGACGGTCTGCTCCAGCGCATCGAGTTTTTCGCGGGTGCGCAGCAATACCGCGCGCTGCACGTCGAACTCTTCACGGGTGACCAGGTCCAGCTTGCCCAGCCCGGCCTGCAGCGCGCCCTTGAAGGTGCTCTGCAGTTCTTCGCGCGATTGGCGCAGGCCCGGCGGCACCAGGTCGCTGAGGCGGCGGGCGAGGTCGTCGAGTTGATTGAAATCGATCATGGTGTTCTCCGCAGGTCCGTAGGAAGCCTAGTGCAGGCCGGGACACGCGGGACATCGGCAAGGCAGTCGGCAGACAGTAAGGATAGTCCCATTCGGCTGTCGTCTGCGGTGACGGCGGCGCGCAGCGGGATGAGTGTTGCCGCCGTCCACGGTATGCTGCGCGGCCGTCATGCCCTGGGACCTGCGCCGATGAAAATGATCATGGCCATCGTCAAACCGTTCAAGCTCGACGATGTGCGCGAAGCGCTCGCCGGCTGCGGGGTGGCGGGCATTACGGCGACCGAGGTCAAGGGCTTCGGCCGTCAGAAGGGCCATGCCGAGCTGTATCGCGGCGCCGAATACGTGGTCGATTTCCTGCCCAAGGTGAAGATCGAAATGGCAGTGACCGACGACCAGGCCGAGCGCGTGGTCGAGGCGATCGTCGCGGCGGTCGGTACCGGTAAGATCGGCGACGGTAAGGTGTTCGCGTACGACCTGGGCACGGTGGTGCGCATCCGCACCGGCGAGCTGGGTAGCGACGCGCTGTAGAGCAGCAAGCAAAGCCTGGCGAGCAATTGTCGGGGTGAGTGAGGGCCGCCACAGGACCGCAGCACACGCGTGGCACATGCCGATGCCGAGCACCGGCCGTCGCGCCTGACGAGGCGTGCAGTCGTTTTGTTAGCTGCCCTTGGTCCGGGTCTCCAGGGGTTGGGAGCAACGCAGGGCTGCAGGCGGTGATGCGCCTGATGGTGCGTGCGCGCGCCATTGCGCTGCCCAGGACGTGTGCTGTTGTTCGAGCAAGCACGTTGGCGGCGATGACCGACAACAGCGCACGCAGCGGGGGATGCTTGTGGCACGTAGCGACTGCCCCTGGAAGCATGGCTTTACTGCGGCGGTTGAGGCGCTGATGCGTCGCCGAGTGAGTGCATGCCTGTTGCCCGACACCAAGCGCCACGGCCGATCCTTGCCAATGAAGCTCATACCATTTCAATACCGCAGCAGTTCGCGGCAGGACCGCTCCGCACCCACGCCAGGGCTTGAGTCGAAGCCGAGAAAGACCCAGAAAACAACCCGTCCCGGACACAGGTACGGCGCCGCTTGTCGCCGCCCCGCGACTTGCCTACTCTAGGGCGTAATACCATTCCAATACCGGAGTTCGAGATGACGCGACGCAACAGCAAGCCGGGCGTGCGCCTGCTTTCGGTATTGGTGGCGCTGGGCATGGCTGCCCCGGCGTTGGCGCAGGCGGTGACCGAACCGGTCACCCAGCCCGCGATCTATCCGACGCCGGTATCGATCACGCTGGACGGCGCGACCATCGCGCTGGGCCGCTCGGTGGTGCTGGTGGTCGCGCCGGGCGCGGACAAGGCCACAGTCGCGCTGGTGCGCAGCATTCTCAGCAGCGCCGGGGTCACCAAAATGGCGACCGCCACGCGCTTGCCTGCCACGCTGGACCGCCCGCACATCGTGCTCGGCACCGGCGATGCGGCAGTGGTGCGCGATGCGCTGGCGCGTAGCAAGGCGAGGCAGGATACCCACAAGGAGGGCTATACGCTGGCCAGCGTTGCGCTCGATGGCGGCAGCCTGATCACGCTGGCCGGCCACGACGACGATGGCCTGTTCCATGCGGCGCAGACGCTGCGGCAGCTGGTCGAGCGGCCGGCCATCCCGACGCTGACGATCCATGATTACCCGGCCATGCCGATCCGCGGCACCATCGAAGGCTTCTACGGCGCGCCGTGGTCGATGAGCGATCGCAGCAAGCACATCGATTTCCTTGCCCGCACCAAGGCCAACACCTTCATCTATAGCCCGAAAGACGACCCTTACGCGCGCGATCGCTGGCGCGCGCCGTACCCGAAGGCGACCTTGAAAGCACTCGGCCAGCTGGCCGCTACCGCCAAGCGCAATCACGTCGATTTCGTCTATGCGATTTCGCCGGGACCGACGGTCTGTTTCTCCGACCCGGCCGATGCCAAGGCGTTGCTGCGCAAGTTCGATGCGTTCCGCGCGCTGGGTGTGCGCAGCTTCTATGTGGCGCTGGACGATATCGAATACACCAAGTGGAATTGCGAGCGCGACAAGACCGCCTTCGGCGAGTCCGGTGCGCAGGCAGCAGGTATCGCGCAGTCGCACCTGCTCAACCTGGTGCAAGCCGATCTGGTTGCGCGCCACGATGCAACCTCGGAACTGATCATGGTGCCCACCGAGTACTACGACGCCAAAGAGAGCCCGTACAAGGAAGCGCTGCGCAAGCACCTGGACCCGAAGATCGTGGTGCAGTGGACCGGTACCGACGTGGTGCCGCCGGCCATTTCCATCCCCGATGCGCGTGCGGCCACCAAGGCGTTCGGTCGTAAGACGCTGCTATGGGACAACTACCCGGTCAACGATTTCGAAACCTCGACCGGGCGCTTGCTGATGGCGCCGTATGCACGGCGCGAGGCCGGCCTGTCGGCCGAGTTGTCCGGCATCGTGTCCAATCCGATGAATCAGGAAGTACCCAGCCGCGTCGCAGTGATGGGGCTGACCGCGTTCGCCTGGAACGACAAAGACTACGACGCGCAACGCACCTGGCATGCGGCAGCGCGCGATCTGGCCGGCGGCGATGCGCGTGTCACTGCGGCATTGCTGATCTTCTTCGATACCCAGCACTTGGCGCCAACCTTCGGCAGCCAACCGTGGCAGGAACAGGCGCCACGCTTGAAGGCCGTGCTTGATCATGTGCGCGAGGCGATCGCGCTTGGCGATGCCGCAGCGCGCACCCAGGCGATTGCCGAACTGGCACGCACTGCAGACGAAATGGCTGCCGCGCCGCAGATCATTCGCGATAGCGTCGCCGACAAGGGTTTTGCCAAGCAATCGCGCCCGTGGCTGGAGGCAATGGAAGTCTGGGGCGGCGCGTTGCAGAAGACGGCAGCCGGGCTGGATGCGGCAAATCGCGGCGACACGCAGGCGCCCGCGTTGTTTGCCGAGGCGGCTGCACACGCCGCTGTCGCTGCTGTGGTTCCGTCGATTCCCGGCGCCACGCGCTTCGATGGCCCGGTCAAGATCGCCGACGGCGTACTCGACCGCTTCATCGCGCAGGCGCCGCGCTTGATCGCTTATCGCGTGCCGGCAGTTGCCGATTCGGCAGCAGCGAAGTGATGGCTTAGTGCAGAGGCACAGCTGCGCGCATGGGCGACTGTTCGCGTATTTAGAGCGGCGAACAAACCGCAGCGAGCCGCTGTCAGGTGGGCGCGGACGGCGCGCTCAGAACCGCAGTGGACGCGTGGTCCATGCCGATTCCGACCCTGTAACTGCCGCAGCATTCCGGCCTCGTGGTGGACCATCAGCCGCGCAATGGGTGCCAGCAGCGTGCGGTAATAGCGGCTGTCGTCCTTGATCACTACAGGCTGCCCATCCATGTGGGTGCGGTAGACGTTGGGCTTGAGCCGCCGGGTGCCGTGCCTGAGCAGAACAGGAGTGATGGGGTGCAGGCTGGACACATCCAGCGGCTGGTAATGCATGGCAGTTCTCCGGACCGTGGCGGCGCGGAGATGTCACGCGGTGCACAGGTTCACGATGATCGTGGGGATCGGTCCGGGCAAATTTAGAGCTAATGAGTACTGAAATTACATCTATTTAATAAATGAAACGTTCTGGAGGTGGAGCAGCTTTGCTGATCAGCCACTTGGCAAAATTTTACCTGATTAGCCCCATCCCTCAGCCGCTAGTTGCAGGATCTGCGACGCTGCGGTTGGACAATGCCCCCAGCTCAAGGCAACGGAGGTGGGAGATGGGCATCAATCTCGTGCAGTTTCAGCCAGGCTTGTCGCTGAGCGAGTTCATGGATCGCTACGGAACCGAAGCCAAGTGTTACCGGGCGTTGTATCGGTGGCGCTGGCCGAAGGGATTTCGCTGCCCGCAGTGCGACGGTCGCGCGCGCTCGCGCTTTCGACGCGATGATCAGGTGTACTACCAATGCCGGGCGTGCCGGCATCAAACCACCTTGCGTGCCGGCACGCTGTTGCAATCGAGCAAGCTGTCTTTGCGCCTGTGGATGCAGGCGATGTACCTGTTGACCTCCAGCAAGACCAACCTGGCAGCACTGGAGTTGAAGCGGCATCTTGGGGTGACCTACAAGGCGGCCTGGCGCATGAAGCACAAGATCATGCAGGCGATGACCGAGCGCGAAGAACCGCGAAAACTCAAGGGATTCGTGCAGATCGATGACGCGTATCTGGGCGGTGAGCGCAGCGGCGGCAAGCGCGGACGAGGTTCGGAGAACAAACAGCCGTTCGTGATCGCGGTGCAAGTGGACCACACCCACGAACACCCCGTCTTTGCGGTGATCGAGCCGGTGAAGGCCTTTGACAACGCCTCGCTGGAGGACTGGATCGCGCGCCGTCTGGAGCCGGAGTGTGAGGTCTATAGCGACGGCCTGGCATGCTTTCGCCGTCTGGAGGAGGCCGGGCATGCCCACACCACGCTCGATACCGGTGGCGGTCGTGCTGCAACCGACGTCCAGGGAGCACGTTGGTTGAATGTGGTGCTGGGCAATGTCAAACGCGCCATCAGCGGGACCTACCATGCGGTGGGCCAGGCCAAGTATGCAAGGCGCTACCTGGCCGAGGCGGCCTATCGCTTCAACCGCCGATTCGACCTGAAACAGATGCTGCCGCGGCTGGCGACGGCACTGCTGCGCTGCACACCTTGCCCAGAGCGCGTTTTGCGTATGGCAAGCAACTTCCATGGCTGAAGGATGGGGCTAATCAGGAAATTTTATTTTCTGCCGTAGTGCGAGGTGCTGGCGACTCATGCGGGCAACGCCAGCCGGAAGTCGCCTTGTCGTGTCGCCAGCGCGATGCCCGGCTCCCCGCAAGGGCTCAGGCAGCCCAGGCTTTTGGCCGTGCGGCAACGGTCACGCCGCTTCTTGACAGCCGCTGAGACTCCAGAGACTGTATCGGCTGCGGTCAGGGGGCTGCATCACGCGTCAGTGCGGGCACGCTCGTTGGATGGCGCCTGGATCGATGTCGCACGACATCCGGTGATGCCGGGAAAGCCCCCGAATTCGACAGCAACTGCGCCACTTCCAGACGCCGTCAGGTAACCCTGCGTGCGCAAGGATGCGGGAACGATGGAGTACGACTCACTGGGGGATGTGATGAAAAGGACCGCAACACTGTTGTTGGCTTGTACGGCGTTCGGCGTGATGGCTCAGGCCTCGGCGCAATCGTTGTCGCGGGGCTGGGACAGCTACCGTCAACAACAAAAGCAGCAGGTCGGCACGCAAGGCGCCACTGCGTCGGCAGCGCAGTCGTCGCGCCCTGCGCAAGCGGGCACCGGGGGAGCACCGGCCGCTGTCGGTGGAAGTGGCTCCGGCCAACCCGGCGAGCCAAGTGGATTCAGGACGGTGACCGAGCAGACGTCGGCAGCGGCCACGCCGGCAGCGCCTGCCTACGTACCGCCGCCACCGCGCGAAGAAGAGCAACGTCTCAAGAGCGGCCTGTTCCTTGGTGTGCAGAGCGGCAACGCCAAGGTGTTTGAAAACGGCAAGCAGGATATGCACGGCTTCAGTGTTGGCTACCGCTGGCGCGCAGGTCCGGTCACATTGATCGGCATCGAAGCGGCGACCGGGAAAGTGGATGGTTCCAAGGATGAGGACGGCTTCGTTGTCGTTCCGAACGCGGATTTCGGCAGTATCGGTGGAACGGCGCGCTTCAACTTTGGCGATGCCCCGGTCTTTGCGCTGGTGCGGCTGGGCTATTGGGGCGGCACGGCGAAGGGTGAGGACTACAACGAGCGCGTTTATGGTGGGCGGCTTCAACTCTGATTCGCAACACCAACGCTTGTGAAGTGGTCCAGGCGACCTGACCTGAGCGACTTCATTGCCAAGTGGAGTTGCCTATGTCCTCCAGCCGCCTGGACCTGTCGGAACGATACCGCCTACATGCGCTACATGAAACCGGGATGTCGATGCGCGCCATCGCCGATGCATTGGAGCGTGCGCCCAGCACGATCAGCCGCGAACTGCGCCGTAATCAGCACGCTGCGCGGTACCGGCCCGATCACGCGCAGCGCATCAGCGAGCATCGGCGCACACAGGCCAGCCGGCGTCCACGCATCGACGCTGAGCGTATCGGCCAGATCGAGGACCTGCTGAGGGAGGACTTCAGTCCCGAACAGATTGCCGGTCGCACCGGCTTGGCCAGTCACGAATGGATCTATCGGCACATCTACGCCGATCAGAAGCGCGGTGGTCAATTGTTCATGCATCTACGCAAACGCCGCCGCAAGCGCCGTCGGCGTGGCATGCGCGATGGCCGCGGGCAGCTGACGCATCGGCGCAGCTGGACACAGCGCCCCAGTGTGGTTGAGCAGCGCAGCCGCATCGGCGACTGGGAGCTGGATACCATCAGGGCCTCGCACGGAAAGGGTGTGGTGGTCAGCATGACCGAACGCCGCAGTCGTCTGCATCTGCTGGCTTACTCCCCCGACGGCACCGCCGAGAACGTGCGCAACGCCATTGTCCAGCGACTGGGCGGCCTGCGCCATACAGTTCACACGCTCACCGCCGACAACGGCAAGGAGTTCGCCGATCATCGGCTCATTGCCGCCTGCTTGCAGAGCGATTTCTATTTCGCAGATCCGTACTGCGCATGGCAGCGCGGCAGCAACGAGAATGCCAACGGGTTGACACGCCAATACTTGCCACGACAGACCGATTTCAGCACCATCACCAATGCGCACCTGCGATGGATCGAGCAGCGGCTCTACAATCGTCCGCGCAAGATACTTGGATTCAAAACGCCCCTCGAAGTCTTCTCCGAGGAGGTCCTCAACAGCGTTGCGAATCAGAGTTGAATTCGCCGTGCGTACGTGGGCGCCGGTCTGGGTGTGGATATCGGCAAGCACGTCAGCTTGAGCGCGCTTTACACCAATTACGTCTACGCTGACGACTATTACGATAACTACGAAGACCTCACGATCAACCGTGCGGAAGTGCTGAGCTTCGGAGCCGAAATCCGCTTCTGACGCGGGTTGACGGCAAAGACGGGCGGGCGGCAGCGCTCGCCCTTCTGCGTCATGCCGCATGGCAACAGCGGTGCGGCAGACAGCAACCGCATTGAAGCGGCAGCGCAAATGGTTATCGGCATTGCACAGCCGTCCATGCGGGGTGTTGTAGTGTCGCGCTCAACGCAATGACTCAGCCGTGGGCGAGGGCAGATGGACGCATTGGCGCAATTTTTGACAGACGAGCAGGACCCGGTGGCCGTGGGCAAGATCCTGCCCAAGATCACCGAGTTGCTGACCCGCGACGAGCAGGTCGCGTACATCGCCGTGCAGAAGAAGATGGTGATGAACCTGTCGCCAGACGCGGTGGTGCTGACCAACCGTCGCTTCATCGTGGTCTCCCCGAAACTGCTCGGCATGACGTTCCGCGACTTCCCCTGGCGCGAGGTGCTCGATGTGCATATGAGCGAACAGATGCTCGGGGCGACCATCATGTGTCGCACCACGCAAGGCGCTTACGCCTCCATCGACAGCCTGCCCAAGAAACAGGCGCGGCGCGTGTATGCGTATGCGCAGCAGGTGGAAGAATCGGCCTACGAAAAGCGCCAGCAGTTGGAGATCGACAAGCTGCGTGCGGCGGCCGGCGGCGTGGTGGTGCATGCGCCCACTGCGCAGGGCGCGTTGCCTTCGGCCCAGCCGGTCGCGGTGGCCGCCTCCGATGATCCGGTGCAGGTGCTGAGCAAGCTCAAGCAGTTGTTGGATGCGGGTTTGGTCACGCAGGAAGAATTCGATGCCAAGAAAGCCGAGGTGTTGGCACGGTTGTAAAGGCTGCTCATAGATGCAGCAGGCACCCGTCAGCTGGCGCAGGGGGCGCTAGAACTAAAGTGCAAGTCAGTACGCGCCGTGCCCAGTGTGCCGCATAGACAAGCACCGCACGCCAAGCGCTGCCAGCGGCGATTCTGGAAGTCACGTCGAGCGGCATCTGTGCTGCTGCGCTCTTTCAGCAGCCGACATGCGCATCGTAACGCCGAACATGGATGGCCGACCGTGTCGATCAGCAGCTGTGCCTAGCCATCAGACAGGCATCGCCAGGAGGTGATCGAGTGCCACGGCATCTGCCCGCCTGCCATCGCTCAGACACAATGCGGTATCGGATCTCGGCTGAGCCAAGGTGGGGACGCCTGCGATGGCGGATCGACAACCACACCAAGGCAGGCTGCTCACGCTGTGTGGCTGGCCGTTTACTCGCCCAGTGCCTTGGCTACGAACGGCGGGGCAACCAGCACGCCGGTGTGCAGGTGCGCGGTGTAGTACAGCGTCTCGAAGCCCTTGGCCTGCGCAGCGCCCTGGCGGAACGCGAAATCGGCCTTGGCCTGCTTGCTGGCCATGGTCACGCTCCACCAGCCGGTGGGGTAGCACGGCTGCGGGAACGGCAGGGTCTTGAACGACTGGAAGCCGGCCTTGCCCATTTCGGTGCGCATTTCCTTGATCAGATCCAGCAGCGCCAGCGGCGATTCGGACTGCTGCACCAGCAGGCCGTCGTCCTTCAACGCCTTGAAGCAGCTCTCGTAGAACGCCTTGTTGAACAGGCCTTCGGCCGGGCCCACCGGATCGGTGGAATCGACGATCACGATATCCACGCTGCCGGCCGGGCAATTGGCCATGTAGGCCACGCCATCGTCGAACAGCAGTTCGGCGCGTGCATCGTGGTTGGAATCGCACAGCTCGGGGAAATACTTCTCCGACATGCGCGTGACCTGCTCATCGATATCGCACTGGGTGGCGCTTTCCACGCCCGGGTGCTTGAGCACTTCGCGCAGCGTGCCGCAGTCGCCGCCGCCGATGATCACCACGCGCTTGGGCGTGGGATGGGTGAACAGCGCCGGGTGGCTGATCATCTCGTGATAGAAGAAATTGTCGCGGCTGGTCAGCATCACCGCGCCGTCGATGAGCATCAGCTTGCCCCAATCGGTGGTCTGGTAGATCTCGATCTTCTGGAACAGGGACTGTACCTCGTCCAGTTTGCCGCTGATGCGGAAGCCGATGGCCGAGCCGGTCGGCTGGAAGTGTTCGATGTACCAATTGTCGTTGGTGCTCATGCGGACGTCCTAATCTAAAAGAAGCGGGCGGTTCCTTCTCCCGGCGGGAGAAGGTGGCGCGTAGCGCCGGATGGGGGTCGGGTACAGCCGCGTGCAGCGAAGCTGCGCAGCGGCTGACCCTTGCTCGGCCCCGATCCAACCAGCAGAGGGGCGTGAAGTCGGCGCGGATTGTAACGGACCCTGGGCATGCCAGGCGTTACACTTCACGCCCTTTTTTATTCCAGCCGAGACAGCGAAATGAGCGATTGGTCCCTCGACCAAGCCCGCAAGACCTATTCGATCCCGCATTGGGCCGACGGGTATTTCGATGTGAATGCTGCCGGACACGTGGTGGTCACCCCGACCGCCGATGGCCCGGCGGTGTCGCTGCCCGAGGTGGTGGATGCCGCGCGCGCGGCCGGCGCCAAGCTGCCGCTGCTGGTGCGTTTCCCGGACATCCTGGGCCAGCGCCTGGGCAAGCTGCAGGCAGCGTTCGCGCAGGCGCAGTCCGAATGGGATTACGCCGGCGGCTACACGGCCGTGTATCCGATCAAGGTCAACCAACACCGCGGCGTGGCCGGCACCCTGGCCAGCCATCATGGCGACGGTTTCGGCCTGGAAGCGGGCAGCAAGCCGGAGCTGATGGCGGTGCTGGCGCTGTCGCGTCCGGGCGGGCTGATCGTCTGCAACGGCTACAAGGACCGTGAATACATCCGCCTGGCGCTGATCGGGCGCAAGCTCGGCCTGCAGACCTTCATCGTCATCGAAAAGCCTTCCGAACTGAACTTGGTGTTGGAAGAAGCGCGCGCGCTGGACGTCAAGCCAGGCTTGGGCGTGCGCATGCGCCTGGCTTCGCTGGGTGCGGGCAAGTGGCAGAACAGTGGGGGCGACAAGGCCAAGTTCGGTCTCTCGCCACGCCAGGTGCTGGACCTGTGGAAGACGCTGCGCGACACCGAATATGCCGACAGCCTGAATCTGCTGCATTTCCATATGGGCTCGCAGATCTCCAATGTGCGCGACATCGCCAACGGCATGCGCGAAGCCACGCGCTATTTCGTGGAGCTCTCGCGGCTGGGCGCGAAGATCAGCCATGTGGATGTGGGCGGCGGCCTGGGCATCGACTACGAAGGCACGCGCTCGCGCAGCTATTGCTCGATCAACTACGGCCTGCACTCGTACGCCAGCAATATCGTGCAGCCGCTGGCCAGCGCCTGCGAAGAACACGGCCTGGCCCCGCCGCGCATCGTCACCGAATGCGGGCGCGCGATGACCGCGCACCACGCGGTGCTGATCGCCAACGTCTCGGAAGTGGAGCAGGCGCCCGAAGGCCGCGTGCCGGACGCGCACGCCGACGAACCGGCGGCGATCCGCCACCTGCGCGAGATCCATGACGAGCTCGATGTGCGCCCGGCAGTGGAACTGTTCCAGGAAGCGCAGCACTTCCATGCCGAAGGCTTGAGCGCCTATGCACTGGGCCAGATCGACCTGACCCACCGTGCACGCATCGACGATTTGTTCTATGCCATTGCCCACGGCGTGCGTGCGCGCCTGAGCTTCGACGAGAAGAGCCATCGCCCGGTGCTGGATGAGCTCAACGAGCGGCTGGTGGACAAGTATTTCGTCAACTTCAGCGTGTTCGAGTCGATCCCGGATGTGTGGGCGATTGATCAGGTGTTCCCGATCGTGCCGATCGAGCGCTTGAACGAAGCGCCGCAGCGGCGCGGCATCATCGCCGATATGACCTGCGATTCCGACGGCATGGTCAAGACCTATGTCGAGAACGAAAGCCTGGACAGCTCGTTGCCGCTGCACAGCTTGAATGCCGGTGAGAGCTATCGCATCGGCTTCTTCCTGGTCGGTGCCTACCAGGAAATCCTGGGCGATATCCATAACCTGTTCGGCGATACCGATGCGGTGGAAGTGGCGGTGGATGGCGATGGCTATCGCATCGCGCAGCAGCGCCGCGGCGATACCACCGACGTGATGCTGGATTACGTGGGCTACCAACTGGCCACGCTGCGTGCCACCTATGCCGAGCGCATCGCTGCCGCGCAACTGCCACCCGAGCGCGCGCATGAACTCAGCGCTGCGTTGGAAGCGGGCCTGACCGGCTACACCTATCTGTCCGACGAACCGTTGGGCTGATCTCGCATGCGCTGCGGCTTGTGCCGCAGCGCCGGTGGTGCCAGCCGTGGCGCAGCTGCCACGCGTCACTGCCGCGAACGCCGCTGGACCGTAGGGCAGGGACCTCACCGGCCTGGCGGCTGTGGGCCGGTCGGCCGTCACTGCGTGGTCCAGTTATCTTGTCGTGCGGTCGACTGCGGTCTTGCTCGCCTCTTGCCGATAGGCGTCGTCGTGTCGAAGAAGCCTACCCGGCCTTGGCCTTGCGGCGCGCCGTGCGATCAGTTCTGCCGCCTGCCGCCTGCCGCCTGCCGCCTTGCGCGTTGTGCTGCACGCCGATGACAAAAAGACGACGACCACGTCATCGTGCTGGCTAATGAGGACGCATGCGTTGAAAGCGCATTTCCTGAGAACCTGTTCACGATCTCCTGAGCAGCAGTGCCAGGAACGCCAGGTGGAGGAACTGCAAGCTGGTATTGAGTCGCCCCTGAAAAACCCCCAGGCCACATCCATTGCAAGGCTTAACCTGCGTTTTAGGCGTACGGGAATTGCCAGTGTTCGTTACGCTACGTCCTGGTTTCTGGCAGTTTTCGCCCATGCGGACACGCCGTCCTGCTGCCGAGCAATTGCCTGCCGATGAGCTGTGTCGTTCGCGCCTGGAGAACCAGATCGACGTGCGCCATCCGCTGGTCCAGCTGAGCCATCGGCTGCCGTGGAGTGCGTTGGAGCAGGCGCTGTCGCCGCGGTTGCCGGCCACCACCGGCACAGGCGGTCGGCCCGCATTGCCGGTGCGGTTGATCGCCGGGTTGCTTTACCTCAAGCACGCCTACGACCTGTCCGATGAAGCGGTCTGCGAGCGCTGGCTGGAAAATCCGTACTGGCAGTTTTTCACCGGCGAGGTGGTGTTCCAGACCTGCGTGCCGTGCGATCCCAGCTCCCTGACCCGTTGGCGACAGCGTCTGGGCGAAGCCGGGATGGAAGCGCTGTTGGCGTACACGATCAACACCGCTCACACGATGAAGGCGGTGGATGCGCGCGAGTTGTCGCGGGTGATCGTGGATACCACCATGCAGGAAAAAGCGATCGCCCATCCCACCGACAGCCGTTTGCTGGAGGTGGCGCGCAAGAAGCTGGTGCTGCTGGCCAAGCGACACGGCATCGCACTGCGACAGAGCGATGCGCGGCAAGGTCCGGCGTTGCGCCGCAAGGCCGGGCGCCATGCGCATGCGCGCCAGTTCAAGGCCAACGCACGATCCTGGGACGGGTATGACGCGATCTGCAACGCAAGCTGGCCCAGCGGGAACCGTCGGTACGTGAGCGCATCGGTGTCTGGTTGGAGCGCGCACAACGGTTGTTGACACAGCGCCCCAAGGAAAAACAAAAACTCTACGCCTTGCACGCACCGGAAGTGGAATGCATGAGCAAGGGCAAGGCAAGCAGCCCCTACGAATGTGGCGTCAAGGTCGGCATTGCGGTGAGTGCGCGCAAGGGCTTGATCGTGGGCGCGCGCAGTTTCCCGGGTAACCCGTACGACGGCGACACGCTGGCTGAGCAACTGGAACAGGCGCGCGGGCTGCTGCAGGATGTGAATGTGATCTCGCAGGTGGCGATCGTGGACCTGGGGTATCGCGGGCGCGACGTGGAGGGTGTGCAGATCCTGCATCGGGGCAAAGCCAAGACGCTGACACGACGGCAATGGCGCTGGATCAAACGACGGCAAGCGGTAGAGCCGGTGATCGGACATCTGAAACAGGACTGCCGCTTGAATCGCTGCCATCTCAACGGCGCCCAAGGCGATGCACTGCACGTGCTCGGCTGCGCCGCTGGCGACAACCTGCGCTGGCTGCTGCGCTGGATCGCATGCTTGCGTGCCTGGTTGCAGGTGGTGCGGGCGCGTTCCTCAACGCCCTCAAGCACCATGTGGCCCGCAAACATGGCACTGAAGGTTTGAGAGGGGTTTTTCAGGGGAGACTGGGCAGCTCAGGACAACGCAGGGCGGCCGCAAGGCCGCCCTGCTTGCGTGTGGGCCAACGCGGGCCGTCGATGCGCAGCATGTCCGCAAGGCGATACGTCGGGGTCAGATTTTTCTGACACGACTGATCGGGCTTTGCCTACTCCTGCAGATTGCGGTTGAATGGTAATGTCAGTGATTCTGGCAACGCGTGATCCCCGAACATCGGGTCGTCCAGAGCGCGGGGCAGAAAAAAAGAGACCTTCGGCCTGCCAGCAACGCATCAGGCCGCATCCCTGTCTCTTGTAGGGCTGTGCGAATGCATTGACGACGACATTGCCGCAGTCAATCGTCGGAGCGTCCCCGCCCGAAATTGTTCGTCTATCCCACGGAGCGCAGTCCAGATGGACTTGATGCAGTACGTTGCGATCAGTCAAGACGGTCGCACTCTCGAACTCCAGTTTGCCGGTCAGAACGCTCCGCATCCCAATCTGCTCTTTCCGCTGCGTCTGCAACTAACCTGGGCACTGAGCGAGCCGTTCACCGCCGATGTCACCTGCCTGAGCCAATCCTCGGCGATCGAACTCAAGACGCTGCTCGGCCAGCGCGCCGGCATCACCATCCGGCACCACGATGGTGAGCGCAAGGTCAACGGCGTGGTGACCGCCGTGCGGCAGCTGGGTGCCGATGGTGGCTTCTCCAGCTACCGCTTGCGGATACAGCCCGCACTTGCCCTGCTGGCCTACCGCCGTACCTGCCGCATCTTTCAGGACGTAAGCGTGCCGGACATCGTTGCGCAGATCGTGCAGGAGCATCGCGCCAGCAATCCCCCGATCGCCGCCAGCTTCCGCCTGGACCAGCAACTGCGCCAGACCTACGCGCCGCGCTCGTATTGCACGCAGTTCGACGAAGACGACCTCGGCTTCATCCATCGCGTGCTGGCCGAGGAAGGTATCAACTACACGTTTGTCTTCGCCGACGACCAGGGCGCCCCGACGCACACGCTGGTGTTGTTCGACGACGTCAACGACTTGGCCCAGGCCAGCCCGGCCCGCATCGGCTATCGCCGTGCCGAAGACGCCACGCCGGCCGACAGCCTGCTGGCCTGGCAGGGCGAGCGGCAGGTCATGACCTCGGCCACCACCCTGGTGAGCTACGACTACAAGCCGGCCGCCTCCAGCAACGCGGACGATCGGTCCGTGATCGACCAGGGCGAGGAAGGGCGCGCGGCCAGCGCCACGCTGCGGGATTACAGCGCGCTGTCGCCCTACTACGCCAGCGACAGTGCCGAATACGCGCGCTATGCCCAGGTGCGCCAGACCTGGCACGACCAGCGGGCCAAGACCTGGTATGGCGGTGCGACGACGCCTGGCCTGGAAGTCGGCACGTATGTCGAGATCGCCGACCATCCATCGCTGGCTCAGGACAGCAGCGAGCAGCGCCAGTTCGTGGTGACCGAGCAGTTCCTGGACATCACCAACAACCTGCCAGCGGACATGACCCGCCAGCTGCCCAGCGGCCTGCTGGGGCTTTCCTCGGCCGACGTCGGTCCGCCACCATCACTGGCAGCGGTCCCCCCGCCACCCGCAGGGGCCGCGCAATACCTGCGCTTTGCCGGCGTGCGGCGCGGTGTGGCCTTGGTGCCGTCGCGCGTCCCATCGCTGCGCCGGCCCACCGCATCGGGGCCGCAGACCGCCACGGTGGTCGGCAAGGCCGGCGAAGTGGTCGATACCGACGAAATGGGGCGCATCCTGGTCCAGATGCACTGGCCGCTGGCGCAGGAGCACGCCAAGGGCGGCGCCGACGACGACGAGCGCTCCAGCACGCGCGTGCGCTATGCCTCCCCCTCGGCCAGTGAGGGGTTCGGGCACCAGTTCATCCCGCGCGTGGGCGATGAGGTGTTGATCGAGTTCCTGCACGGCGATATCGACCGACCGATCGCCGTGGCGGTCATCCACAACGGCCGCCGGCCCACCGCGGCGTTCAGCGGCGCCATGGGGCTGCCGGGCAATCGCGCGCTCTCGGGCATCCTCACGCGCGAGCACAACGGCAGTGGCGCCAATGAACTGCTGTTCGACGACACCACCGGGCAACCGCGTGCGCGCCTGGCCAGCACCCACCAGGCCAGTGAGTTGAATCTCGGCTACCTGACCCACCCACGGGCAGATGGCCAAGCTGACTCGCGCGGCCAAGGCGCCGAACTGCGCACCGACGCGGCAGCGGCCTTGCGCGCTGCCCAGGGCATGTTGCTGACCACCTACGCGCGCAGCCAGGCCGCAGGCCACCAACTCGACCGCGACGAACTCGACGCGCTGTTGGCGCAATGCCTCGAACTGTTCAAGGGCCTGGGCGACTATGCCGCCCAGCACGGCGGGCAAGCGGTGGAGACCGGCGGGCAGGACGCACTACGGCAGGCACTGCAGGGCTGGCCCAGCGGCACCGAGCGCAGCGCTGCAGGCAAGCCGTTGATGGCCTTCGCCGCCAGCGAGGGCATGGTCAGTGCCACCCCGCACAGCCATCTCAGCTACGCCGGCCAGAACATCGACAGCGTGGCGCAGCAACACCTGCAGCTGACCAGCGGCCAGGCCACACGCGTGCATGCAGGGCAAGGGATCGCGCTGTTCGCGCAAGCGTCCGGCCTGAGCGCCATTGCCAACCAGGGTCCCGTGCACTTGCAGGCACAGGCCGATGCCCTGGTGGCCAACGCGCAGACCAACCTGCAACTGACCGCCAACACCGGCGAGGTGTTGCTCAGCGCGCCACGGATCCGGCTGGTGGCCGAGGACGGCAGTTTCCTGAGTATTGGCGGCGGCATCACGCTTGGCACCCAGGGCGGGGTCGAGCTGCACGCGGCCAGCCATGCATTGCTGGGACCGTCCACCGAGCAGGCCGACCGCCCCAGCTTCGGCAAGGACGGCACCGACCAGAAATTCCAGCTGCACTACCCCAGCCACAGCGCGGACACGCCCCAGCTTGCGGCCAACCAGCCCTACAGCATCACCCTGGAAGACGGCCGCGTCGTGCAAGGCGTTTCCGATGCCAACGGCCTGACCGATCTGCTGCGCGATGAGGTCACGCGCATTGCGCGCATCGACGTCCACAAGTCACCGGCCAGCGGCGGCTGACGCCCCTCGCACTTGGGCGCTGCTGCCACCCACTCCCCTCCTTCTTCGTGCCACAGGATGCTTGTATGACCGAATGCTCCTATGTTGTCGCCCAAGCCAATGCGCTACTGCTGCCCAATCGGATGGGGGAGCGTCTGGTAGAGGTGCCCGCGGACCGGCCGGGCATCGTGATCTTCATCCACGGCGTCAACGACCCCGGTGCCGCCTATCCCAGCGTGGAAAAGGGGCTGTGCCAGGGCCTCAACGAGCGCTTGAGCCGTATCGATCTGCGCGCCGGGCAGTATGGGGTCAAGTATGCCGAAGCAAAGGCGTCCAAGGCCAAGCCTGGCGATCGGGATTACCGCAAGGTGGCGTCGGTCAAATACGACCCGGACACCTACCTCTATCAGCGCAGCGAAGACACCACCAGCAAGTTGCCGACCCACAGCATGTTCATCCCGTTCTATTGGGGCTACCGCGCCAGCAACAACGAGATCGCCAAGGACAAGAGCGGCAATCCGACGCGCCTGCGCAGCCAGTACCAGGACACCGCCGGCAACCGGCTGGATGCCCATTTCGCCAAGGCTGGCGGCTTCTTCGCCAACGCCACCAGCAACCTGCCGGACATGTATGGCAAAGGCTTTGACACCAGCCTGATGACCGCGACCATCCAGCCGGTGGCCTCCGACTTCACCTATTTCGGCAAGGCACCACCACGGCGCTATTTCGTGCTGGCGGCCGAACGGCTGGCGATGCTGGTGAGCGAGATCCGCCGGCTGGCTCCAGACGACACCGTTACCATCATGGGCCACAGTCAGGGCACGCTGATTACCCTGCTGGCGCAGGCCATGCTGGCCGACCGTCGCCAGCGTTGCGCGGACTGCCTGATCCTGGTGGACAGCCCCTACAGCCTGCTCGAACCCAAGGGCGAAGAGCAGACCACCCAGGCCAAGCTGCAGACGCTCATCAAGATCGTCAACGCAGTGACCACCCAGCCGTACGCCCGCCCAGCATTGAACGAGCTGCAAGTGGGTCAGCCAGGATATGGTGGCCGCACCGGACATGGATGGACCCCAAGCCAGGGCACCCGGCTGGATGCCGAAGGCAAGCAGATCGTCTTCGCCGAGCGCGACAACCGCGGCAAGGTGTACCTGTACTTCTGCCCACAGGACACCACCGTGGCGCTGGATCAGGTGCAGGGCATCGGCACCTACGGCGTGCCGGACACGGTGCACGTGGCGTGGAAGCGGAAGTTCTACAGCGCCGAGCGCACCGCCAGCTTGCCGGCGATGGACGCGCTCAAGGACATGCGCTTCCACCAGCGGATGTGGACCAAGCTGCTGCGCGGCGGCAAGCCGGTTGCCGTGGGCCTGCCGCCGCGGCACATCCCGCTGCGCATGGAGGATGAGGCGCGTTACCCAGGCGGGGGTGTGGCCCCCGCGACCACGCTCAGCCAGACGCCGTTGCCGCAGGAGGGGCGCTACATCAACGGCGAGGCACTGCAACCGCCGCATGCACCACAGATGGAGGATGGGGAAGCCGACGCGCGCCAGTACGGCAGCAGCACCTCGCTGCGCGGCACGCCGACCCGTGCCGGCAAGGATGCGCCGGATGATGTGTCGGTGGATGTGGCCCTGGGCAACCCGGCGACGAAGTTGCGCCAGTACATGATCTTGATCAGCATCGAGCAAGAGGAGGTGCCGGAGTCCAAACTGGCCGAGATGACCAGCGAGTTCAACGCGCAGTATCCGGACGTCAACGACCAGACGCCCGGTTACACGTGCGATGCGACCGATATGGGTTGCACGGTGTGGCGACATGCCACACCCAACGAAGTACGTGCGCAGATGGCGCGCAATCCTGCCGCGCTGAGCGACAATTCCTACCACTCGGCGATGCTGCGCAGTACCGAGAACCACCGCTGGGTAACGGCCATGGATGTGGCGATCGGGCAGGCGCAGACCTTGGATGATCCGGAGTGGCGCAAGGTGCTCATCGCCTTTGCCAACTGGCGCACGCCGTTTAAACCGTCAGAAAGCCAGCTACCTGGTCAGCTGACGCTCCTTGAGCTTGCCAATTTCGAGAAGCTCAGCCCTGGAGCGCAAATGCTTGCCCAGCAGACGGCTTACTACTACAAAACCGGGAAATTTCCGGATGTCGTGTCTAAGGAGCCGCCAGACAAATACGTGATAAGCAGGACCCGAGCGCAACGTGCGGAGAGCACCGAATGAGCGCGTCACAACGGCCCGGAATCAAGCCCTACGCGCTGATATGGCTCGGAACACTTCTGGCCTGGGTGGCGCTGATCCTTTTCATCTACTATCGCCAATGGCAGTCAACAGGCGTGGAGGATTCCGGCTTGGGCAACGATATTCGTAATGGTGTATTGGCGATCACCGCTCTGGTGGGCCTGGCCTTTGGAGGGCATTGGCTGTGGAAGGTACGCAGCGCGGTGGCCAAGGACCCAGCGGCCAAGGCAAGCGCCCAAGTCACGACAGCTGCAGCCGCGACTCCGCATGGGCGCATGCTTGCCGGCGAAGGGGAGCGCTATGTGCTGGAGGTGCGGGGGCTGGGCTTGGCCGTAGGCGACTACTACCAGACGGTCTGGCAGGCCATACGGGAAGACGATGACGCGTTCAAGTCTGTGCTTCCGCAAGATCCTAAGTACTACGATCCAAACACGCGGATTGGCGATGCGACGATTGCCGCCAGCACATCCTTTGGTGATGCAGCCAAGGAAGCGGTGGAGCGCTGGCCGCTGCCAGTGATCATCATCGGGCCGCCGAAGACGATTGATGATGGAAGTTCAATGGCTGACGCCATTGCCTACAAGCGCCAGGCCGCAAGCCTCGGGTTGACTCTTTTTCTCTGGCAGGAGGATGACAACACAGCCAGTGCCCAGGCAACCCTCGAAAAGCTTTTTCGTTTCTTCGATGAGCATCCCGATGTGCCGGAGGTCTTGCTGGTCACGCAGGATGGCGAAGGTCCGCGCTATCGCTGGAAGTCGCCAGGGATGCCCGACAAACGGCCTGAATCGCCTCACGTTCCGCTACTACCCGACAGCATGACTGCGCTATTGGTGGCACGCAGCGATCGGGTGGAGAGGTTGGTGCGCCCGTATGCCGTGGATGTAGACGATGGCATCAATAAGGACGACACACAGTACGACATCATCAAGTTGTGGAATTTCTTCTGGGAGAAGGCCGACGTTTTCGACATGCAGTATGAGGCGGCCCTCAAGGCAAAGGGCGTCAAATGGCCTGACGGTACGAACGTGCCCAAGGCCGATTGGTGGATTGCGCAACTGCCCGAGTTGTGGAAGCAGATCAGCAACAAGGGGCCGGGTGAGTTCAAGCCCAGCCCGTATCTGCCGGTGCGCTGGGCGCGCTGGCAGGTGCAGCAGTTCGACGAATCCCCGTTGCTGGGCTATCTGCATCGCCCGGTGCATGTGCCCCTGACCGACGAACAGGGCAAGCCACTCAAGCGTGCCGGGCAGGTGGAGGCGCTGCGCAAGGGCTGGGCCCAGGCCGTGTCGGCCCTACCGGAAGATGCCAAGCCCACGCGCGTGTTCTACGACACCAGCTTGGATCGCGAATGGGTCATTCCCCTGACGCAAGCGCTGCACGGCAACGCCGAGGGCATCGAACTGGACGACAATCACGACGGCTACGACATCGGTCGGCGGCTGGGCAATACCGGCGTCAGTTCGGCGCTGGTGCAGATCGGATTGGCAATACAGGCCGGCTATGAAGACGACCGCACCAGTGCGACGGTCAACCTGACCCCCAATGGCTACGCCGGCATCGTGATGGTCAGCCCGCCGGATGCGGCCAGCAAGGGCATCAATACCAAGCATCGCGGCAAGAATCCTTTCATGGCGCATGTCCCCGGATGGCAAGACCCTCAATGAGCCGCGCATTCATCGTCGAAGGCGACGCCCACATCCACGGTGGCCATGTGCTGGCCGGCTCCGAACACGCAGGCATCGATGGCCAGGCAGGCGTGCGAAGGGCATCCAGCGATATGCCCCTTGCATGGACGTACGCACATTGAAGGTGCCTCCAGTCATCTGAACATCCATGGGCGCAAGGCCGCGCTGGACGGCGACAAACTCGCGTGTGGCGCTACGCTCATCGCCGGGCGGCAAAGGCGCGCTAAGCACCAGTAGTCTTTCAATTTTTGGACCGCAACACGCAAGGTTGTGAAGCGGCTCAAAGCGGCATTCGGAGATGCGCCAAAGGGAGCGCCGGCAGACGCTCGAACGCGACGGCAATGCAAAGGCCGCGTATTCCTATCCGGCATCGTTCTTCGACTTGCATGCCGAGAAGAAGGGCGAGGTCGGGCACATCAACGTGACGTACCTTCGCAATTGGGCCGGAGACCTGAACCTCTGGCTCAGTCTTCCTGCTGTGCCAGCAAGGGTATGGATCCGTTGGCGCGCCGGCATTGAACGCGCTGCCCTCAACGAGCGCTTGAGCCGTATCGATCTGCGGGCTGGAGGGTATGGGGTCAAGTATGCCGAAGCAAAGGCGTCCAAGGCCAAGCCCGGCGATCGGGATTACCGCAAGGTGGCGTCGGTCAAATACGACCCGGACACCTACCTCTATCAGCGCAGCGAAGACACCACCAGCAAGTTGCCGACCCACAGCATGTTCATCCCGTTCTACTGGGGCTACCGCGCCAGCAACAACGAGATCGCCAAGGACAAGCGCGGCAACCCAACACGGCTGCGCAGCCAGTACCAGGACACCGCCGGCAACCGGCTGGATGCCCATTTCGCCAAGGCTGGCGGCTTCTTCGCCAACGCCACCAGCAACCTGCCGGACATGTATGGCAAAGGCTTTGACACCAGTTTGATGACCGCGACCATCCAGCCGGTGGCCTCCGACTTCACCTATTTCGGCAAGGCACCACCACGGCGGTATTTCGTGCTGGCGGCCGAACGGCTGGCGATGCTGGTGAGCGAGATCCGCCGGCTGGCTCCAGACGACACCATCACCATCATGGGCCACAGTCAGGGCACGCTGATTACCCTGCTGGCGCAGGCCATGCTGGCCGACCGTCGCCAGCGCTGCGCGGACTGCCTGATCCTGGTGGACAGCCCCTACAGCCTGCTCGAACCCAAGGGCGAAGAGCAGACCACCCAGGCCAAGCTGCAGACGCTCATCAATATCGTCAACGCAGTGACCACCCAGCCGCACGCCCGCCCAGCATTGAACGAGCTGCAAGTGGGTCAGCCAGGATATGGTGGCCGCACCGGACATGGATGGACCCCTAGCCAGGGCACCCGTCTGGATGCCGAAGGCAAGCAGATCGTCTTCGCCGAGCGCGACAACCGCGGCAAGGTGTACCTGTACTTCTGCCCACAGGACACCACGGTGGCACTGGATCAGGTGCAGGGCATCGGCACCTACGGCGTGCCGGACACGGTGCACGTGGCGTGGAAGCGGAAGTTCTACAGCACCGAGCGCACCGCCAGCTTGCCGGCGATGGACGCGCTCAAGGACATGCGCTTCCACCAGCGGATGTGGACCAAGCTGCTGCGCGGCGGCAAGCCGGTTGCCGTGGGCCTGCCGCCGCGGCACATCCCGCTGCGCATGGAGGATGAGGCGCGTTACCCAGGCGGGGGTGTGGCCCCCGCGACCACGCTCAGCCAGACGCCGTTGCCGCAGGAGGGGCGCTACATCAACGGCGAGGCACTGCAACCGCCGCATGCACCACAGATGGAGGATGGGGAAGCCGACGCGCGCCAGTACGGCAGCAGCACCTCGCTGCGCGGCACGCCGACCCGTGCCGGCAAGGATGCGCCGGATGATGTGTCGGTGGATGTGGCCCTGGGCAACCCGGCGACGAAGTTGCGCCAGTACATGATCTTGATCAGCATCGAGCAAGAGGAGGTGCCCGAGTCCAAACTGGCCGAGATGACCAGCGAGTTCAACGCGCAGCATCCCGACATCAACGACCAGACGCCCGGTTACACGTGCGATGCGACCGATATGGGCTGCACGGTGTGGCGACATGCCACACCCAACGAAGTACGTGCGCAGATGGCGCGCAACCCTGCCGCGCTGAGCGACAATTCCTACCACTCGGCGATGCTGCGCGGTGCCGAAAACCATCGCTGGGTAACGGCCATGGACGTGGCGATCGGGCAGGCGCAGACATTGGATGATCCGGAGTGGCGCAAGGTGCTCATCGCCTTTGCCAACTGGCGCACGCCGTTCGCGCCTTCTAATATATCGAACAGCTTCTTCTGTCTACATCAGCGAACTTGCGAATTTCGAGAAGCTCAGCCCTGGAGCGCAAATGCTGGCCCAGCAGACGGCTTACTACTACAAAACCGGGAAATTTCCGGATGTCGTGTCTAAGGAGCCTCCAGACAAATACGTGATAAGCAGGACCCGAGCGCAACGTGCAGAGAGCACCGAATGAGCGCGTCACAACGGCCCGGAATCACGCCCTACGCGCTGGTATGGCTAGGTACGCTGCTGGCCTGGGTGGCGCTGATCCTTTTCATCTACTATCGCCAATGGCAGTCAACAGGCGTGGAGGATTCCGGCTTGGGCAACGATATTCGTAATGGTGTATTGGCGATCACCGCTCTGGTGGGCCTGGCCTTTGGAGGGCATTGGCTGTGGAAGGTACGCAGCGCGGTGGCCAAGGACCCAGCGGCCATGGCAAGCGCCCAGGCCACGGCGGCGGCCGCGACGCCGCACGGGCGCATGCTGGCTGGCGAGGGGGAACGCTATGTCTTGGAGGTGCGCGGGCTGGGCCTGGCGGTAGGCGACTACTACCAGACGGTCTGGCAGGCCATACGGGAAGACGATGACGCGTTTAAGTCTGTGCTTCCGCAAGATCCTAAGTACTACGATCCAAATACGCGCATTGGCAGTGCCAGTCTGGCCGCCGGCACATCTTTTGGTGATGCGGCCAAGGAAGCGGTGGAGCGTTGGCCGCTGCCAGTGATCATCCTTGGGCCGCCGACGACGATCAATGATGGCAGCACCATGGCCAACGAGATTGCACTCGATCGGCAGTCCGAGAGTCTCGGGCTCACGCTGTTTCTTTGGCAGGAGGACGCCAATGTGGCGAGTGCGCAGGCCACGCTTGAGCGGCTGTTCCAGTTCTTCGATCAGCACCCAGACGTGCCAGAAGTGCTACTGGTTAGCAATGACTCTGAAGCAGACCGATATGGCTGGGAATCACCTGGAATGCCAAAGCGTCCTGCTGGTATCCACGTCCCACTGATGCCCGACAGCATGGTCGCGCTGTTGGTGGCGCGCAGCGATCGGGTAGACAGGTTGGTGCGCCCGTATGCCGTCGATGTGGACGATGGCATCAACAAGGACGATACGCAGTACGACATCATCAAGTTGTGGAATTTCTTCTGGGAGAAGCGCGACGCCTTCGACGAGAAATTCGAACGTGAACTCAAAGCCAAGGGCGTGAAGTTACCAGATGGCCCCGGTGTACCCAAGGCCGATTGGTGGATTGCCCAACTGCCCGAGTTGTGGAAGCAGATCAGCAACAAGGGGCCGGGTGAGTTCAAGCCCAGCCCGTATCTGCCGGTGCGTTGGGCGCGCTGGCAGGTGCAGCAGTTCGACGAATCTCCGTTGCTGGGCTACCTGCATCGCCCGGTGCATGTGCCCCTGACCGACGAACAGGGCAAGCCACTCAAGCGTGCCGGGCAGGTGGAGGCGCTGCGCAAGGGCTGGGCCCAGGCCGTGTCGGCCCTACCGGAAGATGCCAAGCCCACGCGCGTGTTCTACGACACCAGCCTGGATCGCGAATGGGTCATTCCCCTGACGCAAGCGCTGCACGGCAACGCCGAGGGCATCGAACTGGACGACAAGCATGAGGGCTACAACATCGGTCGGCGGCTGGGCAATACCGGTGTCAGTTCCGCGCTAGTGCAGATCGGGTTGGCGATACAGGCCGGCTATGAAGACGACCGCACCAGTGCGACGGTCAACCTGACTCCCGATGGCTACGCCGGCATCGTGATGGTCAGCCCGCCGGATGCGGCCAGCAAGGGCATCAATACCAAGCATCGCGGCAAGAATCCTTTCATGGCGCATGTCCCCGGATGGCAAGACCCTCAATGAGCCGCGCATTCATCGTCGAAGGCGACGCCCACAGCCACGGCGGCCATGTGCCGGCCGGTTCCGAACACGCAGGCATTGATGGCCAGGCAGGCGTGCGAAGGGCATCCAGCGATATGCCCCTTGCATGGACGTATGCACATTGAAGGTGCCTCCAGTCATCTGAACATCCATGGGCGCAAGGCCGCGCTGGACGGCGACAAACTGGCCTGTGGCGCTACACTCATAGCTGGGAGACAGGGCCGACTCAAGTTCCAAGTGCAACACTTTTCTCCACTGCAGACCCGCGTTTTCTGTCAAAACACTGGCTCACGTAACTTTTGCACAATCAATGGCCTGCTGGGCTGTCCGTCCATACGTTGCGCTAACAGCAGGTCTCTCGAGCTGTTGCACTTGACTCTTGAGACCGCCCTGTGATGACAGCCTCGCGCTTGTCTGCTGCGATCGGATGGATGTCCATGACGTGGCTGTCCTTGCGTATGACGTGCCTAATCATCACTAGCCCGCACAGGTGTTTCCTGGCGGGCAGCGATGGCTCACGCCACCCGATGACGTCGCGCGCGCTCCAGATGCACCAGCAGCAGTGAGATCGCTGCCGGGGTCATGCCGGGAATGCGTTGTGCCTGGCCGATGTGTTGCGGGCGCACGTGCTCGAGTTTCTGTTGCACTTCAATCGACAGACCACGCACGCCAGCGTAATCGAATCCTTCGGGGATCGGCGTGGTTTCGTGGCGTTGCTGACGCGCGATGTCGTCGCGCTGGCGATCCAGGTAGCCAGTGTACTTGACGCTGATCTCGACCTGTTCGGCCACCTGCGCATCGTCCACGCCCGGCCCCAGCGTCGGCACCCGCATCAAGGTGGCGTAGTTGAGTTCGGGGCGCTTGATCAGATCCAGCACGTTGGTTTCGCGGCTGACCGTCACGCCCAGCGCGTCGGCGACCTCGCGGCCCAGGGCATTGCCCGGCGTGGCCCACAGCGCCGACAACCGCGCGGTTTCCCGCTGCACGGCTTCTTGCTTGGCCGAGAAGCGCGCCCAGCGCGCGTCGTCGACCAGACCCATCTCACGGCCGGCGCCGGTCAACCGCGCATCGGCATTGTCCTCGCGCAGCTGCAGTCGGTATTCGGCGCGGCTGGTGAACATGCGATACGGCTCGGTGGTGCCATGGGTGATCAGATCGTCGACCAGCACGCCCAGGTAGGCTTCGTCGCGGCGCGGCGACCATGCCGGCAGGCCATGCACGTGGCGCGCGGCGTTGAGCCCGGCCAGCAGCCCCTGTGCGGCGGCCTCTTCGTAACCGGTGGTGCCGTTGATCTGCCCGGCAAAAAACAGCCCGCCCACCGCTTTGGTTTCCAGCGAGGCCTTGAGCCCGCGCGGGTCGAAGAAGTCGTACTCGATGGCGTAGCCGGGGCGGGTGATATGCGCTTGCGCAAAGCCATGAATTGAACGCACCAGCGCCAGCTGCACATCGAACGGCAGCGAGGTGGAGATGCCGTTGGGATAGATCTCGGCCACGTCCAGGCCTTCGGGCTCGACGAAGATCTGGTGGCTGGTCTTCTCGGCGAAGCGCACCACCTTGTCCTCGATCGACGGGCAGTAGCGTGGGCCGATGCCTTCGATCTGCCCGGAATACAGCGGTGAGCGATGCAGCGCGTTGCGAATGATGTCGTGGGTTTGCTCGGTGGTCTGGGTGATCCAGCAGCTGACCTGGCGCGGATGGTCGCTGACCTGGCCCATGAACGACATGACCGGCAGCGGGTCGTCGCCTGGCTGCTCGCCCATCACGCCGTAATCGAGCGTACGCCCATCGATCCGCGGCGGCGTGCCGGTCTTGAGCCGGTCGATCGCGAACGGGCGCTCGCGCAGACGCGCGGCCAGCGTGGTGGCCGGCGGGTCGCCCAGGCGCCCGGCCGCGTACTGGGTGTCGCCGACATGGATCTTGCCGGCCAAAAACGTACCGGCGGTCAGCACCACCGACGGCGCTTCGAAGCGCAGCCCGGTCTGGGTGATGACCCCGCGCACGCTGTCGGCTTCGCAGGTGCCGTTGTGGATGATCAGATCGTCCACTGCCGCCTGGAACACGGTCAGCTTTGGCTGAGCCTGGACGATGCAGCGGATCGCAGTGCGGTACAGATTGCGGTCGGCCTGGCAGCGCGTGGCACGCACGGCCGGCCCCTTGGAGGCGTTTAGCGTGCGCCACTGGATGCCGGCCAGGTCCGCTGCGTGTGCCATCGCCCCGCCAAGCGCGTCGATCTCCTTGACCAGATGGCCCTTGCCGATCCCGCCGATGGCCGGGTTGCAGCTCATTGCGCCCACCGTTTCGATGGTGTGGGTCAGCAGCAAGGTGCGGGCACCGGCGCGGGCCGACGCCAGGGCGGCCTCGGTGCCGGCATGGCCGCCGCCGATCACGATGACGTCGTAGCGATAGAAAGAGTCGGACATGGGCGTGGACTAAGAGCGGAAAGGAGAAAACGACCGTGGAAGTATCGGCTGAAGGGTGCTTGAGGTCACGCATTCACTGAAAATGTGGTTTAATTCACAATTTTAAACAGCGACCCTCAAGTTGGCATGTTTCGTGCGGATATCCCTCCTGCACCCGTCGTGGCATTGCGACATGGGCGCAAAGGCTGGAATTGGAACAGGGGCCAGCCGCGCGTGCGATGGGGTAGCGTAAGGGTCGGTAGTCGGGGGACTGCCGACCCTTAATTTTTTGCGTTTTTCTGCCAGTCGGCGGCTGCGCCTTCTTTCGCCGCAGCCCTTGCACAGCAACATCGAATAAACACAGAAAGCCCCGGCATGCCGGGGCTTTCTGTGTTGTAGGCGCCGATATCCGACAGGGCCGGAACAGGGGGGATCCAGATTTCCCTGTCGGACATCGACATAAGTCGGCCAGTGGGGCGGGCCGGGTCAGAAGATGACGTGGCTGGTCACACAGAGCAACCAGCTTGCGGCCAATCGTCAGCTGGACACAAGCCCCCACTATCGCTAATTGTGGACCGTGTCGCAGTCAGGGGCCTACGGAATCTGTGCGCGGGTGTTGCGTGGTGCGGTTTGCCGTTGAATCTCGTGAATGACCCGTGGTGGTGCCCCGATACGGGGCGGTGGCCGAGACGGCTGTGCGCCGGTCGCAGGAGACCGGTCGGGTTGTTGGGGAAGCGAATCAGCGGGGCGTGAGCCGTTGTAGAACGATCCGTTAGGGCGCGGCGGGCGGTACTGCGGACGGCGATCATACTCCCGATAGTAATAGCTGCCGCGGTAGACCGGATACACCGGGTAGTCGTAAAGACCGATCGAACCGGCACCGTAGCCGTACGGCAAACCGTACGGGTTGCCGTAGAAGTACGGGGAGTAGCCAGGCGGATAGCGATACTGCACGTCAGGTGCGCCACGGTAATAGCCGCCCGACCCAGCGCCGGTGTAGTCGTAGGTTGCGCAGCCGCTCAGGGCCAATAGCCCGGCGGCGAAGATCAGACGGAATTTCATGAATGGTGCCCTCTTGCAACCATGATGTCACTTTCGAACCGATGCATTGAATCGGTCCTTCATTGTGCAGCAACGCGGCGCTTTGTCATCGATCCAGCCCGCGCGGCGGCAGTGCGTGCGACCCGTGAAGAGGGAGCGATACGTTAATCTTGCAGGCATGATCGAGACGGTCCCTCTTGCCCATTCCGACGTTCTGCAAGCCGCTGCGCGGATCGCGCCGCACTGCGCGCCGACACCATTGCTGACATCGCACAGCCTGGATGCGCTCAGCGGTGCACGGTTGTTCTTCAAGGCCGAACATCTGCAACGCAGCGGGGCCTTCAAGTTCCGCGGGGCGTGCAATGCCGTGTGGTCGCTGCCGGACGAGCGGACTGCACATGGGGTAGTGACGCATTCATCCGGCAACCACGGCGCGGCGCTGGCGCTGGCCGCACGCACGCGTGGCATGGGTTGCCATGTGGTGGTGCCCGAAGGCGCGGTGGCGGCCAAGCTGGCCAATATTTCCCGGCATGGCGCCACCTTGTGGCGCTGCGCACCGACCATCGCAGCGCGTGAACAGCTATGCGCCGAGGTGCAGGCCAGCAGCGGTGCCACGCTGGTGCACCCGTATACCGATGTCGCGGTCATCGCCGGCCAGGGGACGGCCACGCTGGAGCTGCTGCATCAAAGCGGTGGCCTGGACGTGCTGGTGGCGCCGGTCGGCGGTGGCGGGTTGGCGGCCGGTGCCGCGCTGGCGCTGCGCTGCGCACCCGGCTGCGAGCTGGTGCTGGCCGAGCCGGCCGGCGCAGCCGATACCGCGCGTTCGTTGGCGGCAGGCCAGCGGCTGGTCGATTTTGTGCCGGACACTGTGTGCGATGGTCTGCGCGGCACCTTGGGCGCGCCCAATTTCGCGCTGCTGCAGCACGCCGGCGCGCAGGTGATCACAGTCGACGATGCCGCGGTCGTCCAGGCGATGCGGCTGATCTGGCAGTTGCTCAAACAAGTGGTCGAGCCGTCTTCGGTGATCACCCTGGCCGCGGTGCTGGCCGAGCCGGCACGGTTTGCCGGGCGCCGGGTGGGCTTGATCCTGTCTGGTGGCAATGTCGATCTGGATGCCTTGCCATGGGCCGCGGCGTGAGCAGCCGTTCGCGCGGGCTCGGCCTGTTGGGCTGGGGTTGGCGGTTGTGCATGCCGGCACTGATCTGGCTGGTGGCGGTGGCGGGCTGGATCGTGTGGATCGGTGACCGCGACCAGGCCGCGCCGGCCGATGTCATCATCGTGCTGGGTGCAGCTGCCTACGATGCGCGCCCTTCGCCGGTGTTCGAAGAACGCATCCGGCATGCGCTGGACCTGTATGCGCAGGGCTATGCGCCGCGGCTGTTGTTTACCGGCGGCTTCGGCAACGGCGCGCGCTTTGCCGAATCGCAGGTGGCCCGACGCTATGCGCTGCGCCACGGCATTCCGCCGGAAGCCATCGTGATCGAAACCACATCGCGCACTACCCGGCAGAATCTGGAGCAGGCGCGCACGCTGATGGAACGGCACGGCATGCATCGGGCGATCATCGTCAGCGACCCGCTGCACATGGCGCGCGCGCTGCGGCTGAGCCAGGAACTGGGCATCGACGCGCTGGCCTCGTCCACGCCGAGCACGCGCTTTCGCAGCTTCCATACCAGCTGGCGCTTTCTGTTGCAGGAGTTGTATTACTTCCACCGCGATTTGCTGGTGCAAGGGCCGTGACTGCAGGCCTATGATGCGGCTTTCCCAGCGGCAGGTTCGAGCATGAGCGAGACCCATCGGCAACACGCCATCGGCCTGGTCCAGGACTATTACGCAGCATTCAACCGTGGCGACTGGGACGGCATGTTGGCGTTTCTGGCCGACGACGTTGCCCACGACCTCAATCAGGGCGCGCGCGAAATCGGGCGGGCCGAATTCGCCGCCTTCCTGCAACGTATGAACGACAGTTACCGCGAGCAATTGCGCGATGTCGTCGTGATCGCCAACGACGATGGCACCCGAGTCGGCGCCGAGTACGTGGTGCATGGCGTCTATCACACCACCGACGAAGGTCTGCCGGAGGCTACCGGGCAGACCTATGTACTGGCGGGCGGTGCGTTCTTCGACGTGCAGGGCGACAAGATCACCCGCGTCACCAACTACTACAACCTGCAGGAATGGATCGCGCAGGTATCGCGCTGAGTGCATCGACCGGCATGGGACGCGCTGCGTCGCAGCGCACCTGGGCGCGATGAGGGATTTCCGGGAAGACTGATCGCGCCCGGGTGCGCGCCGACGTGGTTGGTCTCGGCGTGATGGCGAGACAGTACATGGCCTGCCTGGGCCGATCGGCATGGGCGGCCAGACCCGTGTAGAAGCGCGCTGGCGCGCGATTGAGCGTCACCGGTAACGCCGCATCGCGCGCAAGCGCGCTCCTACACGGTTGGTCCGGCGTTACAGCAACACGATCCCGACCACCACCAGCACGAAGATGCTCCACTTGAGCGCTTGGTACAGCGGGTTGTTGCGTTCCTTCAATGCCTTGGCCTTGAGGCGCGCCGCATAGAAATAGCGGAACACGCGGTTGATGCCGCCGGTCTTGTCGCCTTCCTGATTGGGCGAGGCGCCGGCCGAGAGCAAGCTGCGGCCGACGAAGCGGTTCACCGCCGCTGCCCAGCGCCAACGCATCGGGCGCTCGATATCGCAGAACAGGATGATGCGGTCCTGGTCGGTGTCGTTGCGCACGTAGTGAATGTAGGTCTCATCGAACATGGTCCACTCGCCATCGCGCCAGCTGTGGCGCTGGCCGTCGACATCGATGAAGCAACGGTCGTCGTTCGGTGTGGCCAGGCCCAGGTGCAGGCGCATGGAGCCTGCGAACGGGTCGCGGTGCGGGCGCAATTCGCTGCCCGGCGGCAGTTCGGCGAACATCGCCGCCTTCACCGCAGGGATGGACTTCAGCAAGGCAGTGGTCTGCGGACACAGTTCGGCCGCCGACGGGTGCGCGGTGCCGTACCACTTCAGATAGAAGCGCTTCCAGCCACGGCGGAAGAACGAATTGAAGCCGATGTCGGTATAGCCGTCGGCGGCGCGGATCTTCTGCATCTGTTGCAGCGCCATCGCTTCGTCGCGTATCAGCAGCCAGTTGGCGCGTAGTGGCGCCAACTCCGGAAATTCCTTGCCGGGATCGATGAACGGCGTGGTCGGCACCCGCGAACACAGGTACATCAGCGTGTTGATCGGGGCCATGAAGGTGGAATGGTCCAGCATCTGCCGGCTGAGCCGGTGCCGCACGCGACCACGGTAATGGATATAGAGCGCCGATGCGATGAACAGCGCGATGAGGAGCCACTTCAACATGGGGGAGGCCGATTGAGGGCGGGGTGCCGCAAACGTGAGAGCGGCTGCCAAGACGCGGACGCAGCCCTGCTGCGTCGTGTCGGTAGCCACCATCGAACAAGGTGAGCCGCAACAGGGACGTGCGGCCGGTCACTTCAGAATTCTAGCAAGTGTGGTCACCGAGGCTGACAGCTGAGCCTTGGCGTGGGCGCAATACTCTGTGTCTCACCGGTAGTGGCTACGCAACGCCTGGCGTTCTGTACCGCCGCTCAGTCGATGCGGCGGCGGATCGGGATGGCGCTGACCGGCACGCTGGCGACGTCGTGCCCGTGTTCGCGGATGGGCGCGCCCGGTGCCGGTGCCCAGGCATGGGCGTAGATCACTTCCCAGGAGCTGGGCAGGGTGCAGTCCGGCCGCCGCAGCGGTTCGTAGGCAGCGCTTGCCGCTGCAAACCGGCCACGTCCGGTGAGGGTGGCGCGGCGGTTGCTGAGCGCGTTGGTGGCGCCCATCGCGCGCAGTTCGTGCATCAACGCGGGCAGGTCGTTGTAGGTCAGGGTGAACAGGTCGCGGTCCAGCACAGGATCGCGGAAACCGGACATCAACAGGGCATCGCCGAACTGGGCGATCGGCGGAAAGCGGCTGACGTGCGGGGCCGGGTCGGTCTGCGCGAAGGCGTCGCGCAATTCGATCAGCGTTTCCGGGCCGAAGGTGGAACACAGCAGCAGCCCGCCTGGGCGCAGGGCGCGGCGTAACCCGGCGAACACGGCCGGCAGGTCTTCCACCCACTGCATGCAGAGATTGCTGAAGATCACATCCACGCTGCCGTCGGCAACGGGCAGCGCGCGCGCATCGGCGCACACCTGTGCGAAGGGCTTCCACCAGCCGGCGGCCTTGCGCGCCTGGCGCAGCATCGGCATGGCTTGATCGAGCGCGATGACCTGCGCCTTGGGCCAGCGCTTCTTGATCGCGCCGCTGGCATGGCCGGGGCCGGCACCGACATCCAGCACCACCTTGGGCACCTGCGCGCCCAGGTAGTCGAGCGATTCGAGCAGGCGCGCTTCCGCTTCGCGCTGGAGTGCGGCGGCGGCGGTGTAGGTGCTGGCAGCACGCGCAAAGGCGCGCCGGACGTGGCGGGTGTCGAAAGTACTGTTCATGGCGCCGCTATTGTCGCCGCTGGCAGAGGCGGAGGGAATCGATGCGTGATGCGTGGCGCCGCGCTAGAACGTGCCGGGATAGCTGCCGCCGTCGATCAACAGATTCTGCACGGTGATGTAGCCGGCCTGCGCGCTGCACAGGAAGCCGCAGGCTGCGCCGAATTCGTCCGGCTCGCCAAAACGCGCTGCAGGGATGCCCGCACGCTTGCGCTCGGCGACCTCTTCGGCGGTGCTGCCCTGCTGCTGCGCGATAGCGGCGAAATTGCCGCGCAGCCGGTCGGTGGCGAACTGCCCGGGCAACAGATTGTTGATGGTGACGTTGTCGACAACGGTGTTGCGCGCCAACCCGGCGACGAAGCCGGTGAGGCCGGCACGCGCGCCGTTGGATAGGCCAAGGATGTCGATCGGCGCTTTCACTGCGCTGGAGGTGATGTTGATGATGCGGCCAAAGCGGCGTGCGCGCATGCCATCGACGGTGGCGCGGATCAGTGTGATCGGCGCCAGCATGTTGGCGTCCAATGCGCGCAGCCAGTCGGCGCGTTCCCACTGACGAAAATCGCCGGGCGGCGGGCCGCCTGCGTTGTTGATCAAGATGTCGATCTGCTGGCAGGCGGCGAGTGCGGCGCTGCGTCCTTCCGGCGTGGCGATATCGGCGACCACGCTGCGCACCTCGCCAGCGCCGGGGAGTGCGCGCACTGTGTCGGCAGCCCGTTCCAGTGCATCGCGGCCGCGTGCGGCGATCGCCACATTGACGCCTTTGCTGGCCAATGCGCGTGCGCAGCCCAAGCCCAGCCCTTTGCTTGCGGCGCAGACCAAGGCCCAGCGGCCGGCGATTCCCATATCCATGCGATGCGTCCTCGATCAGCGATGTCGCATGGTCGATGATCCGCTCATGGCACGGACGCAACGAAGCGTTGCAGTGCCTCGCTTACCTGATCTGCGTGACCAAGAAACGGTGCGTGGCCGCCGCCGGCAATGGTAAGCGCCTGCGCGTGCGGGCTGAGCGCGGCGGCGGCATGCATGCCGGCGGCAGGCACCAGGCGATCGCGTTGCCCGGCGATCCACAGGCTGGGGCGTGCGAGTTGCGGTAACGCGCGGCGCAGGTCTGTGCGCTCGAGCAGGCTGAGCCCTTGCTGCAAGGCCTCCGGCGCCGGTTCGCCGCGCGCGGTGAGCGTTTCGCGCAGGCTGCGCAGTTCGCTGCGTGCATGTGCCGAGCCGAGCGTGTCCAGCGCAAGAAAACGCTCCAGGGTGCCGCGATAGTCGCGCGACAACTCGGTACCGAATTGCACGAACAACTCACGCTGGACGGCATCGGGCCAATCGCTGCCACGCACGAAGCGCGGCGTTGCAGCGATCATCGCCAGTCCGCGCACCTGCGGCAGGGTGGCGGCTGCATGCAGCGCGAACAGCCCGCCCAGCGACCAGCCGAGCCACACCGCCGGCGGCGTGGCGGCCGCAATCTCAGCGACCACGTACGGCAACGCCAGCGGTGTGCTGTCGTCGCGACTGAAGCCGTGCCCGGGCAGGTCGACCAGATGCAATTGATAGTGCGGTGCCAGGCGCTCTACCAGCGGGGCGAACACCCCGCCGTGCAGTGCCCAACCATGCAGAAGAACCAGCGCAGGCCCGTGGCCGATGACATCGATATGCATGTGCGCATTGTCGCCGATTGTTGCGTGCCGGTACGCGTTGATTGAGACGCGTTGGTGCTGCGACACGGTGCAGAAATACCAGACGGTGGTGGCCTTCTCGCCGATTGCAGTTTACCGATTGGCGCTTGGATGTATGGGCACGGCGCTGCGGCGGCGCGTGGTGTCACTGCGTGGTGGTTGCACGCAGCGCAACGATCTTCGGGGCCAGTAACGCCCACTGCGTGCGCGCATCACCGCGCCGGCACCAGCGCGCTGGCCAGCACCAGCGCCGTGCACGTCGCGCCTGGATCGTGGCCGCCAACCAGTCGGGGTCGAATCCGTCCCAGACGCTGGCCACGCTGCGCAGATTGCCAATCAGCACCGGATGCACTTCGTGCAACAGCATCATGCGCAGCTGTTCCAGGCGGAATGGCGAGGCAGCCAGAACGTGCGCGACGCTGTCGTCGTCGCGACTGTCGTTGTCCAGATACAACCGTGATAACGCTTCCCACACGCGACGTTGCGCTGCTGTGGCTGAGCCTGGTGTCGCTAGGTGTCGAATCCTTCAACGGCCGGCTACGCAACGAATGCCTCAACGAACATTGGTTTCCAAAGCTGCTGCATGCGCGCACCGAGATCGAACGCTGGCGCCGCGAATACAACGAACACCGCCCAAAGAAAGCAATCGGCGCAATGACGCCGGCAACGTATGCCCAGCAGTTGGCCAATAGCGATATCATCAACCCCGGACTCTAAACCCGACTGCTACTCAGATTGGGGGGACGTCGATGCAGCGGGCCACAATCCCGAGGCCCTTGTTTGGAATCGCGATATGTCCAACTCGCCGAAGCTTGTCGTTCCTCTGATGGTGACCGGTGCAGTTGCGCTGCTGTGCATGACGTCGTCAGGCGCAGCGACGCCCGCACCCGCCGTAGAGTGCATCCAGTTGCGCAGCAAGGCGGTTGAGTTGAGCGCAACGCCAGCCTTTGGGGGGCGTGTGCTGTCGTTCAATCTGCGCGGTCAGCCGAATGTTTTGAAAGTCGGCGCTGCGGTCGAGCAACAGCCTGCGCCTGAGGTTTCAGCCGCTTCGGGGGATATTGCGTATTTTGGCCATGATGTGTGGGTTGGGCCGCAGAGTCAGTGGTGGTTGCACCAGCAGCTCAACCACGAACGTCAGGCGGCGGCCGCGGTTTGGCCGCCAGACCCGTATCTGTCGCTGGCGCACACGCACCTCGCCCGGCGGAGTCATGACGCGTTGGAATTTGAAGGCGTGCCCAGCCCGCTGACCGGGGTGCAATTACGCAAGCAGATCCAACTTTCTGCAGGGCGCGCGGACACTGTGGAGATTCAGGCCAGCGCACGCAATATCCGTACGGAAGCGATTGCTTGGGACCTCTGGTTCAACACGCGCGTTGCGGCCACGACCCGAGTCTTTGTACCAGTTGCTGCTGCGGGAGATATTCGTGTGCAGCCGCCGAGCGAGGCCGGGACGACTGCGCCGCGGTTTAAGCGCGCGCGCGGCGTCTTTGCCCTGCGCGCCGATGCGGGCCAAGACGGACTGATCCAGCGCGGCAAGCTGTTACTGCAGCCATCTGCGGGATGGATGGCCGGTTTTGCTGGCGGGCAGGTGTTGCTGATCCGCTTCGCGCATCAACCGCTGGCGGCAATCCATCCTGAGCAGGGGCAGGTGGAGTTGTATCTGGATACGCCACGCCGGCATCCAGAGCAGGGGCTGCTGGAAATGGAGGTGCACGCGCCCTATCGACAGCTCGCGCCAGGGGCGCAGATGCAGGCGCAGGAGCAGTGGACGTTGCTGCGCTACACCGGGCCGGATGAGGAGCAGGCGCAGCGGCAGTTCCTCTGCAGCCAGGCCAAAGCGCTGGCGCTGGCCAATGCCTGCGATGCGCCGTCCGCGCCGCGCTGAGGCGCGCATTCACCTCGAAGCCGGGCTGTGGCTATGATGTCGCCCAATCCCTGACCAGATCGATGCGCATGCAACGACGCCACTTGCTGAAAAATGCTGCCGCCGCATTGGCCGCGCTCGGTCTGCCGGCGCTGCCGCAGTGGGCGCTGGCAGCCAAGGCGGTTGGGTTGCGGCGGCTCGGGCAGCCGCAGCCGTTCGACTATGCTTGGTTGAAGGGTCGGGCGCGCGAGCTGGCAAAGGCGCCGTACAAGAGCCATAAGCAGGTTTTGCCGGGGCCACTGGAGGCGCTGAACTGGGATCAGTACCAGTCCATCCGCTACCGCCAGGACCACGCGCTGTGGGCCGATGGCAATGGCAAATTCCAGGCGAAGTTCTTCCATCTTGGGCTGTATTTCCATACCCCGGTGCACATCTACGACATCGTCGATGGCAAGGCGCAGCAGCTGGCATACGACCCGGCCGCATTCGATTACGGCAAAAGCGGGCTGGGTGGCAAGCAATTGCCGAAGGATCTGGGCTTTGCCGGTTTCCGGCTCAATACGCGCAAGGATACCGAGCGCGACTTTTCGGCGTTCCTGGGCGCGAGCTATTTCCGTGCTGTCGGCAAGGAAGGCCAGTACGGACAATCCGCGCGCGGGCTGGCGATCGATACCGGGACCGGCGGGCCGGAAGAGTTTCCGGATTTCATCGCCTATTACCTGGAGCAGCCGGCCGCCGACTCGAACACGGTGGTGGTGTACGGGTTGCTGGATTCGCCCAGCATTGCCGGCGCCTACCGGTTCGCCATCACCAATGGCGATGTGCTGCTGATGGACATCGACAGCGCGTTGTACCCGCGCAAGACGATCGAGCGGCTGGGCATCGGGCCGTGCACCAGCATGTATCAGGTCGGCGAAAACGATAACCGGATGGACTGGGACTGGCGCCCGGAAATTCACGACACCGATGGCTTGGCGATGTGGACCGGTGGCGGCGAGTGGATCTGGCGCCCGTTGTGCAACCCGCCGCACGTGCGCTTCAACATGTTTGTCGACGAAAACCCGCGTGGCTTCGGGCTGCTGCAGCGCGACCGCAACTTCGACCATTACCAGGACGATGGCGTGTTTTACGAGAAGCGCCCCTGCCTGTGGGTGGAACCCAAGAGTGGTTGGGGCAAGGGCTCGGTGCAGTTGGTCGAGATTCCGACTGTGGACGAAACCTTCGACAACATCGTGGCGTTCTGGAACCCGCAAGCAAAGCCGCAGCCTGGGCAGGAACTGCTGATGGGCTACCGGCTGTATTGGGGCGCGCAGCCGCCGGCCAGCGCGCCGCTGGCGCATTGCGTGGCCACCCGAACCGGCCTTGGCGGCATCGTGGGGCAAAAGCGCAGCCACTTTTCCTGGCGCTTTGCAGTGGATTTTGCCGGCGGAGAACTGGCGGCGCTGGCAAAAGACCCCAAGGCCAAGGTGGAGGCGGTGCTGCAGGTGTCGCGCGGCACCACCGAAATCGTGTCGGCGCGCCCGCTGCATGAGCTCAAGGGCTATCGGGCAATGTTCGACCTGGTACCGCCGGACGAGGGCACCCAGCAGATCGATATCCGCCTGTATCTGCGCGCCAACGGCAAGCCGCTGACCGAAACCTGGCTGTACCAGTGGACCCCGCTGGCAGCGAGCGAGCGCAAGAATTGACTGAGGATCGTCGAGCGAGGCGGCTGGCGCCTGTTGTTGCGCCAGCGCCGCGTTGCGGCGTGCGGCCATCGGCCCGCGCGTGCTTCGAGTCCGCCGCATCAGGCGGTTGGCGCGCCGGATGATGGCGCGTCTCTCTGCAGACTTACAGTTGCTGCATACAACGCTCAGGCCGGCGCCGGAGTGTCGACCAATTGCAGGCGCCCGCGTGGGCGTGCGCAAGCCAACTCCACGCGGAAGCAGGTGCCTTGCTTGCCGCTGATGATGCGTAACTCGCCTTGGTGGGCCTTTGCGATCTGCGCGGCCATATGCAGCCCCAGATCGACCTCAGGCAGCGCACGTCCGTCGGCATGCACATGGGTGGACGCGTGCAAGATATCGAGCCGACGCGGATCGATTCCATCAAGGTTGCAGACTTCGATCCGTAGCCGGCCCTGTTCGGTGACCGCGACCGCCTTGATCAGCGAACTTTGCGGGCCTTGCACGACCGCGTTGATCATCAGGCTGCCAAACATCTGAGCCAGACGGATCGCATCGCCGTGCACCGGCTCGTCGATGGCCACGTGCGTGGACAACACCTGGTTGGGGTAGGCGGCGCGGGTTTCGTCCACCACCTGGGACAGCGCATCGAGCAGGTCGCTTCCGTCGCCATAGTCCAGCTGCAGCCAGTCGCGTTCGATGCCGCGAGCGAAATCGCAGGCGAAATCGATGAGTTCTTCCATGCGCCGCAGACTACGCTGCATTGAGCGAATGGAACCGCCGTAGTGTTGATTGAGCTGGTCGATCGACAGCACGTCCACCACCGCATGCATGGACTGCAGCGGGTTGCGCAGGTCGTGCGCGAGAATGCCGATGAATTCTTCGCGCAAGCGCGCCGAGGCGCCGACGCGGCCCAGTTCGCTGCGTGCGCGCCGCGATTCCAGCGCGCTTTCTTCGGCGCGTTGCTCGGCCTGGATCTGTGCGGCCAGCAGCTGCGCGAGCAGTTCGACCTTTTCCACCAGCGGTGCGTCCACCACGCGCGGCTGCGGATCCAGTGCGCACAAGGTGCCGAACACGCTGCCGTCGTCGAACTTGATCGGCACCGAGACGTAGCTTTCGAAGCCGTAGAGCCGCGGCGAGGGATGCTCGCGATAGACCGGGTCGTCCGATGCATGCCCAAACCACACCGAGTTGCCCCTGACTCGCACGCTGTCGCAAAAGGTAGTGGCCAACGACAGTTCGTCGCCCGGCCGCAGGCCGAGGGACAACGTGTCGTGCACTTGGCAGGTGATCCAGCGTGCTTCGGTGACGCGCGCGACAGCAGCGAACCCCATGCCGGTCAGGCGGGTGAGAACGGTCAATATGTCCGGGACCGACGAGAGCCGGCCAACACGCGCGATATCGGCGCGTAATGCGGGAGGCAGTGGACCCATGAGTGCCTCCAAAGAGTGGATGCGTGCCAGTTTACGGGACGGCGGTTGCGCCCGGTTATGTGGCGCGCCGCTGCATGACAAGCGCCAAGATACGCTTGTCTGCCAGCGACCGCGATGCCGCCGTAACCGCATGCCCGCAAAGGTCTAGCAGCGCCTGCAAAGCGTATAGATCCTGGTTGATGGATCGCGGTTAGCTGCCGAGAACGTTAACCGCGCCACGTGCAGACGCGTTGGCTTCAGGACTGGCGTTAGCACAGCGGCCAGGCATTCGACGCTGACGAGCCGGGAGGCACGATAGGTGCAGTACGCCTGTTCCAACTTCCTGGCGCGACACCACGTTGCGCGCCACAGCGCGAAGCGGGGTGTGACCGAACGCAGATGACGCAGGCGCAACCGGCCTCGATACACTGCGGCGGCAAGAGCGCCGCAGGTGCGCTGCCCACACCAGGCGCTAGGCAACCGGCAGCGGTAAGGCGATCTGCAGTGGATCGATACGGCCCTCGCCGCGCATGATTTTCTTGAACTCGGCGCGGCTGACCGAGACATAGCGCTCGTTGCCGCCGATCTCCACCTGCGGGCCGTCCTGCACCGCGTGCCCCTGCGCGTCCACACGCACCGTCATGGTCGCCTTGCTGCCGCTGTGGCAAATGGTCTTGATCTCTTCCAGCTCGTCGGCCCAGGCCAGCAGAAACTGGCTGCCTTCGAACAGTTCACCGCGAAAATCGGTGCGCAGGCCATAGCACAGCACCGGAACGCGCAGGCGGTCGACCACCTCGCTCAGCTGCCACACCTGCGCCCGGCTGAGGAATTGCGCCTCGTCCACCAGCACGCAGTGCAATGCACCGTCGTTGTGGATATCGCGCTCGACCAACTGCTGCAACCCGGTATCGCGCTCGAAAATGCGCCCGTCCGCGCGTAGGCCGATCCGCGAGGCCACCATGCCGCTACCGGCGCGGTGATCGAGCTTGGGCGTCAGGATCAGCGTGCGCATGCCGCGCTCGCGGTAGTTGTGCGCAGACTGCAGCAAGGTGGTGGTCTTGCCGGCATTCATTGCCGAATAGTAGAAATAGAGCTTGGCCATCGGGCGATTTTACCGGGCCGGGCGGCTGGATGCGGCGCCCGCGCATGCGAGCGGGCATGGCGCGGGGGCAAGCTCTTGCCGTCCAGGAGGTGGGAACGCAGCCCACCGCTGTGAAGCGAAGCCTAGCGGCAATGGAGACATGAACCCATCGTGCAGGCCAGCCGCAGGCTGCCCCGGTACAATGGCCTGCTCTGTCGGAAGCCCCTATGTTCGGACTCAATCCCCCGCAAAGCGCCGCGGTGCTGCACTGTGAAGGTCCCTTGTTGGTGCTGGCCGGCGCCGGCAGCGGCAAGACGCGCGTGATCGTGGAAAAGATCGCGCATCTGATCGCCATCGGCCGCTATCCGGCCAAGCGCATCGCCGCGATCACCTTCACCAACAAATCCGCCAAGGAAATGGGCGAGCGTGTGGCCAAGCGCATCCGCGGCGACGGTGCCGACGGCCTGACCATCTGCACCTTCCACGCGCTGGGCCTGAAGTTCCTGCAGATCGAGCACGCCGCCGCCGGTTTGAAGCGCGGCTTTTCGATCTTCGATTCCGACGATGCCGCCGCGCAGATCAAGGACCTGATGCATGGTGCCAAGCCCGATGCGATCGAAGATGCCAAGAACCTGATCTCGCGCGCCAAGAACGCCGGCCTGTCGCCCGAGCAGGCGATGGTGGCGGCACGCAGCAACCGCGAAAAAGAAGCGGCCAGCTTGTACGAGCGCTACCAGGCGCGGTTGACCACCTTCAACGCAGTGGATTTCGATGACCTGATCCGCCTGCCGGTGCAGATTCTGGAAGCAAACGAAGACATCGTGATGGGCTGGCGCGAGCGCATCGGCTATTTGCTGGTGGACGAGTGCCAGGACACCAACGATGCGCAGTACCGCCTGCTGAAGATGCTGGCCGGGCCGCGCGGCAACTTCACCTGCGTGGGCGATGACGACCAGAGTATCTACGCGTGGCGCGGCGCCAATCCGGAAAACCTGCAGCAGATGGCGCGCGATTATCCGGCGCTGAAAATCATCAAGCTGGAGCAGAACTACCGCTGCTCCAATCGTGTGCTGCGTGCGGCCAATGCGTTGATCGCGCACAACCCACACGAGCATTTGAAGACACTGTGGAGCGACCAGGCCGACGGCGAGCGCATCCGCGTGTGGGAATGCCGCGACAGCGAGCACGAGGCCGAAAAGGTTGCTGCGGAGATTTCGTTCCTTGGCACCGCCAAGCAGGTGCCGTGGAGCGATTTCTGCATTCTGTTCCGTGGAAATTTTCAGTCGCGGCCGCTGGAAAAAGCGCTGCAGCTGTTGCGCGTGCCGTATCACCTGACTGGTGGTACCGCGTTTCTGGAGCGGCAGGAGGTCAAGGATCTGCTGTCGTGGTTGCGGTTGATCGTCAACCCGGACGACGATGTGGCGTTCTTGCGTGCGGTGCAATCGCCCAAGCGCGAAGTCGGTGCGACCTCGCTGGCGCGTCTGGCCGAGTTGGCCAGCGCCAAATCGGTGCCGATGTCGCGCGCGGCCGAGTCGATGGGCGCCTTGCAGCACCTGCCGCCCCGCGCCGCCAATGGGTTGAGTGCCTTTACCGACATCGTGCGCGACATGCGCGAGCACTCGGCCAGCATGCCGGCCGGCGAACTGGTGCGCACGCTCGCGGAAAAATCCGGACTGCTCAACGACCTGCGCAATCAGTCCAAGGACGAAACCGGCTTCCAGCGGCGCAAGCGCAATCTGGACGAGTTGGCCGAGTGGTTCGAAGGCGGCCCGCGTGGTGCAAGCGCCAGCGATCTGGCTGCGCAGCTGGCGCTGCTGTCGCGCAACGACAAGGACGATGGCGGCAACCAGGTGCGCATGATGACCATGCATGCGTCCAAGGGTCTGGAGTTCCGCTATGTGTTCATCGTCGGCTGCGAGGACGGCGTGCTGCCGCACGAAGTGAGCCTGGAAGAAGGCAATCTGCAGGAAGAACGCCGTTTGTTGTACGTGGGCATCACCCGCGCCAAGGAGCAGTTGTGGATGAGCCACAGCAAGCTGACGCGCAAGTTCGGCGAGCATGTGCGACTGAAGCCGAGCCGGTTTTTCGATGAAATTCCTGCCGAAGAACTGCAGCGCGATGGCGCCGACCCGGTGGCCGACGCTGAGCGCAAGAAAGAACGCGCCAGTGCGGGATTGGCTGCGATCCAGGCATTGTTCGACTGACGCGCAGTGCGCCGTTGCACGCGCACCTGCCGCCCATCGCTTACCAGTGACGCGCCGGCACGGCAGTGTGGTTTTTCATGATGTCGGAGTGTGCCGTGACCGTTGTGATCCAAACCCCGCGGCTGCGCTTGCGCACGCTCGACCCCGAGCACGACGCCGACGCGATGTTGGAACTGGTCAACGACCCTGGCTTCATCGCCGGCATCAACGACCGCGGCATTCGTACGTGTGAGCAGGCGCGCGCATCTGCGCGATTGGGCGCAGGCCCACCATGCGCGACGGTTTTGCGCACCGGGCGGTGCAGACGCGCGAGGACGCCGCGTTTATCGGCACGTTGGGCTTGCTATATCGTGAGACCTTGCCGGTGCCGCATATCGGTCACCTGATGACTCTTCGCTAGGTGTTGGCAGCCGCTCCTGGCAGCAGGGATTGTCGAGACAGCATACCCATCGCACAGCCGCATGATGGCGGTGTTGGTTGCTCTGTAAAGGACGCGCGCATGCCACTGCTGGTCAACGCGTATTTCACGCTGCGCACGCCGGTGTGGCCGGACTTTATGCCGCAGGCCGCCGTGCAGCACCGCGACCATGCCGATCCGGAGCTGGTCAATCATCTGCACGGGTTTGTCGGTTAGGTGAATCAAGTGGGCGATGGGCAGATGACGCAATCGCGCTACCACCTGATGCGGCATGTGCAGCGGCACTTCACCTTCGAGGTCGACGATGCGGCGTTCGTTGCGCTGGCGCAGTGGGCCGAGCAGGCCAATGCGGTGTGCTTCCTGGCCGATGGCAGCGTGCGCGACCCGCAGGGGCGGGTGCTGATCAGCCAGGGCGAGCCGGCCATCGACGACGATGCGCAGGTGCCGTCCCCGCCGAATGCGCTGCAACGGCGCGCGCAGCAACTTGCCCTGCTCACTGCGCAAGGCATTCGCGTGCCACCCAGCCCATCGTCGGTGCCTGGCGAGGCCGAGGTGCGGGTGCGCGATGCGGCAGTGGTCATCCAACGCATGCTGGCGTTATTTGCGGTGGCGCTGCGCGCCGAGATGTTGGCGGCCGGCGACACGCCGCCGTCGCTGGACGATGTGGATGCGCATCTGCCCAGCGGAGCACGCCCCCGACGACGGCATCGAAGCGTCGTCGGCGCTCGTGCAGTGCGGACGCGGTACCGGCCTGTGCATCCATCCAGCCGGCGTGTGTGGCGACTGGGCCTAGCCGGGCGATTGGATGCTGGCACTGCGGATCTGACTGGCGATACCGTAAGCATCACAGCGTGCCGCGGTGCTGGTCGAGTGATCGCGCAGCTGCCGGATCAGCCAAAGCGAACGCGCCGACGCTGCAGAACGGTGCGGCGCTGCCACCGCAGCTGCCGGACGATGTGGCCGACAGATCAGGCGCCGGCCGCGTTAAGCCGCGCCTGTAATGCAGCCAACGCGTCCTGCATGTCGGCGACCGTGGCTTCAAGGCTCTGCACCCGCGCTTCCAGTTCGCTGGTGTCGCTGCCGCTGCGCGCGCCCTGTGCGGCACGCGCCGTTGCGGCCTGCAGCGCTTCCACATCCAGTTCGCCGCTGAGCAGATGCGCGTAGCGATCTTCGCGCTGGCCGCTGGCACGCGGCAGTTGTGCGGCCAGGCCGCGCTGGATCAGCCGGTCCAGGTGATGGCGCACGTCGTCGGTGTCGGCGAAGCGCGCGAGCCGCTCGCTGCGCGCGTACAGCTCGCCCAGCGTCTGCGGGCCGCGCAGCAGCAGGCCGATCAGGGCAACTTGCTGGCGGGTCAGATCCAGCACGCTGCCCAGGCGGTGTTCGTAGCGCTCGGCACGCGAGCAAAACTGCTGACGCACCAGGCCGAGGTTTTCCAGCTGGCGCAGCGCGTGGTGCACCACGCCGGTCTGCAGATTCAGCACCGGCTCGCGCGCGGTCTTCTGATTCGCGGCCACCTGCGCAGCGTTGACGGTGAGCGGGTACGCATCCGGCGTGGTGGCCTCTTTTTCGATCAGACAGCCGAGCACGCGGGCCTGGGCGGTGTCGAGGACGGGCGTGGGCGAGGTCTCTGTCATGGGTGGCTCCGGGGCAATCAGCGCACAAGGATATGCCGATCCGCTGCCGGCGTTTTTCCACTGCGGTGATCCTGCGGACCTGCCGACGCCATCGGCGGTTGCATCGAGCATGTGTGCGTCGTGCGTCGGCGGCGGGCCTGCGCATACAGGGACGGACCCAGGCACGCATCCGCAATCGTATGGAAGACCGGTGTAGACGACCCGTGTTGCGGCGACCGCCATCCGTGCGTGTCTGCTACATCCAATAGCGTTGCCATCATCCAGAGCGAGCGATGCAGCGCGAACCCGCTAAAATCGCGCCCTTCATTGCCGCTCCTGTCCTGGTGGATGTCATGCGCCCCTCGCTTTACGCACCGTTGTCCCTGCTCGCCTGCACTGCGCTGGCCTTGAGCGCCTGCAAGCCCACGGACACACAACCGGCCCCGCACGTGCAGGAAGCCACCGCAACTGCCAATGCCGACGCCAGCGCTGCGGTCAGCAAGGCTGCGACGTCGTCCACCACCGCACCGGCTGGCGACGACAATCTCAACGCGGTGCTGTGGATGCAGCGCTCGGAGGAATATCGTGCCGTGGCCGAGCAGACCTACCGCGCCGCTGCCGACAAGCTCGATAGCGCGCTCAATCAACCCAACTGGGATGCGTTGGTGCCGGAAGAACGCGGCAACGCCGCCACCGGGCTGAAGCCGGCCGTGGTGCTGGACGTGGACGAGACCGTGCTGGACAACTCGCCCTACCTAGCCCGCCTGCTGCGCGATGGCAAGGAATACGACGCGCTGAGTTGGGACCAGTGGGTGGCTGAGAAGAAAGCCACTGCCATTCCCGGCGTGGTGGACTTCGCCAAGGCTGCCAATGCGCGTGGCATCACCCTGATCTACATCTCCAACCGTGCCGTGCACCTCAAGGACGCCACGCTGGCCAATCTGCGCAGCGTGGGTCTGCCGGTGGCCGACGACAGCGTGTTTCTCGGCCTGGGCACGGTGGCGCAGGGCTGCGAGCAGAACGGCAGCGAAAAGAACTGCCGCCGCCAGCTGGCCGGGCAGAAGTACCGCGTGCTGATGCAGTTCGGCGACCAGCTGGGTGACTTCGTGCAGGTCAGCGCCAACACCCGCCAGGCCCGTGGCGCGCTGCTCCAGCAATATCACGACTGGTTCGGCGAACGGTGGTGGATGCTGCCCAACCCCAGCTACGGCGGCTGGGAGCCGGCGCAGTTCAACAACGACTATGCGCAACCCTGGCAAACGCGCCACGATGCCAAGCGCGCGGCGCTGGAGGTGGCCCGATGAGCCGGGCGCCGCTGCCGCTGGCCGCCCATGAGCGGCTGATCTTCGCGCTGGATGTGCCCAGCCACGATGAGGCGATCGCCTGGGTGGACCGGCTTGGCGATTCGGTGGCGTTCTACAAGATCGGCATGGAACTGCTGGCCTCCGGCGAGTACTTCCATGTGCTCGATGCGCTGGCCAAGCGCGACAAGCGCGTGTTCGTGGATCTTAAATTCTTCGACATTCCCGCCACCGTGGCCGGCACCATCCGTCGCCTGGCACAGTGGCCGGTGAGCTATTGCACCGTGCACGGCTGGCACGCCGGCATGCTGCAGGCTGCCGCCGACGCCAACCACGGCGCCATGCGTCTGCTGGCGGTGACCGTGCTGACCTCGATGGGCCGCCCGGACCTGGCGGCGATGGGCATCGACCGCGAACCGGTGGACGTGGTGGTGGAGCGCGCGCTGGCCGCAGAGGCCGCCGGCATCGATGGCGTCATTGCCTCCGGCCAGGAAGCCGGCCCGATCCGCCGCGCCACCGGCCCGGCCTTTTCGATCGTCTGCCCCGGCATCCGCCCCGGAGGCCCGGTCGCCGACGATCAGCAACGCATAGTGGGCGTGGCGCAGGCCTTCACCGACGGCGCCGATGCCATCGTCGTCGGCCGCCCGATCCGCCTGGCCGCCGATCCGGCCGCGGCTGCGGCGGCGATCCAGGCAGAGATCCTTGCGGCGGTGGGGCAGGACCGCAGCTGACCGGGCAGCGAAGCTCCGTACGCGCCCTCTGCTAAACAAAATCAATGAGTTAATTAAATATAATTAAAGTGTTGCTTTAACGTTAAAGGCTGCGTACGATGCCCGTCGTCCGATGTCAGTCGGAAGCTGTGCCACTCATTGTCCACCGGGCTTGCCCCGGTTTTCGAAGGGATCGCGCCTTGTGCCCGATCCTTTTTTTGGGCCGTCATGTTTGCGTTTCGCCGGGGCCGATGGCAACGGTGGGTCGCTTGCAAAGTCCACAGCGCGTCATCTGTGCAGCAGGCGGGACCGTATCGCGTGCCAGCCTGTGCCAGCTACACAGACACCTCATGTGCCGACACTTCCGCCGGCCATCAGCCACCGCACGGCAGCGCAGCCGCCTTGCAATAGCGGTCGATGAATTGCTGGTGCGGCGGCATGACATCCACGCAGTGCGCGATGGTGTGCGCCACGCTGGCCAGGAAGCCTTCGGCATCGCGGTCGGGTACCTGGTCCACCAGCGGGTGGTAACCCTGCGGCAGGATGCCCTGGCCCACCATCACCTGCACCCAGCTGATCTCGGCAAACATTTCTTCGGCATTGCGATAGAAGCGCCCGCTGTCGCGGAACAGATCCAGGGTGGTCTGTAGCTCCGGGGTGATCGGCATGCTGCGGCAATGCCGCCAGAACGCGCTGTCCTCGCGTTCGGTGGCGTGGTAGTGCAGCAGCAGAAAATCGCGGATGCGGTCGAACTCGAACGCTGAGCGGTCGTTGTAGCGCTGTACCAGCACCGGGCTGATGCCCTCGCGCGGAAACAGCTCCAGCAATTTGGAAATACCGGACTGGATCAGATGGATGCTGGTCGATTCCAGCGGCTCCAAAAATCCACTGGCCAGACCGAGTGCGACGACATTACGGTTCCAGAACTGCTTGCGCCGGCCGGTGGTGAAGCGCAGCGGACGCGGGTCGGCCAGCGGCTTGCCGTCCAGATTGGCGAGCAGGGTGGCGGCGGCTTCGTCGTCGCTGATGTGCGCGCTGCAATAGATATAGCCGTTGCCGGTGCGGTGTTGCAGTGGAATGCGCCACTGCCAGCCTGCTGCGCGCGCAGTGGAGCGTGTGTATGGCGTGGGTGGGCCAACTTTTTCGCAAGGTACTGCCAATGCGCGGTCGCACGGCAGCCAGTGGGTGAAGTCGTGGTAGCCGGTGTGCAGCGCTTCTTCGATCAATAGCCCACGGAAGCCGGAGCAATCGATAAACACGTCGCCGTGCACCGTCTGCCCGGACGCCAGCTGTAGTGATTGCACATGGCCGCTTTCCGGATGCAGTTGCACCTGCTCAACCAGCCCTTCGATACGGGTCACGCCGCGCTGCTGCGAATACCGGCGCAGAAAGTGCGCGTACTGCGTGGCGTCGAAGTGGTATGCGTAGGCGATGTTGGCCAGCGGCGAGTTGGCCGGGACATCGCCGGCCGAGGTCATGAACTTGCCGCGCGCAGCGGCCACGGTATTGAGCGTGTACGCTCCCAGCGGCTGCGCTTTGCCGCGCGCGTGTTGCTTGATCCAGTATTGGTGGAACGGCAACAGCCCGAGCGGATGCCCGATCTGGGTGCCGAAGCCATGCATGTACGCGGTTCCCGGGCGTTGCCAATCGACGAACTCGATGCCGAGCTTGAAGCTGCCCTGGGTCTGCCGCACGAATTCGGCCTCATCGATGCCGAGCAGATTATTGAAGGCCTTGATGTGCGGCACGGTGGCTTCGCCCACACCGACGGTGCCGAGCTGCTCGGACTCGATCAGCTGCACAGTGAAGGTGGGTCCAAGCACGCGCGCAAACGCGGCGGCCGCCATCCAGCCGGCGGTTCCGCCACCGACAATGACGATGTTGCGAAGTGGAGCGGGAATCATGTCGATGCATTCCTGAGCAAAAAACAGCCGACGGACACACGAACGGGGCCAACTGGCCCCGTTCGAACGACCACATGCCCGTGTCGGCGCATGTGGCGATGCACACGCATCAGAACTTGGCGCCGATCTCCAGCACGACGCTGCGCGGCACGTAGCTGATTTCGCCGTTGTCGACCACGGTGATATCAGGCTGCAGGCGACCGTCGCTACCGAAGCTGTTGTACTGGTACTGCGTGTAGTTCTTGAAATTGAAGGCGTTCAGCACGTTGATACGTGCGTTGAGCTTGAAGTCGCCGACCACCGTGAACTCCTTGTTCGCCTGCAGATCGACGGTGCGATACCCCCAGATCTTGCCGCCCACCAGGAACTTGCCATTGCCCGGCGGCGTCACGCCGACGGCCTGACAGGTACCTCCATCCGGATCGGTGAAGCCATAGCAGGCGATCGTGTTGATCGGCTCCGGCGTTGCCAGTATCAGCTTGGCGCCGAAGGTCACGCCCCACGGACCATCGATCGAGCCGGACGCCACAAACCGATGTGCCGCCACGGCATCCGACTTCACGAACGGATAGTCGCGAATGGTCGCCTTGTCGAACGCAAACGGTTCGTCGATGGTGCGGTTCTGGCGCGCGCTGGTGTGGGTGTAGGACAGGTTCAAGCCCCAGCCCGATTCCTTGGTGTACGGTTTTTCGGCCGACAACAGGAACTGGCTGCTGCGTTGTTCCAGGCCGTTGTAGCCCAGGATCGTATTGCGATAGCCCGGCACCGGCTCGCCCCACGGCACGCTGCCAGTGGAATCGAAGTAGGCGCCGTTCGGATAACGATTCACCAGGCTCATCACCAGGCCATCGTAGGCCAGCACGCGCTGGAAGGTCACGTCGGTCAGCCAGTCGCCCACCTGGTTGCTGATGCCGATGCTGTACTGATCGCTGTACGGCGTCTTGAGCTTGTTGTTGAACATGAAAAGCTCGGAGCTGTCGTTGGTGCCCGGGATGGTATTGAGCTGATCGATACCGTTGAGATACCCCGGGTTCCACGCTGTGCATACGCGGTCATCGCGGAAGCAGGGCTGCCGGCTGGCGGCATCGCTGAAGTACACCACTACCGGCGACAACGCCGCCTTGACCGATTCCAGCGCGAGCTGCTCGAACAGGTTGCGATCGTAGGAGCGGCCGGCACCGCCATGCAGCACTGCACTTTCGTCTCCGAAGAAGTCATACGAGAAGCCGAAGCGCGGCGCCCAGGCATCCTTGAAGTTCTTGCGGTTGTTGCCGGTGCTGATGTAATCGGCCACGTTGATGCCGCTGGGCACCAAGCGGTTCGCCCACGGCTGGCCCGGGTTGTCCGGATCGTCGGAATACAGCGCATTGATAAACGGCTGCGAGGTCACGAAGTCGGTGTAGGCCTGCGTGTCTTCGTAGTCGTAACGCATGCCGATGTTGAGCATCAACTTGTCGTTCACCGCCCAGTCGTCCTGCAGGTAGATGCCATATTGCTTGGACGGCGATTCCACCACCGGCACCTGGCCCGGATTATCGAACGCACGGATGTAGCGCACTTGGAATGGCACGGGCGCAATACCGTTCTGGCTGACCTCATAACTGAACTGCGGGTTGAGCGAGCTGAACTCGCGCGAGGTCAGCTTGATGTCGCGGTAGGTCACCCCCGTCTTGATGGTGTGTTCGCCATGCCACTCCAGCGCGTTGAAGGTCAGATCGTTCTGGAACGACCAGCCCTTCTGGCTACGCAATTTGAAATCTTCGCCGCTGGCCGCTCCAGTGTTGAGGAACACCCACTGGCGCGGATCGGCTTCGGTGCGGTCGACGTAGGTGTAGATGGACCCGTTGCCAGTGCCACGCGGCGTCGGCACATTGCTCGAATCCTCGGTGGTGATGATGGCTTCGTTGAACCAGCTGTCGGCACTGTGCTGCCAGCGCAGGCTGGTGCGCTTGTCCTTGTTGATCTTGTCCACCGCGCGATCCGGTGCGTTCTGGCCGCCGACGTTACTGACCTGGGTTTCGTCGCGGTATTGCGTTGCCAGTTCGATGCGATCGTTATCGGTGGGCTCGACGTCGATCTTGCCGAAGTACAGGTCTTCGGTGAACGGCATGTTGGACGCACCGAACTGATCGCGCAGGTTCGAAGGCAACAAGCCGACGAACGGCGAGGCTTCGGCACTGGGCTGCACGCTCTTCGGCGCCACATTGTCCTTGCCTTCATAGGCGAAGAAGAAATGCATGCGGTCCTGGATCAGCGGGCCGCCGATGGCAAGCCCGTATTCCTTGGTTTGCGAGTCGACCTTGCCGTTCTCTTCGTCCGGACGTTCCTTACGCAAGTCCTGGTTGGTGAAGCGGTAAAACGCCTCGCCGTGGAATTGGTTGGTACCGGACTTGGTGGCAGCAGTGATCGCCGCGCCGCTGATCTGGCCGTATTCGGCTTTGTAGTTGGAGGTGATGACCTTGTACTCGCCGATGGCAAGCTGCGGGAACGGGTTGCCCTGCGTTTCGTTCTGGCCGGCAATACCGCCCCCAGAGACGTAGCTCTTCTGGCTCACGCCGTCGATATACAGATTGCTGGAACTGGCGTTGGATGCACCGGCACGCAGCTTGGTGTTGCCGTCCTGGTCGATGGTGAACACCATGCCGGGAACCGTGTCTGCAAACTCGAGGAAGTTGCGCGTGGCCTGCGGCAATTGCTGGATCTGCCGCAGCGACACCGTGTTACCTACTTCCGACGTCTTGACCTCGCGCATCATCGGCGCGTTGACCGTCACCGTGTCCAGCGTCGTTGCATCGCCGGCGGGCGCAGCAGCCGTCTCGTTGCCTAGATCGACGGTGGCGCTGGAGGCCACCGACAGGGTCACCGTGCGGCTGATGCCGTTGGATTCGACCTTGTAGGTGCCCGGCTGCAAACCGACGATGGTGTAGTTGCCGTTCGCATTGACCGGCGCACGTCGCACCGAGCCGGTGGCGATGTTGGTGACGACGACTTCGCTGCCGCTCTGCGCGGAAGCAACCTGGCCGCGCAACGTGGCGTTGCTGGACTGGGCCATGGCCGGGTTGGCGGCTAACAACGAAGCGGCCAGGGTGCAGTACAACAGGCTACGCGGCGGCAGGGTGGAGACGGTGCGGTGATTCTTCATGACTTTCCCCCTCCCAGGGGTAAAGCGCGACGCAGTGCAGTGACTGGCGCGTTTTGGTGTTCAACACAGGGACAACAGGCAACAACAGCCGCAAGAGCAACAACAAGGGTCTGCAGTGACGGGTGCTTGCTCCTTCAGGCACGGGTCGAGACGGGTGAGGCATTGGCGGCGATTGGCCGATGCAGCGCATCGACAATCACCGGGCAATGCAAACCAACGATGCACCAGGGTGCGTGTCGTGCACGATGGCCAGCACAGGCAGCATCCCTGTGCTGGCATCCCTGGCGTTTCTAGCGAATTACCAGATGATGCGCGCGCTCAGGAACATCGTCCGCGGCGGCGTGGACAGCGCCCCGTATTGGTTGATGCTTGCGCGCGGTGCGTAGATGCCGCCCTGGCCCCAGTCGATGGCGTACTGGTCGTAGTTTCGGAAGTTCAACGCATTGATCAGATCGCCACGCACCTGCACGGTGAGCGCTTCGGTCACATGCATGTCCTTGGACAGCGACAGATCCAGCTGGCGCGTGCCGAAGATGTCGCCACCGGCGATGAACTTGCCGCCCGGTGCGTCCACCGAGACGATGCGGATGTTCTCCGACGGCTGGCCACCGTACTGATCGAACGACACCGCTTCGTTGCGTGGCGTCACCGTGGCCAGGGTCAGCTTGGCCGAGGCGCTGATGCCCCAGAACAAATCGTAGATGCCGGTCAGTACCAGGCGATGGCGTGGCACCGCGTTCAGATCCAAGAACGGGTAATTGGCAATCGTGGCGGCATCGAACCCGTAGCGATCATCGTTGCCGCGGTTGCCGCGTGCGCGCGAGAACGTATAGGCCGCCGTCAGCCCCCAGCCGCTTTCCTGGGAATAGGGTTTGTCGGCCGACAGCAGCAACTGGCCGGTCTTGGTTTCCACGCCGTTATTGCCGATCAGCAGGGAACCGAAGCCCGGCGGATTCTCGTTCCATGGCTGTGTGCCGGCCTGGAAGAAATCGCCGTTGGGATAGCGATTCCCCAGAGTGAAGATCAGGCCTTCCTTGCTATGGATGTAGGACACCGTGGCCGAGGTATTCCACTCGCCCAGCCGCGTGCGCAGGCCCAGCGAATACTGGTCGGAATAGGGCGTTTTCAGATCGTTGTTGAGCAGGTCTATCTCGCCGTTGCGCACGCCGGAATTGACCAGGCTACCGAGGCTGCCCGGATCGCTCAGGTAAGCCGGGTTCCAGTTGACGCAGGTGCCTGGTGCAGGTGTGCAACCGGGCGCGGCTTCAGCGAAGCGGAGCGTGTACTGCGCCAGCGCAGACTTGACCTGCTCCAGCCCGAGCACGTCGAACAGATTCCGGTCGTAGCTGCGCCCGGCACCGCCGAACACCACCAGCGATTCGTCGCCACGGAAATCGTAGGAGAAGCCCAGCCGCGGCGCAAAGTTGTTGGTGTCCTGCTTACGGCTGCGGCCGTTGCTGATGTAGTCGTTGATGTTGACGCCACCCTTGGCCAGTTGCTCGGCGTAGGTGGCGCTCACCGTCGGGTCGGTGCCGGGGCCGTTCAAGGCCGCCACCACTTCCGGCGGTGTCACGTTGTCCAGGTAGGATGGAATCTTCTCGCCATCCCAGCGCACGCCCAGGTTCAACTGCAGCTTGTCGTTGACGTCCCAATCGTCCTGGATGTACAGGCCCAGCTGCTTACTCTTGGTCGTCACCGACGGCGCCGCACCGGCAAACGGCAGATTGAACTTCACCTGGTACGGAATTGCCGAGGTGCCCAGGCCATCGGCCACCGCGTAGTAGAACGAGGGATTGACTGTCGAGTTTTCGCTCTGGGTCAGCTCCACTTCCTTGTACTTCACGCCCATCTTGACGACGTGGCTGCCGTGCCAATCGATGCTGTTTAAGGTCAGGTCGTTCTGGAAGCTTGGGCCTTTCTGCCCCTTGCGCTGGATCGCCAGGCCGCTGGTGGCGTTGTCGCGGATCAACACATCGTCTTCGGCGACGCCGCGGGTATAGATGTTCTGGTTGCCCAGGGTGAAGGCATTGGGGTTAAACAGCACGTCCTCGTAGGAGATGCGTGCTTCGTTGACATACGTCTGGCCGAAATGCTGCCAGCGCAGGTCGTAGCGCTCTTCGGTGTTGAGGTTGTTCTTGCCGGCGATGGCGGTATTGCGGTCGCCGACGTCGTCGCGGCTCTTCTCGTCTCGGTACTTGGCGGTCAACTCCAGGCGGTCGTTCTCGCCAACGTCCCAGTCGATCTTGCCGAAGTACAGGTCTTCCTTGAACGGACGGGTAACCGAGCCCAGGCGGCTCTGCACGCCGGCCGGCAGGTCGTCGCTCAGTGCGCTGAAGGTATCCGGCACCGAGACCGGGTTGGCCGACACCTCAAAGCCCTTGCCTTCGTAGCTGACGAAGAAATGCGCCTTGTCCTTGACGATCGGCCCGCTGAAGGCCATGCCGTATTCGTCCTGGTGCGTCTGACGCTTGGTACCGTCGGCATTGGGCGCACTGGCGCGTTCGTCGGCCTGACGCGCTCGGAAATCGGTATTGGTGGTGCGCCCGAAGATCTCGCCGTGGAACTCGTTGCCGCCAGACTTGGTGGAGGCCACGATCGCCGCCGACCCCACCTGGTCGAACTCGGCCTTGTAGTTGGAGGTAATGACCTTGTACTCGCCGATCGCCAGCTGCGGGAACGGGTTGCCCGCGCTCTGCTCCTGGCCGGAGACGCCGCCGAACAGATAACTCTTCTGGCCCACGCCATCGATGTAGACGTTGACCGCCGAGCTGGCCTGCGCGCCGCCGCGGATGCGGCTGTTGCCGTTCGGGTCGGTCTCGAACTGCATGCCCGGCACGGTGTCGGCGAACTCCAGGAAATTGCGCGTCAGCTGCGGCACCGTGTTGATTTGCTTTAGCGACACATTGGTGCCCACTTCGGACGTCTTGACCTCCTGCAACGAGGTGGCGGTGACCTTGACCGTGTCCAACGTGGTCGCGGTGCCATCGGCGGGCGTGGCCGCTTCGCCGCCACCGCCCAGATTCAGGCTCACCGACGAGGCCACCGACAACGTCACCGTCTTCTCCGTGCCCGGACCCGCATCCACCTTGTAGGTACCCGGCGGCAGCCCAACCAGGGCATAGCTGCCGTCCGGGCCGGTGGCCACACGTCGCGTGGTACCTGTGGCGACGTTGGTGGCGGTCACCGTGGTGCCTGCCTGGGACGCCGCCACCTGCCCGCGCAACGTGGCGTTGCTGGACTGGGCCATGGCCGGGTTGGCGGCCAACAACGAAGCGGCCAGGGCGCAGCACAACAGGCTACGTGCCGGCAGGGCGGAGACGGTGCGGTGATTCTTCATGAAGTCCCCCTCCCAGGGGTAAGGCGCGTACCGGCCGCGTGGTCGGTGTGGCGCAGGGTGATGCGTTATTTCAAGGGCGAAAAGACAGCGGCAACAGCGATCGAGTTATAAAAAACACAAGAAAGCGTAAAGAAAGAGTGAAGATGTGACGTGGCGCATAGATGTCATTGCCCTGGCGTGCCGCGCGCGGCGCTAGACGCACGCACGATCAGCTCCGGAACCATCTCCGACAACGCTGGCGGTGCGGCGTCTGCAGGCAGTGCCGGCGCATCGACCAACTGCTGGCCCAGCAACAACTGCAACGCGCCCGCGCCCAGGCCGGCGATATCCACCCGCATCGTGGTCAGCGCCGGCAGCACATAGCGCGCCATCGGCACATCGTCGAACCCGGCCAGCGCGATGTCCTGCGGCACCTTGAGCCCGGCATGGCCCAGCGCGAACAGGCAGCCCAGCGCCATCATGTCGTTGGCGGCGAAGACCGCATCCGGACGCGTGTCCTGGGCCAGCGACTGGCCGGCGCGGTAGCCGGATTCTTCGTCGAAGTTGCCTGGCAGCACCCACGGTTGCGCGTCTGCATCCATCGCCATTTCATCGTGATACCCGCGCAGGCGCTCATGCGCATCGAAGTTGTCGTCCGGCCCGGCGATGAAGGCGATGCGGCGGTGCCCACCGTCGCGCAGGTGGCGGGTCATGACCCGCGCGCCGCCGTAGTTGTCGACATTGAGTACCGGGCGTTGGCTGGCGCTGCCGGCGCAGTTGAGCAGCACCGCCGGCAGGCAGCCGGGCAGCGCATCTTCATGCACGCCCGAATCGCCCAGCGATGGCGACATCACCACCACCCCGTCCACGCGCCCGGGCAGGCGCTCCAACGCCCGGCGTTGCGCCTGCGGGTCGCCGTGCGAGCTGGACACCAACAGGTGATATCCCTGGTGGTGTGCCACTTGGTCGATGCCGCGGATCAACTCGGAAAAGAATTCGCCATGCAGGTCCGGCAGCACGACTCCAATGGTGTGGGTGCGCCGGCTGCTGAGGCTGCGCGCGGCGTGGTGCGGGATGTAGTTGAGCGCACGCGCCACCTGCAATACGCGTTCGCGCACCGACTCGGCCACATGCTGATGCCCGTTCATGGTGCGCGAGACCGTGGCCACCGATACCTGCGCTTCGCGCGCAACGTCCTTGATGGTGACGCTACCGCCTTCGGACCGTGGCCGGCTCATGCTGTGGCTTTCTCCAAGTCAACGCGTGTGGCGGCCCACGCCGGGGTAGGGCGCCCGATCCGCTGGCGCAGAGCGGGCGTGTCACACATGCACATGAATGACATCAGCCCCATCTGATGGCGCCCCCCCAAGCGAGATGCAGCGAACGCTAGCAGGAACTGCAAGCGCTTACATGATGCGCCGCAGCATCACGCCAAACGCAAGTGGCGCAAGGGCTGGAAGCCGATGGCTGGACACGTTTGTCCGAAATAAGACATCAGCAGCCAATGTCAGACACTGGTCGACAACGTGCCAGGAGCTACAAAAACGTAACGTCTGCAGACCATACCCTGGCGCACGGTTCGGCCTTGCCTTGCCGCCGATGCCTTCAGACAGCAAGATGCGCCGATCGATCAGGGGGAACATCGTGCGCATGTCGCTACCTACCGTCCGCACCGGGCGGTTCCAGTCCGCTGCGTGGCTGCTGCTGGGCGCGCTGTGCGTGAGCGGTTGCCAGCGCAACGAGACCGCACCCGCGTTGCCCGGCGCCAAGGCCGAGCCGGCCGCGGCGATGCAGTCGATGACCCTGCCGCTGCGGCGCAACGATCTGGTGGCGTATGCGCGCATTCGGGTGACGCCTGCGCAATACACCCAGCTGGAAGCGGCGTGGCGCAGCGGTGCCAGCCGTTGGCCGCTGACTGAACTGCCGTTGCCCAATGAAGTGGGCGCGCTGCTGGGGTCGTTGTCGGCGCCCGATGCCGAACGCCGCATGCAGCAGGCCTTCGATGCAGAGCTGGCCGGTCAGGCGCAGGGCATTGCCCAGGCCGCGCAGTCGCTGCGCCAGTTCGGCGTGCAGTACCTGCGCAGCCGCAACGATTACCCGCCCGAGCAGCGCGCGCACTACGTGCAGCTGGTCGATGCGCTGAGCGCCTGGGCTGCGACCGCGCCGCTGGCCGATCGCCCACGCGCCAAGGCCAGCATCGCCGACCTGGTCGCCGCCGCGCGCGCCACCGGCATCACCTCCGATGCCGATCTGCAGCGGCTGGGCATGGAAGAGAGTCTGCGCCGGCTCGGGCCGTTCTGGGAAATCTGCAAGAAGGTGCTTGAGCACTACGACCTGTCGATCGACAACAGCCTGGACGCGCTGCGGACCGGGTTGATCAAGCAGGACGGCGACACTGCCCAGGTGCGGCTGCGTTATCCGCTGGCCGCCCATGACATCGATCTGACCGTGGCGCTGATCAAGCGCGATGGGCATTGGTACCAGCTGCAGACCCAGAACCAGGTGCAGGTGCTGCTCAACGGCATCCAGGCCGCGCCCTTACCCAACGCCACTGTAGCGCCCGACACCGCAGCGGCCGCGCCTGCCGACACCGGGCAACGCCCGGCTGGGCGATAATGACGGTGATGCCAGAACAGAATCCCCTGCCGTTTCCGGACGGCCCGCCCGCCCCGCCCAGCGCTGCCGTCGCCGACACCGGTGCCACGACAGCGGCGTTGCCGCTCGCCGAACCGGTACCGCCTGAGGTTGCGCCCTCGATCGCGCCCGCCGTCGCCGCTGCCCGCAGCGCCAAACGCCCGTGGTGGGCGCGCCTGCTCGGCCGTCTGGCCGACCCGTGGCTGGGCCTGACCATCGAGCCGGACCAACCCGGCCGCTACGATGACGGCCGCCCGGTGGTGTACGTGCTGGAAGACTACGGCATGTCCAATGCGTTGATTCTGGACAAGGCCTGCCGCGAAGTCGGTCTGCCGTCGCCGCTGGTGCCGTTGCCGGGCGACCCGCTGGAGCGCAAGCGCGCCTACCTGGCGCTCTCGAGACGCAGCAGCAATTCGCTGATTCCCGAACAGCGTGGCGGCAAGACCCATTCGGATTCGCTGGCCAAGTTGCTGCAGGCGCATCGCGTGCGCACCGACCTGGACGTACATCTGGTGCCGGTGTCGATCTTCGTCGGCCGCGCGCCGGACAAGCAGAGCGGCTGGTTCGCCGTGCTGTTCTCGGAAAACTGGGCGCTGGTCGGCCGCTTCCGCCGCCTGCTCTCGGTATTGCTCAACGGCCGCACCACCATCGTGCGGTTCGCCCCGCCGATCTCGCTGCGCCAGACCATGGCCGAAGGGCTGCCGCCCGAGCGCACCTTGCGCAAGTTGCAGCGCGTGTTGCGCACGCACTTCCGGCGCATCCGCGAGGCGGTGATCGGCCCGGACCTGTCCACCCGCCGTCTGCTGGTGGACCAGGTGCTGGCCGCCGAGTCGGTGCGCGAGGCCATCGCCGTCCAGGCCAAGCGCGACAACTCCAAGCCGGTCGATGCCTGGCGCAAGGCGCATGCCTATGCGTGGGAAATTGCCGCCGACTATTCCAGCCCGGTGGTGCGCTCGGCCAGGTTCCTGCTCACCCACGTGTGGAACCGCATCTACGCCGGCGTGCTGGTGCATCACCTGGACAAGCTCAAACAGGCCGCGCCCGGGCACGAAGTGGTGTACGTGCCCAGTCACCGCAGCCATATGGATTACCTGCTGCTGAGCTACGTGCTGTACGAGCGCGGCATCGTGCCGCCGCATATCGTTGCCGGCATCAACCTCAATCTGCCGGTGGTCGGCACGCTGCTGCGCAAGGGCGGCGCGTTCTTCATCCGCCGCTCGATCAAGGGCAATGCGCTGTATTCGGCAGTGCTCAGCGAATACGTCGCCCAGCTGGTGGCCGGCGGCTATTCCATCGAATACTTCGTCGAAGGCGGGCGCTCGCGCACCGGGCGTTTGCTGCAGCCCAAGGGCGGCATGATCGCGATGACGCTGCGCGCGTATCTGCGTCAACCGCGCAAGCCGGTGCTGTTCCAGCCGGTGTACATCGGCTACGAGAAGCTGATGGAAGGCAACAGCTACCTCGACGAACTCACCGGGCGGCCGAAGGAAAAGGAATCCATCTGGGGCCTGTTGTGGTCCATCCCCAAGGTGCTCAAGCAGAACTACGGCCAGGTGGTAGTGAACTTCGGTGAGCCGATCGCGCTCAACGACGTGCTGGCCAAGCACGCACCCGACTGGGACGGCCAGCCGCTGCCGGAAGACGAGAAGCCCACCTGGCTGGCGCCGGCAGTGGACACCCTGTCCACGCAGATCCAGACCCGCATCAACTGCGCCGCCGACGTCAATCCGATCAATTTGCTTGCGCTGGCATTGTTGTCCACGCCCAAGCATGCGATGGGCGAAGCCGATCTGATTGCGCAGATCGAGCTGTGCAAGAAGTTGCTGGCGGAAATGCCGTATTCGGACCGCGTCACCGTCACCCCGCATACGCCAGCGCGCATCATCACCCACGCCGAAGAAATCAACGTGCTCACGCGCGTGTCGCATCCGCTGGGCGATGTACTCAGCGTCAGCGGCGACACCGCGGTGCTGCTGAGCTATTTCCGCAACAACGTGCTGCATCTGTTTACGGCATCGTCGTGGGTGGCGTGCTGCTTCCAGAACAACCGCCGCATGAGCCGCGCCGGTCTGTTGCGTCTGGGCCGCACGGTGTACCCGTTCCTGCAGGCCGAATTGTTCCTGCCGTGGAGCGAGGATCGCTTTGCCGAACGCATCGAGCAGATCATCGACATGTTCGTGCGCGAAGGCCTGCTGCTCAACGTCACCGACGACGATGGCGGCATCCTGGCGCGTAATACCGGGCAGACCGATGAAGTGTTTCGTCTGCGTGCGATCGGCCATTCGCTGCAGCAGGCCTTCGAGCGCTATTACATCGCCATTTCGGTGCTGGTGAAGAACGGCCCCGGCGTGCTCGGCGCCGGCGAACTGGAAAGCCTGTGCCAACAGGCCGCGCAACGTCTGAGCCTGTTGTACGCACCGGCCGCGCCGGAGTTCTTCGACAAGACCCTGTTCCGCAGCTTCATCCAGAAACTGCGCGAGCTGGGCCTGGTATGGCCGGACGAGAACAGCAAGCTGATGTTCGACGAGCGCCTGGATGCCTGGGCCAAGGATGCCAAGTTCATTCTCGGCCGCGAACTGCGCCACACCATCGAGCGGGTCAGCCCGGAAGCGGCCAAACCGGACGTGCTGCCGCCGCCGTAGTAAGCCGCTAGCGAAGGTCTTCAAGTCCTGCGGCGAGCGTGGGCCGCGGGATGACGCGTCCGGGGGGCACGCGATGGCGGCCTTCACATAACGGTTCCGTTCGCTTCATCGGCCGCTTGCAGCGCTCCCGTTGGCATCGCATCACCTTTCACTATGATCGGCCGCACTGCACCACGGGCGTCGCCGACAGGAGACTTGCATGCGCGCAGCCATCCACACCCAGTTCGGCGATCCGGGCAAGGTGCTCGAACTGGGCGAACGACCCACACCACAACCCGGCAAGGGCCAGGTCCGCATCGCGATGCGGCGCTCGCCCATCCACAACCACGACCTATGGACGGTGCGCGGCAACTACGGCTACAAGCCCGCGTTGCCGGCGATCGGCGGTAGCGAAGGGTCGGGCGTGATCGATGTGCTGGGCGAAGGTGTCGAGGGGTTGCAGGTCGGCCAGCGTGTCGTCGCTGCCGGTGTGCATGAGAGCTGGGCCGAGTATTTTCTGGCCGACGCGACCGGCGTGGTGCCGCTGCCCGACGCACTCGATGACGACCGCGGGTGCCAGCTCATCGCCATGCCGTTGAGCGCACTGATGCTGATCGAATTCCTGCAGGTCAAAAAGGGCGATTGGATCGTGCAGAACACCGCCAACGGTGCGGTCGGCAAGACGGTTGCCATGCTCGCCGCGGCACGCGGCATCAACGTGATCAACCTGGTGCGCCGCGCCGCAGGTGTGGACGAATTGAACGCGCTGGCCATCGGCAATGCGGTGTCGACTGCGCAAGATGGTTGGTAAGACGCCGTCCGCGCGCTGGCCGGCGATGCACCGATCGTGCGCGCGATCGAATCGGTTGCCGGCAAGGCGGCAGGCGAGCTGATGGGCCTGCTTGCCGAAGGCGGCGAGTTGATTTCGTTCGGCTCGATGACCGGCGAGCCCCTGGAGATTTCCAGCGGCGATGTGATCTTCAAGCAGGCCACCGTGCGCGGCTTCTGGGGCAGCAAGGTCATGCAGGCCACCACGTCCGAAGACAAGCGCCGCATGATCGGCGAGCTGTTGAAGGCCGCGCTCGACGGCAGCCTGGCGCTGCCGGTGGAAGCGGTGTTCGATCTGGAAGACGCGGCCAAGGCGGCAGCGGCCAGCGCCGAACCGGGCCGACGCGGCAAGATTCTGCTACGCGCCGGTTGAGCGGGGCGCGCGCCGATTGAAACAGCGCCAGCGCGGGGGGGCGGGGTGGCGGTCGCTCGCGCTGGCTGGATAGCAGGGTCGCTTGCGCTGCTGGAACGCTCAGAGCGGCTTCTAGCGAGTACTGATCCTGCGCGCGCCGCACTGTTACTCGCCTCGCGCGCTTGTGTGTCGTGCGGACGATGTGTGTGTGTTGATCCGTTGCGCAGCCAGCGGTCGTTGGCAGTTAGCGCTGCGCATTCACAGTAGAGCGACCTGGCCGTTGAAAACGTTCAACACTCGTACCCGCATCCACCCCTTCGGGGCAGCTTCTCCCGGTGGGAGAAGGGAGCTTATCGGCGCGATGCGTTTAGCCCGTTCGATGCAGGAGAAGTGCAGTTCCGGCTACGATGCATTGAGCTTCTCCAGGTACGAGAAGGAAGTCTCGAAGCAAAGCGCCAGCGCCTGCTCCGGCGAAATAAGGAAGCGGCGAACCAGCGCTTTACACAGCCTCACACCAGTAACAGCGAGCAAAGCCTCTCCCCCGTCGGGGCGAGAAGGCAAGGCTTGTGCGCCCCTGGCGCGTGTGCCTTCGGGCGCAAGCGCGGGGTCTGGGCGAGGCTACGTTTCTGCAGCGACGCAAGCTACCGCCAACCAGCCCTCAGGCCGGCTCGTCAGGCACCAGCTCCATCTCCAACCGCGTGATGCAGTCCTTGATGTGCAGCTTGCGCTTCTTCAAGCGCTTCATCTGCAGTTCGTCGTCCAGGTTCGCGGGCACGCGCTGGATCTCCTCGTCCAACGCGCGATGGGCGCGTCGCAACTCGGCGATCTGCTCGACGATCTCGGCGGTTGACAGGGTTTCCACCCTCCGAGCATACACAACCCCGGGCTGCGCGCGTCACCCACGCTTGCCAAGCGGCCCGGGGCTGCGACAATGCCCGCGCGCCGCGGGGAAACGGCGGCGCGCCCCGTCCATCATTGCCGCGCGGCTACGGCCGTCGAGAAAGGAGTCTTTCGATGCGTCTGCATTCTTCCCTGCTGGCCCTGGGCCTGTTCACCGTCGCCAACCTGGCCAGCGCCGCCGATGTCGCCAAGTACGACGGCTTTTTGTGCTGCAACCTGCGCACCGACGGCAGCTGGATCAGCGACAGCAACTACGCCGAAGATGGCAAGCGCATGCTCCCGGTCGGCACCCCGGTCAGCGTCACCGGTTTCGGGCGCAACCCCGTCAATCTCAAGATCGCCGGCGAAAAGCAGTCCATCGGCAACGACTACAGCCGCGACCTGGACAACACCGCCTTTGCCGCCCGGTATGTCGTCACCGCCGACCCGACGTCCCCCCAAGTTTGAGTAGCACCTTAGTTTGGAGTCCAATTCCCTACCCCGAGGAGATGGGACGTGAAGAAGCGCTTTTCCGAAGAGCAGATCATCGGCTTCCTGCGCGAAGCCGAGGCCGGCATGCCGATCAAGGACCTGTGCCGACGGCATGGCTTCAGTGAGGCGTCCTACTACCTGTGGCGCAGCAAGTTCGGCGGCATGAGCGTGCCCGATGCCAAGCGGTTCAAGGACCTGGAGGCCGAGAACACGCGACTGAAGAAGTTGCTGGCCGAGCAGGTGTTTCAGAACGACCTGATCAAGGATGCGCTGCAAAAACAATGGTGAGCGCACCGGCGCGTCGTACGCTGGTGCGCGAGTGGATCGCAGGTGGCGCCAGCGAGCGCTGCGCCCTGGCAGCGATCGGCATGAGCGCCAGTGCGCTGCGCTATCGCCCGGGCGAGGACCGCAACGTTGAGTTGCGCGAGCACAGTGTTGCGTTGGCGCATCGCCATCGCCGCTACGGCGTGGGGATGATCTCTCTCAAGCTGCGGCAGGAAGGTCGCCTCGTGAACTATAAGCGGGTGGAGCGGCTGTATTGCGAGCAGCAGCTGCAAGTCCGGCGCCGCACGCGTAAAAAGGTGCCGGTAGGCGAGCGTGCACCGTTGCTGCGGCCCACCAAGGCCAACCCGGTGTGGTCGATGGACGTCGTGTTCGACCGCACCGCCGAAGGCAGGGCAATCAAATGCCTGGTGATCGTGGACGACGCAACCCACGAAGCGGTCGCCATCGACGTGGAGCGTGCGATCTCGGGACACGGCGTTGTGCGCGTGCTGGATCGGTTGGCACACAGTCGTGGCCTGCCGAAGATGATCCGCACCGACAACGGCAAGGAGTTCTGTGGCAAGGCCATGGTCGCCTGGGCGCATGCCAATGGTGTGCAGCTACGCCAGATCCAGCCTGGCAAGCCGAACCAGAATGCCTACGTCGAATCCTTCAACGGCCGGCTACGCGACGAATGCCTCAACGAACACTGGTTCCCAACGCTGCTGCATGCGCGCACCGAGATCGAACGCTGGCGCCGCGAATACAACGAACACCGCCCCAAAAAAACAATCGGCGGAATGACGCCGGCGGCCTATGCCCAGCAGTTGGCCAATAGCGATATCATCACCCCCGGACTCTAAACCCGACTGCTACTCAGGATGGGGGGACGTCGGCTGCGCATCCGATTCGAACGTCGAATCGATATCCATCTGGCCTGGCTCTCGATTGCCTGCTCGATCATCTGCCTACGGATTCTTCCTGAGTTTTGTTAGCGACTCTTAGAACCTGTTCACGATCTCCTGAGCAGCAGTGCCAGGAACGCCAGGTGGATGAACTGCAAGCTGGTATTGAGCCTTCGCTCGCAGTTCTTCCATAGCCTCCGGTTCTTCTCCAGCCAGGCAAAGCTGCGTTCGACACTCCAGCGCTTGGGCATGACCTTGAAGGTATGCAGCTCGCTGCGCTTGGCAATCTGTACGGTGACATGCTTGCCCAGAATGTCCTGTACGCCCTCGGCGAAGGGATCTCCAGTGTAGCCGCTGTCGCACAGCAGGCGTTTCACCCGACCTAAACCCGATCGGCAGCGTTTCAATGCCTCCAGCGCACCTTGACGATCGGTGACTTCCGCCGTGGTCACCGCAACGGCATGTGGAAAGCCTTGCGTATCCACCGCGATGTGGCGCTTGATCCCCGATACCTTCTTGCCCGCGTCATAGCCTTTCTGGCCGGCTGTATCACTGTTCTTCACGCTCTGCGCGTCCACGATCAAGAACGTACTGCAGGCCTTGCGCCCCTGTTTCTCGCGGGCCGCGCCAACCTGATTTTTTAAGCGCCCGCTCCAGCAGGCTCATTCCTTCATCGTCCACTTCGCTCCACTTGGCAAAGTAGGAATGCACCGTGCGCCACTTCGGAAAGTCACTGGGCAACGCACGCCACGGGCAACCTGTCCGTAGCAGATACAGCACTGCGCACCACACCTCATACATATCCACTGTCACAGGCTTGGTGCGCTTGCGGGCTTGCTCCAGAATCGGGCGGATTTGCTCGAACCGCTCACGGCTCACGTCACTTGGATAGTTCTTCTCGCGCATTCGTGGAGTTTGCACGGTTTGAATAAGATTGTGAACAGGTTCTAAGGGCGGTCGGCCCCGCACACGACCGATGCGCGATAGCGCACATGCGCCGATCTCGGTACATGAAGTCGCGCAGAGCTTGCCCGCAAGGACGTATCGGCAGGTCAGCTGGCGCCAGGGCAGCGACGCAACGCTCAGTTCGCGGTTCGCGGCGGTGCGGGTTCGTGCCGCACACAATTGCCAGGCACATGACGAGCAGTGGCTGCTGATCGAGTGGCCGCCGGGAGAGTCCGAGCCCCGCCACTACTGGTTCTCGACGCGACCAAAGCAAACGCCGGTCAAGACACTGGTTGCCACGGCACAAGGCCGATGGCGGATTGAACGCGATTATCAGGAGCTGAAGTCGGAGTTGGGCCTGCATCACTATGAAGGGCGTAACTGGCGTGGTTTTCACCATCACGCCAGTCTGTGCATCGCCGCATACGGGTTCTTGATGCGCGAGCGCCTGCGCAGTAAAAAAAACTCCGTCGCATTCAAGATGCCTGCAGTATCCAAAAGTGTCCGCCCGCGCGGGTCTGGCCCCAATGCAACGTCACCATCCCAACTCGATTGCCACGCTGGCCTTCGGACTGGCTAGGCTTATCGCCAGAAGCCTCCCACACTGCCCGTGTTGCGGGGTCTCACCGTACCAACGGATTCGCATTTAGTAACACAGTAGAACTAGGGAACCTCTGAACAACGCACCACAAATGCGAGACACTATTTGTTCGGAATGAGGAGGCATCCATGCAACTGACGTTCGGTGACGCCGAGGGCCTGGGCAAGCGCAAGCAGACCCGGCGCGAGATCTTCCTTGCGGAGATGGAGCGCATCGTGCCGTGGAAGCGACTGCTTGCCCTGATCGAGCCGCACTATCCGGTGTCAGGACGACCGGGTCGGCAGCCGTACGCGCTGGCGACGATGTTGCGGATTCATCTGTTGCAGCAGTGGTATGCGTTGAGCGATCCGGCGATGGAAGAGGCATTGCACGAGATCCCGACCCTGCGGCGTTTTGCCCAGCTCGGCGGCTTGGATAACGTTCCAGACGAGACAACGATTCTCAACTTTCGCCGTTTGCTGGAAACCCACGGCATTGCCGCTCGGATGCTGGAAGCGGTCAACGCCCATTTGTCGCGCAAGGGGCAGAGCCTGCGGTCGGGCACGATCGTCGATGCGACGCTGATCGCTGCGCCCAGTTCGACCAAGAATGCCGATCGTGCGCGCGACCCTGAGATGCATCAGACCAAGAAGGGGGCTCTCTGAAAATTTGAGTGGGTAGGATTTCGGGTGGTTTACCACTGACGCGGGGATTGGGATGACGGCCAAGGTGTTTGAAGCGGCGCTGGGGATCGGCGCGCCGTGGTCGGTAGGCGCGGTCGAGTTCGACGAAGCGACCAAGGTGTTGACGGTGCCGGTGGACTTCAAGCCGGGCACGAGGTTCAAGGTATCGGGCCAAAAGGGGCTGCATCCGGTTCATGACACCGTGGTCAAGACCTACCGGCACCTGAACTTTTTCCAGCACGAGTGCTACCTGAAGGTTCGCACGCCGCGTGTGAAGCTTGGGGACGGATCGGTTCGCCTGGTCGAGCCGGACTTCGCTGGGCGGTTGTCGGGCTTCACGCTGTTGTTCGAGGCGCTGGTGCTGATGTTGTCGCAGCAGATGCCGTTCGCGGCCGTTGCGCGCATCGTGGGCGAGTCGGCGTACCGGTGCATGCAGGTGTGCAACCGCTATGTCGAGATGGCCCTGGAGCAGGCCGACTTCAGCGACGTCACGTCGCTGGCCATCGACGAGACGTCGCGCGCTCGCGGCCACGACTATGTGACCTTGGCTGCCGATGCCCAGGCGCGACGCGTGATCTTCGTGACTGAGGGGCGGGACGCCAAAGCCGTGAAGGCGCTGGCTGACGATCTGGCAGCTCATGGCTGCCCTCCCGAACAGATCACCTCGGTGAGCATCGACATGTCGCCCGCGTTCATCAAGGGCGTAAGCGACCAGTTGCCCAACGCGCAGATCACCTTCGACAAGTTCCACGTTGTCGGACATGCGAACGCGGCCGTGGACAAAACCAGGCGCATCGAGCAGCGCACCGAGAAGTCCCTCAAGGGCATGCGCTGGACGCTGCTCAAGGATGTCTTCAGCCTCAAACCGACGGCCGGCGCAGCATTGCACGGGCTGATCACGGCACCCAAGCTCACACGGACGGCCCGCGCGTGGCTCTACAAGGAGCAGTTGCGCGAGGCGCTTGACCGAAAGCAGATCAACGTGATGCGCGAGAGGCTCAAGCACTGGTGCGTCTGCGTGATGCGATCCAAGGTCGAGGCGATGAAGGAAGTCGCAGCCCTCGTGCGCCGCCACATGGACGGCATCGTCGCCTGGGCGCAGACCCGTCAGACCAACGGCTTCCTTGAAGCCATCAATGGCCTGTTACAGTCCGCCAAGCGCAGAGCTCGCGGCTTCAAACGCCTGTCCACCATCAAGACCGTCATCTTCCTGATTGCCGGCAAGCTGGACTTCCAAACGTTCAACCCGCATGCCCGGCAACCCACTTGAAATTCAAGAGAGCCAAGAAGGGCAACCAGTGGTATTTCGGGATGAAGGCGCACATTGGGGTGGATGAATTTTCCGGGCTGGTACACCACGTGCAGTGCACCGCAGCCAACGTGGCCGATATCACGGTGACGCACGCATTGCTGCACGGCAAGGAAGACAGCGTGTTCGGCGACAGCGGCTACACCGGTGCGGAAAAACGCGACGAGTTGCAGAGCTGCGAGGCTGCATTTTTCATTGCCGCCAAGCGCTCCACGATTCAAGCCATTGGCAACAAGCGCGCGCGTGCTTGGGCAGAACGTTGGGAACACTTCAAGGCAAGCGTGCGCGCGAAGGTGGAGTACCCATTCCGGGTGATCAAGCGGCAGTTCGGCTACACCAAGGTGCGCTATCGCGGCCTGGCCAAGAACACCGCACAGGTGCAGACGTTATTTGCGCTGTCGAATCTGTGGATGGTGCGCCGGCACTTGCTGCCGGCCAGGGGATAATGCTGCCTGGCGGCAGCCAAAACCGCCAGAACGTTGCAAAAATCGCGCCCGACTCAGCATTTTTCCAGTCATTGAAATGCAAGAAGCTGGAATTTTAGAGGTTTGATGGGTTGTTCAGACCTTCCTTAATTCCACTGTGTTACAAATAATCGTACCTTTGTGCCACTATTGGAAGACCTTCAGGCCGCGCGGGAGAGCTGTGTTGAATAGGACACTGGAAGTGCGTTTTGAACAGTACGGGGAAGTAGTTGCTGCCGCCCTGTCCCATGCGGATCGCAAACAGCCCGCACACTGGTACCTGAAGGGGTTGCTATTGCCTGGAGGGCGCAAGAGCGTGGAGCCCATGGCCGCGCGGGTGCACCCGCAGAACGTGCGCTCAGCCCATCAATCGACCTGATTAGCACGCACTTTCAGCGGTGAACATGGTGACATCACGCAGGGCCCGCTCGGACCACGGCTTGCTGGCGGCTGCGGCGGCCAGCAAGCTGGGCACCAGCCGGGTCAGATCGAAACGGCGGTTGAACCGCCACATCGTCTCTGCCAGGTAGCGCTGGGCGTATTTGGCGAATTTGAAGGCGTGATAGGCACCGTCCAGCGAACGCTTTAGGTTGGACAACACCACGTTGACCCAGCGTGCGTTCTCTGCCTCGCAGCGACTTCGACCGCTGCCTTCGATCACCGTGTGCGCGTGCTCGGCTTCCAGTGCTCGAAACGCACCGAGTCCATCACTGTAGACATCTGCTCCAGGATGCAGGCGTTGCCCGATCCATTCCGACAGCGCCGCCTTGGTGAAGCCTGGGACCGGATCCATCACCGCGCGCAATGGACGACCGTCTTCAGTGGTCTCCACGGCGATCACGAAAGGGCGCTTGTTCTCCGAGCCGCGCCCGGCCTTGCCACCGTTGCGTTCTCCGCCCAGGTAGGCATCGTCCAGTTGCACGATCCCGCCCAACTTGCGGTTCGCCTCGCGTTGGGTCATGGCCTGCATCAGCTTGTGCTTCATTGGCCACGCTGTCGGGTAGCTCACTCCCAGGTGTCGCATCAACTCCAGCGCCGACAGGTTCGTCTTGCTCTGGCCCAGCAGATACATGCCAAGCAGCCAGGTGCGTAGCGGCAGCTTGCTGTTGTCCATCACCGTGCCCGAGCGCAGGCTGGTCTGGCGATAGCAGGCCGTGCACTGCCAGTACGTGGTGCCGTGACGCTGGAATCGACTGTGCGCGGTAGCGGCGCAACGCGGACAAACAAAGCCCTGTGGCCAGCGCGAGATCTCCAACGCCTGCTCGCACTGCTGCGCGTTGCCATAGCGCTTGAGGAACGCCGGCAACGACAGCCCGGCTTGGAACTGCACACGATTCATGGCCATGATCTGGTCTCGGTGGAGCGACGGTCCTACCATCGACCGGTCGGCTCTCACTGGCTGCGACTGTGCTGAAAGATCGTGCTAATCAGGAAACCTATTGGGCGAATCTGGATTACCAGAACTATGGCGAGCCGCGCTTTGTCAGTGTGTCGCTGCGCTGGCGGTATTGAGGCAATAGGCCAGGCGTGTTCCGATCACCGTGCAAGCGTAGCAGCGCTGTTATCGGGACAGGGCGGCATCAACGGCAGTCGTCTTATCGGGACGCCATCGCGGCCAAGGCCGCTCCTACAAGAGCGGCAAGCGTTGCGCTTGCTCTGCTCAGTGCATCGATGACATGCACAAGCTGCCAAGCGATAGAGCGCTGTAGGAACCGCCTGGAAGGCGAGGCATTTCCGTCGTGCTTTCTACACGCCACCAGAGCAGCTTGGTTGGCGTGCAATTCACCCGCCGGATGCGTGCAATCCACTCACGCGACAAGGTGGCGGTGATCGGCATAGCTGTAGGAGCGGCCTTGGCCGCGAAGCTCTTCCATCACGCTTCGGTAGAGCGACCACCGCATCGTCGTGGTGCAGGACAGGCCCAGGCCGCGCCGCCGCCGCACCCGTCATCACGCAGCACCGCGCCGGTTCTACAACGCCTGTATCAAGCTGCCCGCGTGGCATTTGCACGACTGCAACTGCATCACGGCGCCACGCAGTCCTCTTCCTTGCCGCGCAATTTTTCCCAACGCGAGCGTTGTTCCAGGCAGCGCTCGTACGCTTGCTGCTTGGCCGCTTTGGCCTGATCGGCGGCGGTCCGTGTTGCGCTGCTGCGCGCGGCCTGCAGCTGCGCGATCTTGGCGCGAATCTGCGGCATCGCCGCCATTGCAGCGCGCTCGCCTTCCAGGATTGCCGCAGCACGCTGGTTGAAATCGGCCGAGCCGATATCGTTGACCTTGGGGCGAATGACCACGTCGGCACGTTTGAGTTCTGCCTCGCCCAGTCGCTGGCCCATGATCGAGATCGACTGGTTCACCGTGCCCAGCAGGTCGCCCGGATTCTTGCCGCTGGCCTTGCTGGAAATATCCACCGCCACCACGAATTCGGCACCCAATTGGCGCGCTGCATCCACCGGCACCGGGCTGACCACGCCGCCATCGACGAAGTGGTATTTGCCGATGGTCACCGGTTCGAACACACCCGGAATGCTGCTGGACGCCCGCACCGCCTGACCAGCGTTGCCGCGCACGAACACGGTGCGCTCGCCATCTTCCAGCCGCGTGGCAACCGCCGCGAACGGCTTGCGCAATTTTTCGATCGGCTTGCCGCCGAGCTGCTCGTTGACGTAGTCCTGCAGCTTCTGGCCTTGCACCAGACCACCGGAAAACAGCCGCACATCGCGGATGCTGGTCTGGTCGAGCGCGACGGCCTTTTCCTGCATTTCGAATGCGTCCATACCACTGGCATACAGCGCACCCACGACGCTGCCGGCACTGGTGCCCGCCACCACCACCGGCGCGAAGCCGTTGGCCTCGAGCATCTTGATCACCCCGATATGCGCAAAGCCCTTGGCCGCACCGCCACCGAGCGCGACACCGATCTTGACCGGCTCGGGGGCCGCGTCCGGCGGCGCCTGCACCACGGGCGCCGGCGCCGCCGGACGCGGCCCGCCCCCGCAGGCGCTGAGCAGACCGAGCATGGACAACAGGGCAAGCGAGCGTGAGCAGCGGGGCGCGATCATGGCGAAAACGTCGATGGGGAAGGCGAGGCAGAATACACGCGCGCTGTCACCGTGGCGCTGGTGGTTGGCGTGAGTGGAGCGCATTCAGACGGCATCGTCTGCAGGCGTTGCACTCCCTTCTCGCCTCGGGAGAAGGTGGCGCGCAGCGCCGGATGAGGGTGCGAGCGGAGCCTGATGCCTTCCCATTCCACGTGTGGCTTCGCCCCGTACCCTCAACCCGACCCTCTCCCGCGGGGAGAGCGGCTCCGGTTCCGTGCGGCGATGGACGTGGCTGCGGTCAGGGCGCCGTCATGGCACCAACGACCCGGACGCCTGCCTTCTCCCGCCGGAGCATCGTCCTCCTTCATGGAGGAGACGGTGGCGCAAAGCGCCGGATGAGGGTGCGCCTCAGGTACCTGCCAGTGCCTGGAGCGACACACGCGTCGCCATGCGCCGTCAGAAGTGACACGACGCTTGCTTCGCCCCCGAATCCAAATCGCCATCACGCCGACCCGCTGCGTCAGCCAATCAAAACCGGTTATCGCCATCCAGCAAGCGGCCCAAGCCGCCCAGCACCGAGCCTTCGCCGCGCTGTTGGCCACCGCCTTGCGGGGCGGCCTGCAGCATGCGGCCGGCCATGCGCGAGAACGGCAGCGATTGCAGCCAGACCTTGCCCGGGCCGGTGAGGGTGGCCAGGAACACGCCTTCGCCGCCGAAAAACATGCTCTTCAGACCGGCGACGCGGCGCACGTCCATGTCCACGCTGGCGTGATAGGCGACCACGCAGCCGGTGTCCACGTCGATGCACTCGCCCGGCCCCAGCTCGCGTTCGACAACCGTGCCGCCGGCATGCACGAACACCCAGCCGTCGCCTTCGAGCTTCTGCATGATGAAACCCTCGCCGCCGAACAGGCCGGTGAGGATCTTGCGCTGGAACGCGATGCCCAGCGACACGCCACGTGCGCCGGCCAAAAAGCTGTCTTTCTGGCAGATCAGCTGGCCACCATGCTCGGACAGACGCAGTGCCAGCACGGTGCCCGGGTAGGGCGCGGCGAACGCGACCTTGGCCTTGCCGCTGCCGGCGTGGGTGAATATGGTGGTGAACATGCTTTCGCCAGTGACCACGCGCTTGCCGGCCGACAGCAGCTTGCCCATCAGCCCGCCGCCACCGCTCTGGCCGGCATGCGAGCCGTCGCCGAACACGGTGTCCATCTGCACGGCGGCGTCCTTGTACATCAGCGCACCGGCCTCAGCGATGGCGCTTTCGCCCGGGTCCAGCTCGACTTCGACGAACTGCATATCGTTGCCGACGATGCGGTAGTCGATCTCATCTGCGCGCCCGGCCGTGCCGGCAAGCGGTGGCGGCGCGCTGCTGCCGCCCTGCAGTTCGGCCAGCTGACGGGCCGGGGTCCAGCCATCGAGCCCATCGCGCCAGGCCAGCGCGTCAGGTTGGCGCTGCGCATGCGCGCGGGCGCTGGCGTCGTCGAGCGGGCCGATACGCTCGGCCTGTCCGGGAGTATGGAAATACCACTGCGCCATCGGGACGACTCCTGCTCTGTGTGTGCGGCGAGTCTAAGCGCAACCGCGGCGGCGGCGTCCCGTGTCCAAGGTCATGTCTGCAGAGCGTGGTTGTGACGCGGTTGCGGCCCGTCCGGAGCGCGATCCCGCGCGTCGTCGGTCAGCTCGTGCAAGGACAGCGCTGCGCGAGCTGAGGGATAGGGTGGCCGTTACTCGCCAATCGTGGCCCAATAACGCTCGCCATCGCGTTGTACCCGCACCGGGCCGTCGAACACGGCCGACAGGCTGGCATCGGTGAGCAGCGCGTCGCGCCCGCCGTCGGCCACGACCTTGCCGGCGCGCAGCAGAATCACCCGCGCGATCTCCGGCACGATTTCTTCGATGTGATGGGTCACCAGCACCAGCGTGATGCCTTGCTGGGCGAGGTGCCGCATCGTATCGAGCAGGTGCTGGCGCGCGACCAGGTCCAGCCCGGTGGACGGCTCGTCCAGCAGTAGCGCCTGCGGGCGGTTGACCAGCGCACGTGCGATCAGCACGCGGCGCGTTTGGCCGGCCGACAACTCGGCAAATTGCCGGTCCAACAGCGGCAATGCACGCGCCAGGGCAAGCGCTTGGCGTGCGCGTGCGCGCATGTCGTCGCTGATCTCGCGATGCGGCGGCACCACGTAGCTGGCGAAGAACCCCGACAGCACCGCACTTTCCACATCCAGCCCCGGCATGTCGGCCAGATTGACGCTCAGATCGCCGGTGACGATGCCCAGCTGCGAGCGCAGGCGATCCACCTGCCAGCGCGTCTGTCCCAACACTTTCACCGCCGGCTGGCCATCGGCGCGCGCCAGCGGGTACAGCTCGCGCGTGATCAATTTGATGAAGGACGATTTACCGCAGCCGTTGGGGCCGAGGATCGCCGTGTGCTGCCCCAGCGCGATGCGCAGACGCAGCGCATGCAGCACACGAACCTGGCCGCGCACCACACTGGCTTGGTCGAGTTCGATCAATGGAGCGGGGTTCGCAGCAGCAGCCAAATCGGCAGCATTCTCGGTCGCAACAGTCATACGGATGACATCAGGCGTAGTGGGAAAAGGCGTTGGGAAGAGGACGTGTGAACCGCTTTAGAAACGTAGATGCGACCCTACGCATCCGGAGGGTGAAGTTTGCCGCGATCGCCCCCATCATGTCTGCACCAACCCGAGAGCGCTGCTGTGGAGATGCCGATGTTGTCCGAACCGCTCATCGACTTTTTGACGTCAGGCGTTGCAAGGCTGGGTGTGTGGGGCATGCTGGCGGTGCTGCTGGTGTTCACTCAGCTCACCATCTTTGCGGTGACCTTGTACCTGCATCGCAGCCAGGCGCATCGCGGTGTGGATTTCCACCCGGTCATTGCGCATTTTTTCCGCTTCTGGACCTGGTTTACTACCTCGATGATCAGCCGCGAGTGGGTGGCGATCCATCGCAAGCACCACGCCAAGGTCGAGACCGAAGAAGACCCGCACAGCCCGCAGAGCAAAGGCATCTCGCAGGTGTTCTGGCGCGGCGTGGAGTTGTACCGCGAGGCGCGCACGCAGCGCGCCGATATCGAGCAGTACGGTAAGGCCGCGCCGACCGACTGGATCGAGCGGCACCTGTACACGCCGCATGCCAACGCAGGCCCGGTCGCCTTGCTGGTGATCAACTCGGTGTTGTTCGGGTTGCCGGGTATCGCGTTGTGGGCGGTCCAGATGGCGTGGATTCCGTTCTGGGCCGCCGGTGTGGTCAACGTCCTGGGCCACTGGTGGGGCTACCGCAACTTCGAATCGGCCGACACCTCCACCAACCTCACGCCTTGGGCGCTGCGGATCGGTGGCGAAGAATTGCACACCCACCATCATGCCTTCCCGAGTTCGGCACGCTTTTCGATGCGGCGTTGGGAGCTGGATATCGGTTGGGTCGTCATTCGCAGCGTGCAGGCGTTTGGCCTGGCCAAGGTGTTGCGGGTGGCGCCGTCGCTGGATATCCGACCGAATATCGCCGTGCTCGATGCCGATACGCTCAAGCCGCTGTTGTCGCACCGCTTCCAGGCAATGACCGACTATCAGCGCAATGTGCTCAAGCCTGCATTGCGCGAAGAGGCGGCTGCTACCGGCGCCAAGCTGCGCGAGTTGCTGCCGCGCCGCTTGCGCAAGGGTCTGGTCGATGACGGGCGCTGGCTCAAACCGGAGGCACGCGCGCAGTTGCAGACCTGGGTGGCGCAGCGTCCGCGCATGCGCACCCTGGTCGAGTACCGTGCGCGGCTGACGGCTGTGCTGGAAGCGCGCAGCCACGATGCCTCCGAACGGCTCAGGCAGTTGCAGCAGTGGTGCCATGAGGCCGAAGCCAGCGGCAATGCCGCCTTGCAGGCGTATGCAGCGCGGCTCAAAGGGGATGCGCTGAGTGGCGCCTAATGCGGGCGGCAGGCGCGCAGTGGTGCGTGAACATGGTGCGTGCGGCGTGAGCATGCGTCGTTTGCTGATTGCATGTCTTGCATCCTTGCCTGCGGTTGCAGCGCAGGCCCAGGTGCAGGACAGCCAGCAGTATCTGCAACGCATGGACACCGATGGCGATGGGCGGGTGAGTCTTGACGAGTATCTGGCCTGGATGAGCTATGCCTTCGACCAGCGCGATACCAATCACGATGGCGTGCTGCAAGGCGATGAACTGCCCGGCCGGCGTGGCAAGCCGATCACCCGCGCGGCGCATCGCGCCACCTTGATCGAGCGCTTCGCGCGGCAGGATGCCAATGGAGATGGCTACCTGAGCGCGCGCGAATTGCTGGCGCCGCCACGTTGAGGCATGCCTTCGCGCGCGTCTGACGCTGTGTTCGGCAAGCTCTGCCGCATGTTCACTCTCGATCATGTCAGCCGCCGCTACGGCCAGGCCATCGCGCTCGACGCGGTCTCGCTAACCTTCGTCGGCGGCAGCACAACCGCGCTGATCGGCCCCAGCGGCGCCGGCAAATCCACCGTGTTGCGCATGCTGGTCGGGCTGGAGTGGCCCGATAGCGGCACGGTCGCCTTCGACGGCACGCCATTGCAGCGCGCCAACCTGCAGGCGCAGCGGCAACGTATCGGCTACGTGATCCAGGAGGGCGGGTTGTTTCCGCATCTGGACGCGCGTAGCAACGCGACCTTGCTGGCACGGACGCTGGGTTGGGCGGCTGAGCGCATCACGGCGCGCCTGGAGACGCTATGTGCATTGTGCCAATTGCCAACGGAGTTGCTGACGCGCTACCCGGCCGAACTTTCGGGTGGTCAACGCCAGCGTGTGGGCCTGATTCGTGCCTTGATGCTGGACCCGCCGGCTTTGTTGCTGGACGAACCGCTCGGCGCACTCGATCCCATCGTGCGTTACGACCTGCAGGCGCAGATGCGCGAGCTGTTTGCGCAGCTGGGCAAGACCGTGGTGTTGGTGACACATGACGTCGCCGAAGCCGCGTATCTGGCCGACAGCCTGGTGCTGATGCGCGCTGGCCGCGTCGTGCAGCAGGGCAGTGCGCGCGATCTGCTGGAGCAGCCGGCCGATGCGTTCGTGCAGCGCTTTCTCACCGCGCAGCGCAACATTGGCGATGCCGCATGATGGCGCGTGCGCTCATCGCTGCGATGTTGCTAATCTGCAGCCTTGCCGCACACGCAGCGCAAGTCACTATCGGCTCGAAGAACTTCACAGAAGCGGTGATCCTGGGCGACATCGCCACCGCCGCCGGCAAGCGCGATGGCGTGGATGTGCAGCACCGCGCCCAACTCGGTGGCACGCGTATCCTGTGGCGCGCGTTGCAGACCGGGCAGATCGACGCGTATGCCGAATACACCGGCACGCTGGCGCAGGAACTGCTGCAACTGCCCACCGCCAGCCAGGCCGAACTGCGTGCAGCACTCGACGCGCGCGGGCTGGCGATGACCGATTCGCTGGGTTTCCAGAACACCTACGCATTCGGTATGCGGCGCGAACGTGCGCAGGCGTTGGGCATCGTCTCGCTGTCGGATTTTGCGCGGCATCCCACGCTTAAGATCGGTCTGAGCAACGAATTCATGCAGCGTGCCGATGGCTGGCCGGGTGTGCGTGCGGCGTACGCGCTGCCGCAAACCGCAACCGGGCTGGATCACGACTTGGCCTATCGCGCGCTGCAGAACGGTGCGATCGAAGTCACCGATCTGTACAGCACCGATGCGGAAATTCCGTATTACCAACTGCAGGTGCTGCGCGACGACCGCCACTATTTCCCCGATTACCAAGCGATTTTTTTATATCGCAAGGATCTGGCGCAACGCTCGCCGGCAATGTTGCAGGCTTTGCAGGGGCTGCAAGGGCACATCGATGAAGCCACCATGCAGCGGCTCAACGCGCAGGTAAAACTGGAGCGGCAGTCCGAAGCGGCGGTTGCCGCGCATTGGTTGGGCCTCACGCCGGCCTCTGAAACGGATTCGCGTGTGGCGCGCTTGCTTCGGTATACGCGCGAGCACCTGGCGTTGGTCGGCATTTCGCTGGGGCTGGCGTTGCTGCTTGCGCTGCCGCTGGGTGTGCTGGCAGCGCGGCGTCCACGCCTGGGGCAGGTGGTGTTGTCCTTGACCGGTGTGCTGCAGACGCTGCCGTCGCTGGCCGTGTTCGTTTTCATGATTCCGTTGTTCGGTATCGGCGCCAAACCAGCGATTGCCGCGCTGTTTCTGTATAGCCTGCTGCCGATCGTACGCAATACCCACGCTGGGCTGACCTCGATCCCGCGCGAGCTGCGCCAGACCGCGCACGCGATTGGGTTACCGGCGTGGACGCGCCTGTGGCGTGTGGAACTGCCGCTGGCCCGCCGCACGATTGTGGCCGGCATCCAGACTGCCGCGGTGATCAATGTGGGTACCGCCACGCTGGGCGCGTTGATCGGCGCAGGCGGCTACGGTCAGCCGATTCTCACTGGCATCCGCCTCGACGATCTCGGCTTGATTTTGGAAGGCGCCCTTCCCGCCGCCGTGCTGGCACTGCTGGTGCAGGCGGCGTTCGAAGGACTGGAGCGCTGGGCGACGCCGCGCGGGTTGCGGATCAGTCAGCGGCAGTGACGTGTTGCGTGCGTCGGCAGTCGTGGGATCGCGATTCGGTGTTATCCGTAGTGACCCATCGCCGGCGAGCCCGCTCCTACAAAGATCGGGTCGATCGGCTTGCCGAGGGTCATGTGCACCACGTCGCTGTCACCACCCAAAATTTCGCGGAGCCATGACCTGTAGGAGCGCGCTTGCGCGCGATGAAGCCTTAGCGGCAATACCTCATTGCACGCAATCTGGCCTCGACGCGTACCGAGCCAACATCGCCGTTGATGCGTGGTATCCGACGCGCACGCGCGCCGTCTCATCCACCCGGAAGCGCAGCAATCACCTCTGACAACGCCTGCTCGGTCACGCTCAAATGCGGCGCAATCCGCAAGCGTCCGTGCCGGCGGGTGCAGATCACACCAAGCGTGGTGAGTGTTGTTGCCACTGCGTCCAATGCAACTGCCGATGGCCGCAGTGCGGTGAGATGCGGTGCATGTCCAGGCGTGCACCAGCTGCCCAGGTCACGCGCCTGCAAGGCCGTGTCCCAGTGCGTGGTCAACGCGCCCAAGGCAGCTGCGATGCGCGCCGGCTGCCATGCAGTGATCTGCTGCAACGCCGTCGTCGCCGTCGCGATCCGCAACGGGTCGGCAACCCCACCGGCATCGAATCGCCGTGCACCGCCGCGATACAGCGGCGCGGCGGCAATCGGAAATTCCCAAGTACTGCCGGCATCGCGGCCGATCCAGTGTTCTTCGATCGGCACCCCGTCTGTGCGCCACTGCGGTGCCACCCAGAGCCACGCCAATCCCATCGGCCCGAGCAACCATTTGTGCCCGACGCTGACCACGAAATCCGGTTGCCAGCGCGCTAGATCGGGCGGCAACACGCCCAGGCTTTGGCTCAGATCCAGCGCCAGTGCCGCCCCGCGTGCGTGCACGGCGGCGCTGATGCGGTCCAGATCCAGCACCCGCCCGTCCAGCCAGTACGCATGCGGCAGGCTCGCGACACGCAGCACAGGGGTCTCGGCAATGGTTTGCAGCACTGCATCGGTCAAGCTGTCCTCAGTGTCTGTGGGAACCGCCACAAGATGCGCACCGGCCTCTGCGCAGCGCCGCTGCCAGATCAACACATTGGAGGGGAATTGTCCTTCCAGCACCAGCACCGCGTCGCGACGGTCTAGTGGCAGATTACGTGCGACCGTGGCCAAGCCATGCGCCGCGGATGGCACCATCGCCAGGGCATCGGCATCGCCATCGAATAGCGCGGCGGCAAGCACGCGCAATTGCTCGATCTGCTGCAGCCATGCGTCGAATGGCAAGCGCCACGGCGCGGCCATCGCATCGACCGCCTGGTGCGCCACCTGCTGCACGGCGCGCAGCAATGGACCGCGCGACGCAGCATCCAGATAAGTGACCTCGGCAGGCAGCGCAAATGCGCGATGGCGCTGGGTCCAATCGAAGAGCGTGGGAAGCGTGCTGGACAGAAAAGACGATGACATGCCAACAGCTTACCGCTGCCTGCCACGCTGCCGACACGGCACGTTCACGGGCGCTACCCAACCATAGGGCGATGTCTGCACTCTCCCCTCTGCTGGTCCATCACCAGCAACGGCAGTTGACGCTGCTGGAACGTTACGCGCAGACACGCGCGTTGAGCGATTGTCTCGCCGCACCGTTAAGCGCAGAAGACGCGATGGTGCAGAGCATGCCGGACGCGAGCCCCAGCAAATGGCATCTGGCGCACACCACCTGGTTTTTTGAACGCTTCGTGCTGCAGACCGATCCGGCGTACCGCGTGTTCGACCCGGCCTGGGATTTCCTGTTCAACAGTTACTACCAGAGCGTGGGCCCGATGCATGCGCGCGCGTGCCGCGGGGTGCTGTCGCGCCCCGCGTTGCAGCAGGTGCGCGATTACCGTGCTGTGGTGGATGCACAGATACAGCAGCGCCTGCGCGATGGCCTACTCGACGCGCAGGCCTGCATCATCGTGCAGCTCGGTATCCAGCACGAGCAGCAGCACCAGGAGTTGTTGCTCACCGACATCAAACATGCACTGTGGAGCAATCCGTTGCAGACGGCGTATCGTGATGCCGCTGCGCCACCCACGGCCGTCGCCAGCACGTTGCGCTGGCACGCGCGCGACGAACAGATCGTCGAGATCGGGGCCGCAGCCTGGCCACAGGCCGACACCTTCGCCTACGACAACGAATCGCCGCGCCACCGCGTGCTGGTCGGCGCGCATGCGTTGGCGAACCGCGTGGTGACCAACGCGGAGTTCCAGGAATTCATCGATGCCGGCGGTTATCGCAGCGCCGTCGCCTGGCTCAGCGATGGCTGGGCGATGGTGCAGGCGCAAGGTTGGCAACATCCCTTGTACTGGGATGCCGATGGCCGCGAGTTCACGCTGGACGGTTGGCGTACGCGCGATCCGCATGCGCCGGTCTGCCACCTGAGTCTGTTCGAAGCCGATGCGTTCGCACGCTGGGCCGGTGCGCGCCTGCCCACCGAAGCCGAGTGGGAACAGGCCGCGACCGGCATGTCGGTGCAGGGCAATTTCGTCGACACCGATGCGCTGCATCCGCGTGGCGCCGAAGCAGTGGACACCGGCATCCAGCAGCTGTTCGGTGATGTCTGGGAATGGACCGGCAGTGCGTATCTGCCGTATCCAGGCTTTACGCCATGGCCCGGGTCGCTGGGCGAGTACAACGGCAAATTCATGAATGCGCAGTGGGTGCTGCGTGGCGGCAGTTGCGCCAGCCCCGCCAGCCATCTGCGTGCCAGCTACCGCAACTTTTTCCCCTCCGATGCGCGTTGGCAATTTGCCGGCGTGCGCCTTGCCAAGGATCTGCCTTGAACGCCGCCGCCCATGCCATGCAACGCGCGCACGCTGCGCTGACCGACCTGCGCCCACAGCCGGACGACATCACCGCCGATGCATTGGCGGGCCTGTCGCAAACGCCCAAGACGCTGCCATCGAAATATTTTTACGATGCGCGCGGCTCGCAGTTGTTCGAAGCGATCACCCGGCAGCCGGAGTATTACCTCACCAGCACCGAACTGGGCTTGCTGGAAGCCAGCATGGGTTCGATTGCCCAGGCCATCGGCGCCGGTGTGCACGTGGTCGAATATGGCAGCGGCAGTGGTCGCAAGACCGAGCTGCTGCTGCAGGGTCTGCGCGATGTGGTGGCGTATACGCCGCTGGAAATCTCGCGCACCGCGCTGCTGGAAAGCACCGCACGGCTGGCCCAGCAGTTTCCGCAGATCCAGATGCTGCCTGTCTGCACCGACTTCACCAAGCCGCTGCGTCTGCCCGATGCGCAGCGCCCGGCACGGCGCCATCTGGTGTTCTTCCCCGGCTCGACGCTGGGCAATTTCACCGACACTGCCGCCATCGCGCTGATGGATGCGATGCGCCAGACCATCGGCAGCGACGGCTGCGCGCTGATCGGCATCGATCTGGACAAGGACGTCGGGCTGATCGAAGCCGCCTATAACGACGCGGCCGGCATCACCGCCGAGTTCACCTTGAACCTGCTGGCGCGGCTCAACCGCGAGATCGGCAGCGATTTCGATCTGGACGGCTTCCGTCACCATGCGGTGTATGCGCGCGAACGCGGCCGCATCGAGACCTTCCTGATCAGCCAGCGCGACCAGCGCGTCCAGGTGGGTGGCCAGGACATTGCCTTCGCCGACGGCGAAGCGATGCAGGTCGAATACAGCTACAAGTACACAGATGCGCGCTTCGCCGAACTGGCCGCCGCGGCCGGGCTCAAGGTCACCCATGGCTGGAAGGATGCCAAGGATTGGTTCGGCCTGCGCCTGCTGCGTCCGCTGTGAGCGACCATGGCCGAGTGCAGCCGAGTGATACGGGTCGCCATCGATCAGTTCGATTGCAATAGTGTGCGCGTGCGTTGACAGGAAGCGGCGATGGCGTCCACCAGTGCATCCAGGACCGGATGCGCCACGCCGTCCTCTCGAAGTGCGACGGCAAGATCACGCGCCTGATCGGGCAAGGCGCTTGCAGCCATCGCCATCCAGGCCAGGCAGGCCGGTGCGTCCAGATGCAGCGTTTCGGCCAGTTGCCGCCAGTCGCCTGGCCGAATATCCCACCAGCGATAGTGGCTGCCGATCTTCATTGCCATCTTGATTTTGCGCTGTTGCAGCTGCGGATACGGCAGGGCGCTGGAAATGTCGTACAACGGCGCCAGCCGTACCTGCCGGTGTTGGCTGAGCAGTAGCGAATAGTTCTTCGCATGCGCATCGGTGCCGCCGATCAGGTAATTGAAGACCAGGGCCTGGAACAAGGTTTCTACGTCTTGCCGCGGTTGCGACGAGTGCGTCCACAAGAGTTGTGAGATCGCCTCCACCCCAGGACCGCCCTGGTTCTGATACTTGATGTGCGGCATCACCCCCAGCGCCTGACAGGTATCTTCCTGATGGATGCGCAGCAGCACTCCGTTAACACCGGTGCGGTCGTAACGTTTGACGCAAATGGCGGTTTCAGCGCCGACGCGCAGCGCCTGTGCGGTTGCGGTTGGCAGACCGATGCTGTGCGCCAGGCACAGGCAGAACAACTCGTTCTCGACGAACCCGTCGTATTCGCCGCTCGGTGGTTTGAGGATATGCGTGGTCGGGATGCGTCCGGCCGGGATGGCCCATTGCAGGCCGTCGTGCAGCAGTGCGATCTTGGCCTGCGCGCCTGCCAGGCTGAACTGCCCGACGTCATCGACTTGGCGCGCCGCACCGATGTCCTGCCGCAGCCTGCGCAAGCGTGCTTCCAGTTCGCCATCGGTGAGCGGTTCGATGCCATCGCTGGCACCGGACAGTACATCCTCAAGCCTAGCTTCGGTGACGAACTGCACCGCACCAGCGCAATCCTCGCCGACATGCGACAACAGGGCGAGCGGGTTGCGCGGCGAAACCTGGAACCTGGATGCCCAGCGTTGCAAGGTGGCTTCGTTGTCTGGCAGCAGGCCCCATAGCACTGCACTGACCGCCTCAGTCGGATGATGCTCCTTGCTGAGGGGAAGGTTCAACGACAGCGGTATCGCATTTTTCGAATGCTGCCAGTCCGGCGCGTAGGTGAATCGTGGATGCCCATGCTGATCGGGCGCCAGATGGCCGATCACCTGGTTTTCGATCAGCGCGACCAGTCTCACGGATCGGCCTTCTTTTTAGAAGGTTTCGATATGACCTTGGATATTTTCGTTGTCTCGCCAATCGTCGGACGATCAAGCGCGGGGAACCGTTTTTGCAAGGGCTCACTCACCAAATTTCTTTCATTTGGCGCATCGATCATCGAGGAATATCTATTCAGAGCTACTGCTGATGCTGCCTGTGCCGGACACTGCTCTAGAGCATCCACTGCCGAGAATGGTCTGTGCAAGTCGGCGTTTTTCAGCCTATCGAGCGAGGAGAATTGATTCTTGAAGATGTTGTTGTTAAACGCATTGAGAACGGTCGTTCCCAATCGTGAATTGGACCGGTTGTGTTCAATGATCGCGTCGAGATCGATCGGCGTCACGGTGCCGCGCTCAGGTGCGTTCGCCGGCGGAATCTGAGCAACGTCCGAGCTCAGAATCAACTCCAGCCCCAGCGCCTGCAGCGCTCTTAGGATCAGCTGCAGTTCCGCACGCGGCTTTCCTTTCTCGATATCGACGATCCACTGTCGGCTCACGCCGATTTCGTGGGCCAGGCGAGCCTGATCCCAGCCCAGGCGTTTGCGCCTGGCGCGGATGATGTTGCCGACATCGGAAGGAGTGCGGACCGTATCCATGGCTGCAATGTAACCGATCGGTTACATTGGTGCAATGTCGCCGATCGGTTACATCTGCATGCCGATCCTGCCCAGGCAATCAATCATATGCACGATATGTCATCGAGCGATGACATCAATGAAATGTCATTGTTCGGCGACATCATGCCGCCTGCACCACATGCAACGCCTTTGGATTGCGCCACTGCGCCAGCAGCGCAGCTTCGCGCGCCTTGGCTTCCTGCAGATGCGCATGCTTGACGTGGCCATAGCCGCGAATGTGCTCCGGAATGCTGGCGATCTGCGCAGCTAGGCCGACGTTATCGGCATCCAGCCGTTCCAGCAGCATGTCCACGGTTGCACGGTAATCGGCAATCAGCTGGCGTTCGCCCCGCCGTTCTGCGCTGTAGCCGAACACGTCGAGCCTGCCGCCCCGCAGGAACTTCAACCGCGCCAGCAGTTTGAAGGCCGTGAACATCCACGGCCCGTACTCGCGCTTTATCAGGTTGCCGTGCGCGTCTTTCTTTGCCAGCAACGGCGGCGCCAGATGGAAGCGCAGCGTGTAGTCGCCTTCGAATTGCTGCTGCAATCGGCGCTGGAAGTCGCCACGCGTGTAGAGGCGCGCCACTTCGTACTCGTCCTTGTAGGCCATCAGCTTGAAGGCGTACCGCGCCACCGCCTCGGTGAGTGCGCTGCTGCCGGGCACGCGCTGCAGCTCGTGCGCGCGCACGCGCTCGACCAGGTGGCGATAACGCTGCGCGTAGGCGGCATCCTGGTAGTCGGTCAAGAACGCGATGCGACGCGCGATGGCGTCGTCCAGCGAGTGCGCCAGCTGCTCGTCGTCGAGCGGATCGGCCGGTGCAGCGAGGTCGCCATGCAGCGTGCTGGCATCGGTTTGCGCCAGCGCATGCGGCGCGCCCTGACCGCTAAGGTCGTGCTCTTCCCAGCTGCCTCGGCCACGCGCTTGCGGGGTGTCGCCGCGTAGATGTGCTGGCGCGTCGGTGTCGGCCAGACCCGCAGCGCGCCGTACTGCCGGCAGATTGATCGCAGCCAAGCGGCCCCAGGCAAATGCCTGCTGATTCATCGCAATGGCCGCGCCATTGAGTTCGATCGCGCGCATCAGCGCTGCATGCGACAACGGCACCAACCCGTGTTGCCAGGCGTAGCCGAGCATGAACAGATTGCTGGCGATGGCATCGCCCAACAACCCAGTTGCCAGCTGTGTGGCATCCAGCAACAACGGCTCCTTGCCACCGAGCGCGGTGCGCACACCGGCGATAATCTCGGCAGCGGGAAACTGCAGGTCCGGTTGCGTGGTGAAGTTGCCCGGCATGGCTTCGTAGGTGTTGAGCACCACCTGGGTGCGGCCATCGCGCACCTTGGACAGCGCCCAATAATCGTTGACCACCACCATGTCGCAGCCCAGCACCAGATCCGCTTCGCCTGCAGCGATGCGTACTGCGTGGATGTCGTCAGGCTGACGTGCGATGCGGATATGCGTGGTCACCGCGCCGCCCTTTTGCGCCAGGCCGGTTTGGTCCAGCACCGTAGCGCCCTTGCCTTCCAGATGGCCGGCCATGCCGAGCAGCGCGCCGATGGTCACCACGCCGGTGCCGCCGACGCCGGTGATCAGGATATTCCAGGGCCGCTCCAGCGAGATGCGCCTGGGCGGCTCGGGAAGCGTGTCCAGCAGCGTATTGGTATCGCGCTTCTTGCCCTTGCGCGGTGCGCCGCCATGCACGGTGACAAAACTCGGGCAGAAACCAGAAACGCAGGAATAATCCTTGTTGCAGTTGGACTGATCGATCTGGCGCTTGCGCCCGAATTCGGTTTCCTTCGGCAAGACCGACACGCAGAAACTCTTCTCGCCGCAATCGCCGCAGCCTTCGCACACCAGCGAATTGATCATCACGCGCTTGGGCGGGTCGATCAACTTGCCGCGCTTGCGACGGCGGCGTTTTTCGGTTGCGCAGGTTTGGTCGAAGATCAGGATCGACACGCCTTTGACCGTGCGCAAATGCTTCTGCACCGCCTCCAGCTCGCTGCGATCGTGAAACGCAACGTCGTTGGGAAACAGATCGCGCCGCCGCGTCCACTTGACGATGTCGTCGCTGACCACCGCAATCGCGTGGATGCCTTCGGCGCGCAGCTGATGCGCGATGTCCGGCACGGTGAGCGTGCCATCCACTGGCTGGCCGCCGGTCATCGCCACCGCGTCGTTGTAGAGGATCTTGTAGGTAATGTTGACGCCGGTGGCGACCGATTGCCGAATCGCCAACGAGCCACTGTGAAAGTAAGTGCCGTCGCCCAGGTTCTGGAACACGTGCGGGGTATCGGTGAACGGCGCCTGCCCCGACCACGTCACGCCTTCGCCGCCCATGTGGGTGAAGGTGTCGGTGGCGCGATTCATCCAGGTCACCATGTAGTGGCAACCGATACCGCCCAGCGCGCGCGAGCCTTCCGGCACTGCGGTGGACGTGTTGTGCGGACAACCCGAACAGTAATGCGGCACGCGCGGGAATTGCGCGCGCGGCAGCGCCATTTCCGCTTCCTTGGCATCCATCCAGCGCAGGCGCTGTTGGATCGAATCGGTATTGATCGTGCTCGATTGCAGCAGGCGCAGGATGCGCCCGCCGATCACCCCGGCGATGGTGGCAGGCGTCAGCTCGCCGGTGGAAGGCAGGATCCACGCGCCCTGCTCATCGTATTTGCCGACAATGCTCGGCCGTGCGCCGGCGCTGCCCGGCCAGTTGTAGAACAGCTCCTTCATCTGGCGCTCGATGAAGGCTTTTTTCTCTTCCACCACCACGATGTCTTCCAGACCCTGCGCAAATGCGCTGATGCCCACCGGTTCCAGCGGCCAGGTCATGCCGACCTTGTACACGCGCAGTCCGATCTGCGCGCAGGCCTGCGCATCCAGGCCCAGGTATTCCAGCGCCTGCAGCACGTCCAGATAGCTCTTGCCGGTGGTCACGATGCCCAAGCGTGCGTGCGGCGCATCTAGCACCACCTTGTCGATGTGGTTTGCGCGCGCAAAGGCCTGTGCCGCGCCAATCGCATACCGGTGCAGGCGCATCTCCTGATCCATCGGCGGGTCCGGCCAGCGGATGCCCAAACCGCCCGGCGGCAGTGCGAAATCCTCCGGCAGCACGATCGTGCGTGCGAATGGGTCGATGTCCACCGAAGCGGACGATTCCACCGTTTCGGCAATCGTCTTGAAGCCGATCCAGCGCCCGGTGTAGCGGCTCATCGCCCAGCCCAGCAGGCCCATGTCCAGGATGTCCTGCACCCCGGCCGGATTGAGGATGGGCATCATCGCGCTGACGAATTCCTCTTCCGACCCATGCGGCAGGGTCGAGCTGCGGCAGGCATGGTCATCGGCGGCCAGTGCCAGCACGCCGCCAAACGGGGAGGTGCCGGCGGCATTGCCGTGCTTGAACACATCGCCGCTGCGGTCCACGCCCGGACCCTTGCCGTACCACATGCCATACACGCCCTGCACCTTCGCACCAGGGAACAGGTTGGTCTGCTGAGTGCCCCACACCATGGTGGCGGCCAGGTCCTCGTTGAGGCCGGGAGTGAAAGTGACCTTGGCCGCGTCCAGATGCTTGCGCGCACGCCACAGTTCCAGGTCCAGCCCGCCCAGCGGGCTGCCACGATAGCCACTGATGAAGCCAGCGGTCTGCAGCCCGGTGGCGTCATCGCGCAAACGCTGCAGCAGCGGCAGCCGCACCAACGCCTGCACCCCCGAAAGATAGATGCGCCCATCGGTCCGCGTGTACTTGTGGTCCAGCGTGTAATCCGCATCCACCTGGTCGAGCTCCGGCGTGTTGGCAGAGTCGGGAGAAGAACGTGCAGCGGTACTGGTCATGGCGTGCCCGGAAAGGGTGGCTGGGCCCCGGTGCTTGTCATCTGAAACTATCTGACGCACCCGACGGATTCCAAAACGGCGACGCAAAGTGTAACAGTCGCCTTTTACGCACCCGTCCCCGTGCGGATGCGCAGCCGACGCGCTGCGGTTAGGATGGGGGCGGGAAGGGCCTTTTGCTGTCAGGGGAACACACAGTGAGAAGGAAATACGCGTGGGCCGCTCTGGCCCTGCTTGGAGGGGTGTGGTCGTTTGCGCAGGTGCAGAGCCTGCCCAAGCCCAAAGAGTTCTATTTCGACGAAGACCGCAGCACAACCAAGGTCGTGATCGCCTTTCAAGGCCAGGGCGATGCAGTCGTCGAGCGGCTTGCGGCGATGGTGCAGCGTGACGCCCGTGCGGTCGATCCGCGCGCACAGTTGGCGTCGCTGGCCTACGCCGATGGACGCATGCAGTTAGGCGATGAGTTCTATCAAGGCGCGTTGGCGCTGGTCTCCAACGGCAGCCCGCAGTACCGGGCCATCACCTGGAACTACGGATGGGATCTGCTGCGTGCCGACTAGCCGAACAAGGCGCTGCAGCAATGGGCCAACCTGGCCAATGGCCGTCCGGCCACGCCGGAATGGTTGCCGACGACGGCTGCACTCGCGCTCTGGCGCGTGGGGCGCAAGCAAGATGCGGTCGAGTGGTATGCGGCAGCCGTGCGCACCTGGCCCGACCGTTGGAGCAGCACCGCCAACTACGCCAGCCTGTTGCCGGAATGGCGCGAGGCAGAGCGCGCCACCTTGGCCGAGGTCTTCGCGGCCTGGCAGGCCAAGCCGCCGACGTTTCCGTAAGCGCCTCGCTGCGCTGCGGGGATGTCCCGCAGCGTGGTGTTTGCATTGGGTGGGCGCTGTGCCGGGAAAAGGACCAGTCGAGTTGGTCGGTGCGAATGGCATCCACCAAAGCAGCCAGCAAACCGCGCCTTCGACTTTGCGTTTAACGATGCGGTCACTGACACTTCCTTGCGTTGCGCCAAGCCAGGCTGGCTTTTCCAGTGAAACGTGCGCCGCCATGCGATCCTGTGCACGGCTTTCCAACGGACACGATCACGCGCCATGGCGGTAGATGCATTTGCCTTGATTCTGGCCATGTTGGGGCTGGGCCTGCTGTTCGCCCGCCTGCGGGTGTTGCCCGACAACAGCGCCGATGTGCTCAACCTTATCGTGCTGTACATCTGCCTGCCGGCGTCGGTGCTGACCTATGTCCCGCGGCTGCATCTGGACGCATCGCTGGGCGGGGTGATTGCCACGCCGTGGTTGCTCACCGCCATCATCGTGCCGTTGCTGTGGGGCTGCAGCCGCCTGCTGCGCTTCGGCCGCGCCGAATACGCCGCGCTGCTGATGTGCGTGGTGTTCACCAATTCCAGCTTTATCGGCTTCCCGATGGTGCGCGCACTGATCGGCGATCACGCGCTGCCCTATGCAGTGGTTTACGACCAGTTCGGCACCTTCGTGTTGCTGTCTACGTTCGGGTTGTACGTGCTGGCCCGCTATAGCGGCGATACCCCGCCAACCGGGCGGCTGATCCTGATGCGGGTGCTGCAGTTTCCACCGTTGTGGGCGCTGCTGTTCGCCCTGACGCTGATGCCCGAGCAACCGCCGAACTGGATCGGCTCAGGCCTCAAGAACCTTTCCGATGCGATGTTGCCGCTGGTGATGCTGTCGGTAGGTTTTTCGCTGCAGCTGCGCCTGCCCGCGGACGAACTCAAGCCGCTGGCGGTGGGCCTGATATTCAAGCTGTTGCTGATACCGGTCCTGGCCTTGCCGCTGTCCTGGGTGCTCGGCCTGCACGGCCAGATGCTGCAGACCAATGTGCTCGAATCGGCCATGCCCACCATGATCACTGCCGCCGCGCTGGCCATTTCGCACCGGCTGGCGCCACGCCTGGCTGCAGCGATGGTTGGCTACAGCATTTTGTTGTCGTTGCTGACGCTGCCTGCGTGGGCCTGGCTGCTGGCGCGGTTGGTGGCGTAAGGCTGCGGCGCTGACATGCGCCGTGCGGCAGCGGGACAGCAGCTGCATGCGCTTGCGTCCGGTCGCTCGGTTACACGCCGAGGTCCAATGCCGCTGCCATGCTGCATTGCGACCACGCCATCGCCCATGCACAGCACTCCTGCTTCTGCGCAATACGCGGAGACGATCTTGCGCTGGGTGAGAGGTGTGCAGCCATCGCCGCGCGCACTGGCGGCACAAGGCGTTTGCATCCATCGGCTGGAGGTCTGCGCTGTCCTTGCCTGTACGCCATCAAGGCGTTTCACGCGTTTCGACTACTTCCTCACCTTGCCGCGGTGTACGCTGCCGGCTTGCTCCCGGAAGTGAGGCGTGCATGAAGACAGTCCTGGTGGCCGCCTCCAAAGGCGGCGTCGGCAAGACCACGATCGCCACCAATCTGGCCGCACATGCGGCGTTGCAAGGTCAGCGCACCGTGCTGGCAGATGCCGATCCGCAAGGCTCGTCCACCCGCTGGGCGGAGCGTCGCGCCAGTCTGGAAAGTGCGGTACTGCCGATTGACGCCACCAAACGCCGCAGCTGGCAGGCGGCGGTGCCCGACGGCACCGATACCTTGATCATCGATGCGCCGGCCGGGGCAATGGCCGACGATCTCAGCGGATTCCTCGACCACGTCGATGCCATCGTGGTGCCGGTGTTGTCCTCGGCACTCGATATCGAAGCGGTGGTCGGCTTTCTCAACACGCTGGCCAAGGTGCCAAGCGTGCACCAGCGCAAACTGCCGGTGGGCTTGGTGCTCAATCGCGCCCGCCCTTGGACCCAGACCTCGCAACAGGCCGCCGACATGATCGGTAGCTGGCCGTACCCGCTGGTGACGCAACTGCGCGACACCCAGGCCTACGTGGTCATGGCCGGGTTGGGACGCAGCTTGTTCGACTACCGCTCGGCGCAGGTGCGCGACCATCAACAGGACTGGGAGCCGCTGTTCAAGTGGCTCAAGAAGTCCTAGAACCGGGAAGTTCCTATGCGCGAATTGATCTTGTTGCGACACGCCCATGCCGCACCGGCCGATACCGGTCAGGCCGATTTTGATCGCCCGCTGTCCCCGCACGGCATCGCCGAGGCCGAAGCGGCCGGACTCTGGCTGCGCGAGCAGCGGCTGGTGCCCGACCGGGTGCTGTGCTCGCCGGCCCGGCGCGCCCGCGAAACCCTGGAGGCGGTGCTCGAGCTCACCGGCTATATCGAACAACGGCTGGACGAGCGCATCTATGAGGCCACAGCCGGCACCGTGGCCAGCCTGGTGGACGAACATCGCGAGGCCGAGCGCCTGCTGCTGGTCGGCCACAATCCCGGCCTGGAACGGCTGGCGGCGCTGATGCACAGCGGCCAGACCGGCGATTACCGTGGCATGCCCACCGCCTCGATCGCGTTGCTGGCTTTGCCGCTGGACGCCACCATCGAGCCGGGCATCGCCCGCCTGACCGCCTTCTGGTGGCCTTGACCCGTGTCATCGTCGCTGCGCTGGTTCGCCTGGCTCGCGCTCTGGGTCACACTGCCTTGTCTGGCGCAGCAGAAGGTGCATTTCATCGACCCGGCGCAATCGCGCTTCGGATTCGAGATCAAAACCCGTTTCGGAATGAAGATCGAGGGGTTTTTCCCACGGTTTCGCGGTGAAGTGGTCGAACTGCCGGACAAACGCAAGCAGGTGCGGTTCTGGCTGGATGCCACCCAGGTGGAGATCCCGGGCAAGGACCGTTACACCAGCTGGATGCGGGGCGAGGATTTTTTCGATGTTGCGCACTACCCGGTCGTCGAATTCGAGTCGCTTCCGTATACCGACGATGTGATCAAGGGCGGTGGCGACATCACCGGCAACCTGACCATCCGCGGAATCACCCACATCGAGACCCTGCATGTACTTCCGGCCGAATGCACCCGGACGGGCTATGATTGCGACGTGATCAGTCGAGGTACGGTCCTGCGTGGACGTTACGGAATGAATGCGTGGCAGATGGCACTGGGCGACGGGGTGACGTTCATTCTGCGTGGGCGCTTGCAGGAGGCGCGGCACCCGTGAAGTGCCTGTTGAGGGTTCTCGTGCTGGCAACGGTGT